>DATHOK010000257.1:0-27091 GCA_035484995.1 Verrucomicrobiia bacterium | reverse complement strand
GTCATCGAAACTGTCGAGCGCCTTCGCGAACTTTCGCCGCTCTACGAAATGGCGAAGGAAGGCATCAATCTGAAAGACGTGAAGTGGGCAGGCGAGTAATCGAGATCGGGAAGGGCACGACGTTTAGTCGTGCCGTAAGAGTTCTAGCTTGAAACGGGCTTTAGCCCCTGGGGTAAGTTTAGGCAATCAGGAGAATCTCAAAATGTCATACAGCGATAAAGTAATCGATCACTACAACAATCCCCGCAACGTCGGCTCCATGGACAAGAGCAGCGCTGACGTAGGCACCGGCTTGGTCGGCGCACCCGAGTGCGGCGACGTCATGAAGTTGCAGATCAAGGTCAACCGCGACACGAATGTCATTGAAGAAGCCAAGTTCAAGACGTTCGGCTGCGGTTCCGCGATCGCCTCGTCTTCTCTGGCTACCGAGTGGGTCAAAGGCAAGACGGTGGATGAAGCTCTCGCCATCAAGAACATGGACATCGTGAAGGAGCTGTCGCTTCCCCCCGTGAAGATCCATTGTTCCGTGCTGGCCGAGGACGCTATCCGCGCCGCGATCAGCGACTGGAAGAAAAAGCAGGAGAGCGCAAAGCCTGTCGCGACCACGGTAGCGCAGTAAGCTCCGCGCGCTCGTCTTGATGCGGCTGAGTTTTGAAAGGGCGCGGCTTCAGCCGCGCCGCAAGGGTCGGGAAGGGCACAACTTTAGTCGTGCTGTTATCCTCCCGCATCCATGGCGGCTTCTAGCCGCTGAGGGATTGCGTCAGGAACTGGAATGACAACGGCAACCGAACAAACCGCACTACCTTCGCAGAGCGCGCCAGCCAAGGGCATTCTCGTCACCGAGAAAGCCCTCGCCAAAGTGCGCACTGCGATGGCCAAGGAAGGCATCTCGCCCGAGCAGGGCGGACTGCGCCTTGGGGTGCAGGGCGGCGGCTGTTCCGGTCTGAGCTATAACATCCGCTTCGACACTCAGCCACGCGAACGCGACCGCATCTTTCAGTACGGCGATGTGCGTGTGTTCGTTGATCCCAAGTCATTCATCTACCTGCACGGCATGACCCTCGACTACCAGGAAACGCTGATGCAGCAGGGATTCGTCTTCGTGAATCCCCAGGCCACGAAGTCGTGCGGTTGCGGAACATCGTTCTCCGCCTGAGGTTCTCGTGTGGCTCGGGCAGTCCTGTCCGAGAGACCTCGCTACGAAGCTCTTTGTCTGCTAGGGCGCGGACTTGCTCGCGCAGTCGCGGTACTGAACGGCAGTACTGAACCGGGTTACTGAACCGCGTTACTGAACTGGGTTACTGAACTGGGTTACTGAATTATGACGAATTTAACCACGATTACCGCGAAGCCCGCACCGGAGGAAACACAATCCTGCTGGTCGTGCGGAACCATGCGCGCCGTCCACTTCTGCGAAGCCTGCGGCAAAGTGCAGCCGCCGGCGCCGGTCGATTACTTCGCATTTTTCGGTTTGCCGCGCAAATTGGATCTCGATGTCGCCGCTCTGGAAAAAGACTTCTACGAGTTGAGCCGTAAGCTGCATCCCGACCTCAACGCTCAGGCCGGCACTCAGGAGCAGGAGTGGAGCCTGCAACAGAGTTCCCTGCTCAACGACGCGCACCGCACGTTGAAAGACCCGATCAAGCGCACCCAGTATCTCTTGAAGCTGGAAGGCGTGGAGCTCGAAGAGCAGTCGAAGACGGCGACGGAGAAGGCGCGATCGACCGGTGAAATAAAAAAACAGATCGTGCCGCCAGAGCTGCTCGCGGAAGTCTTCGATCTGAATATGCAGCTCGAAGAACTGCGCATGCAGAAGAAGATGGGCGAGGACGATCCCGCCCTGATCGAAGAAATCGGCAACCAGAAACACGATTTGGAAGAAAAGCAGGAAGCACTTTTGCATGAGCTTCAGGGACGCTGGAAGGTTTGGGATGGAATGATCCAGCGCGAATCGAACGGCCAGCCCGTTTCAGACGAGGAACGCAGGCAAGAGCGCGACAAGATGGTGGACATGCTGAACCGCAGAAACTACATCCGCAATCTGGTGCGGGATGTGAATGAAGTGCTGGAGAGTTGAGCAATTTTGTAATCAGGTAATTTTGTAATTTGAAACCCGAAGGCCCTTAATTTACCAAATTACCCGATTACAAAATTACAAATGGCAACTGATCGCATCGTCGGAATAGACCTGGGCACCACGAATTCTCTCGTGGCCTTCATGCAAGGGGAGAGCCCTGTCGTGATTCCCGGCGACGATGGTTCGAATCTCGTCCCGTCGGTCGTCGCGCTGGACGAGAACGATCAGCCCGTGATCGGCAATGCCGCTCGCAAATATCTCACGGAAACGCCGGAACGCGCCGTCTACTCGATCAAACGCCTGATGGGACGCGGCGTTGACGACGTTCAGGAAGAATTGAAGTTCTTCCCCTTCCGCGTCGCTGAAGATCTACAAGCGGGCGAAGTTCTTCGCATCAAACTGGGCGACAAGAAGCTCGGCGAAAAGACGTTTACACCGCCGGAAATCTCAGCGCTGATTCTCCGCCAACTCAAGCGCAATGCCGAGCGCTTCTTCGGAGCTCCAGTCACCAAAGCCGTCATCACCGTGCCCGCATATTTCAACGACGCGCAGCGTCAGGCCACAAAAGATGCCGGACGCATCGCCGGCCTCGAAGTTCTGCGCCTGGTCAACGAGCCCACGGCCGCCTCTCTAGCGTATGGCCTCGACAAGAAGCAAAACGGAATCGTAGCCGTCTACGACCTCGGCGGCGGCACTTTCGACATCTCCATTCTCAAACTGCACGACGGCATCTTCGAAGTCATCGCAACCAACGGCGACACACATCTCGGCGGCGACGACATCGACAATCTGCTGATCACCATCGCCCTCGACGACACGCTCGGCGACCTCGGTCTCGATCTCCGTCACAATGCTGAGGCCGTGCAAGCCATTCGCAATGCCGTTATCGAAGCCAAGATCGCGCTTTCCTCGCAGCCATCGGTCAAGCTCGATGTTAACCTTCCGGGCGGCAAGCGCTACCTTCGCGAAATCACGCGTGCGCAGTTCGAACAACTTATCCAGCCCATCATCGACCGCACCATCGGCCCCTGCAAGCAAGCGCTGAAAGACGCTGCCCTCAAGCCCGAGCAAATTGACGAAGTCGTCCTGGTCGGCGGATCCACGCGCATTCCAAAAGTACGCGCCTTAGTGAAGGAACTCTTCCACCGCGAGCCGCACACGGACCTGAACCCCGATGAGGTGGTCGCTCTAGGCGCAGCGGTGCAGGCCAACATCCTCGGCGGCGGCTCAGAAGCCACCGAGAACATGCTGCTGCTCGATGTCACGCCCTTGTCGCTCGGCATTGAAGTCGCAGGTGGCGTCACCGATAAAATCATTTTGCGCAATTCGACGATCCCCGCCTCTGCCACGCAGTTCTACACCACACAGCTCGACGGTCAGGCCAACGTCGCGATTCATGTTTTGCAAGGCGAGCGCGAACTCGCGAAAGACTGCCGCTCCCTGGCCCGTTTCGATCTCAAAGGCATACCGCCCATGGCAGCAGGCATGGCGCGTATCGAAGTCAAATTCCTCATCGACGCCAACGGCATCCTCCACGTCTCCGCGCGCGAGCAGCGGAGCGGCAAAGAAGCCGAAATCCAGGTCCAGCCCAGCTACGGCCTGACCGACGAGCAAGTCGAGGGCATGATCCTCGACTCTTTCGACAGCGCTGAAGAAGATTTCCGCCAACGCCAGGTCATCGAAGCGCGCAACGAGGCCGATACCATCCTAGCCGCGCTCGATAAGGGCAAGAAGAGCCCGGCCTGGGGCCACTTAACCACAGACGAGAAGAAAAAGATTGCGAAAATGGAGAAGGCCTTGATCACAGTGAAGGCGGAAGACGATTGCCAGGCTATCCGCAAAGCCATTGACGCGCTGAATCAAGGCACCACGCGCCTGGCTGAGCTGATGATGGACAGCGCCGTCTCCACCGCGCTAAAGGGCAAAACCATGGACGAGGCAGACATGGGAGAAGGCCCCACAGCCCCGCATCCCATGGCGAAGGCAGAGTTCGAGTAGGAGCAGTTTGCAGTTGGCCAAATGCTGATTGCCAATCGCTAGATTTTCGGAGATGACAGAATGTCAGAAGAAAAATCACAATCCGCCGGCACAGCCATCGAAGAAGCTCCCGGCGAGAATACGGTCGGCGAGAATACAGTGCAGTTGACGTTTCTGCCCGAGGGCAAGACAGTCCAGTTCGAGCACGGCAAGCTGCCCTACGAAGATCATGGCAAAGAAGAGTCGATCCTCGACGTCGCACTCAACTTCGGAGTCCCGCTCGACCACGCCTGCGGCGGCAACTGCGCCTGCACCACCTGTCATGTATGGATCAAAGAAGGCGCCGAGAATCTTTCTCCCATGGATGACGACGAAGCCGACCGCCTGGACATGGCCGCCGACTTGCAGTTAAACTCGCGTCTCGGCTGCCAGGTGCAGATCACGAAGCCAGGTAAAGTAGTCGTCGAGATCCCAACCTGGAACAGAAATTACATCTCGGAAGAACACCACTAAAAGCAGGTTTCAAAGTTTCAGGGTTTCAAGGTTTCGAAACCTGGAAACTTTGAAACCTCGAAACTTTGAGGAACTTCTCCATGCCGAAATCTCTAACCTGGGACGACGCTGAAGATATCGGTATCCTGCTCAGCGAAGTACATCCCGATCTCGATCCTCTCACCGTCCGCTTCACCGATCTGCATCGTTACGTCACAGAACTGCCCGACTTCAAGGGCGACCCCGGAGCTTCCAATGAAGGCAAGCTCGAAGCCATCCAGATGGCTTGGCATGAAGAATTCCAGGATCGAACGCAAGGGTAAGCCAAAGGAAAGAATTAGCAAGCAAGGGCAAACACTAGAACAAGATAGAGGGTCTACGCCGCCAAGATTTTACAATTCCGTGACAATTAAACCTTCGTCGCAGCCCTAACATAAAACTGAAACGGTTGTGGCAGGGCTCCCAAATGTTCGTCCCTCGCCATCAACTTCTCTCTCCGTCCAACTGCAAAAGGGCACGGCTCTCACCGTGCCCTCTTTTTGTTGCCTGAATTTTCCCAGATCGGCCGACCCTACCCAACGGTCGCTGGAACCGGCTCTTCCACGCTGGCCTCGCGCAGAAATTTCGCCGCTTCTTCCGGCGGCGTCGGATTAATGTAGAAGCCCGTGCCCCACTCAAAGCCCGCCGTCTTGGTCAGCTTCGGCATGAACTCGATGTGCCAGTGATAGTGATCGTTGGTCGGATCCTGCGCCGGAGACGTATGAATCACCAGATTATAAGGCGGATTATCCAGCACCCGGTCCGCCTTGATCAGCAAGGTCTTCAAAGCCTTCGCCAGATTCTCAAACATCGACGACGAAGAATTCTCAAACGCCGACTCATGCTGCTTCGGCAGAATCCATGTCTCAAACGGAAACCGCGGCGCATAAGGCGCAATGGTCAGAAAATTTTCGTTCTCTGCCACCACCCGGCTCCCATTCTCCGTTTCTTGCCTAATAATGTCGCAAAACACGCAGCGCTCTTTATATAGGTAATATTGCTTTGCGCCTTCCAGTTCCTGGGTTACGTTGATGGGCAGAATCGGCAGGGCGATCAGTTGCGAATGCGCGTGCTCGAGCGATGCTCCTGCGGCCTCGCCGTGGTTCTTGAAGAGCAGGATGTACTTGAAGCGGCGGTCTTTTTTCAGATCGAGGATGCGGTCGCGAAATGTCCACAGCACGTCTTCGATTCGCTTCGGAGGCAGCGTGGCCAGGCTGGCGTTGTGGTCGGGCGTCTCGATGATTACTTCGTGAGCGCCGATTCCGTTCATGCGGTCGAACATGCCTTCAGCCTGCCGGCTCAGCGTGCCTTCGATCCCCAGAGCCGGAAATTTGTTTGGGACCACTCGCACCGTCCAGCCCGGCGTATCCCGCTGCGAAGCTGGCCCGCCATTCGATCCCGGACGGTAAGCTTGAATCTCTGGCGGCGTCTTGCCTTCGTTCCCGTAGCAGAAGGGGCAGAATCCGCCCTTTAATTTCGTGTTTTCCCGTGCGAAATCGGTCGGGCGCTTCGCGCGATCCGTGGAAATAATCACCCAGCGGCCAACAATAGGATCTTTTCTAAGCTCAGGCACTAATAAACCCCTTTTATCAGGATAGGCGAATCTATAATTTTACGCCGCGAGGGAGGAATTCCGAAACACTTCTATCTGCGGCTGGCTGGCCCTCGAATCTATATAGTATACGCTGACCACATCGAATCTCCACTGGCAAGACGGTGGAAATCGCCGAAGGTAATCACGCACCACGGCCGCCACCAGGCGCCGTTTGTGCCGGTCCACAGCCGCTTCCCCGGGCTTTACGTCGCGCGTGGTGCGCGTCTTAACTTCTACGAAGCAAAGAACATCGTGGTCCCAGCCGATCAGATCAATTTCTCCCCGGCTGCGCGGCGAGCGAAAGTTCCGCGCCACCATGGTGTAGCCGAGCATGCGCAGATGAAAGTATGCTGCCTCTTCTCCGCGGCGTCCGGTGCGATGATGCGCCGCAATCTTTTCCGCCGGTAGAGTATGGTCGGCTAGCCAGTCGAGGAAACGAAGCACTGTCCGCGTCGTCTGCGCGGAAAAGACGCGTCCAGAAAAAACGCCTGCGGAAAACATAAACAGACCTCAAACTTTACTGTACCTGTCTGAACCGCTACCGGATAATATCTCCCTGACAAATTCGGGCGAAGATTGTCGTTCGTTCCAAACCGGGAAAGCGCAAATCACGAACCTGCACAGGCAGGGGAAGAACTCAGGAGAAGATAAATGAGCAACTCGCAAGCAAACGGTGATCCAGAAAGCATCGACCGCAGAACATTCCTGAGCAAGTCCGCCGCCGCACTCGCCGGAGGGACCGTTCTCGCGACCACCGCTCTTTCCTACGCCAACATCCTGGGCGCGAATGATCGAATTTCGTTATGCCACATCGGCATCGGCGGCCGCGGCCACGAACTGGATTGGATCGCCGCCCAACTGAAAACCAGCCACAACGCGGAGATGACGACCGTTTGCGATCTGTGGAGCGTGAATCGCGAAAAAGCAGTTGCCGCCAATACGAAATATTATGGCCGCGCCCCACGAGCGTTTCAGTATCTCGAAGACGCTCTCGCCCTCAAAGACGTAGATGCTGTGCTGATCTCCACACCTGAGCACTCTCATTCACCCATTCTGAAAATGGCTGTCGACGCTGGCAAGGACGCCTACGTCGAAAAGCCCATGGGCAACGTACTGGAAGAGGCGAAGGCCGCGCGCGACGCCGCCCTCGAGCACAAACGGATCGTGCAGGTGGGAACCCAGCATCGCAGCGAGCCTTATCCCAGAGCCGCGCACGACCTGGTGCAGACCGGCGTGCTTGGAGACGTCAGCAAGGTGGAAATTGTATGGAATTATCATGGCCCCCGATGGCGCGGGCGGCCGGAAAGCAAGCTCGTTCGCGAAGCCGACACGGACTGGGGCAAATGGCTGCTGACCAAGCCCTACCGTCCCTTCGACCCGCAGGTTTATTGCGAATTCCGCTTGTACAAAGAATTCTCCAGCGGCATCCCCGATCAATGGATCAGTCATGGCATCGACCTGGTGCACTGGTTCATGAACGACAGCTATCCTCGGTCCGTCATGGCTCACGGAGGCGTTTTTGCCTGGCACGATGGCCGCGAGAATGCCGACACGTTTCAGGCGCTGCTCGAATACCCGAAAGGTTTTCTGGTCAGCTACTCAACCAGCTTCGGCAACGACTCGCCCGGCTTCACGCGCTACATGGGAAAGAAGGCCACGCTCTTCAACATCGGAGGCGAGGGAAGCCCGCGCTACCAACTGGTCGAAGAAAAGGGAACCCACGAAGAGAACGCCGACATCGACCGGGAAAGACCGTCACACTACATTCTGTTGCCGGGAGAAACCAAGCTTCCGCCGATGGGCATCGACGATCTCTCGCTCGAACACATGGCCAACTGGTTCGAATGCATGCGGTCACGCCAGCAGCCTCACTGCACAGTGCACGACGGCTTCGCCCATTCTGTCGCCTGCATGATGTCGACCCAATCGTACTGGTCGGGGAAAAAGCAGTACTGGGATGCAGCCAGCGAGACCATCGTCGATCGTCCTCCTGCAGGCTAAGTCAGACCTTGCCGAAAACCGGCTGGTTCTCCCCAACCGGATTGCCGAAGTGGAATTTTCCCGCTCAAGCCAGAGGACGGCTTGAATGGACCACCCGCCGCGCACTCGATGTGACCCTCAAGCAAGAAAAGGAGGCGCGACCACCGTCCCGGTAACTTCAGTACGGAGCCGGAACGATATCGAATTCAATCTTGAGTTCGTCCTTCACCTTAACGGTCCCGCCCGCAAGGCGAATCGGCTCGATGCCGAAGTCGCTCTGTTTGATCGATGCGGAACCGCGATAGTGTCCACTCTCTAACGACACGTTTACAGTCACCGGCCGCTTCTTGCCGTGAAGGCTCAGATCCCCGCGTACTTCCCAATGACCCTCACCACGGCTGGTCACGGCCGTGGACTGGTAAGAAATCTCTGGAAACTCTTCGACACCAAGCACCGTTGCGCTTTGCATCGTGTGTTGGATCTCGGCGCGTTTGTCGGCTGTGATCTCCGGGTCGAGCACGCGCATCTTGCCCGATTCCACGCGCAGTTGCACGCTCGGATCGCCGGAGGAATCGATCTTCCCCTCCGCGATCGGAGCCTCGATCTCGTGATCGTGAGCGAACGCGGAAAACGCTCCGGACTTGAAGACTCGAATCTTCATGCTGGATTGTTTTACATCGATCGCTTTACTCTGGCCATAGGCACTGGTGGCTCCCAGCCACATGCCAATTGCCAGTATCCCTAACGCCAGCTTGGTAAGTCTCATTGGATTCCCACCCGCCCTCGCTATCGGATTGATCTATTGGATAAGTGTAAGGAACGACCGCCGCCTGCCCGTCACGGCAGTGTAAAGAGTTTGTTAGGTGCTCGTCACGAAGAACGCGGGAGAGTCTGCGCTGAGCGAAAGCCGAAGGCAGCGACTGATCCCTGCCAAACCGGGAAACCGCCAAAATCTTGTCAATAGGCAAGAAATACACGATCGACCCTAAGTCCCTCAAAGCAGCCGAGATATATTTCCCGGAAACGTGGCGGGTTTACCCCTGTCAAATTGCTATACTGAATATATAGACTAAAAATTCAGAAAAACGAGGCGCGGCCCATGGGCCGCGCCTTTTCTCTTGCTCGAATCTCGATTCCGCAACGGCCCGAGGAGTAGCATGCCCAAGTTCAGGACCTTCAAAGAACGCGGCGAATGGGTGGAAGCCCAGTTCATCGCCGAAGCCCTCGGCCGCGGTTTCACCGTCCTGAAGCCCTGGGGAGACTCCCAACCCTTCGACGTCGCCCTCAACTTCGGCACCCGTGTCGTCAGAGTCCAGGTCAAGTCCACCAGCTACCGCGTCGACACCGGATACCGCTGTCAGTTCAATACCAACTTCAACAGCCGGAAATACACCCTCGATCTACTGGATTTCTTCGCCGGTTACGTCGTCCCTCAAAAAGCCTGGTACCTCATCCCGGCTCCGGTCCTCTTCAACTGAGGCCTTAACCCGATAAGCCCAATGCTCTTCCCCATGCAACCCCACGCGCCAAACACCTACCGCTACGAGCATTACCGCGAAGCCTGGCGCCTGCCCCGCCCGAAGCCGGAGAAAAAGAAGCCTCGCTGACAGCCGATTGATGGGTGGCCCATTCTAAATTTCGCGTTCTTTGCGAAATTTAGAGTGGGGATGTTCAAATGTCACAGACTTAGCTACATCGTCTGAGTCGCAGTGTCCCACCTCCTTTGCTCTTTCACGGTACGACCGGCAAGACCAACTGCGAAGGCATCGTGGTGGAGCAATAGATTCTCTGGGTCGCGGGAACGAAGTCAGACGCCGCTGCTTTATAAATACTAGGCAAGAACTTCTGCGGATTGCGGTCGATCACCGGAAACCACGTGGATTGAATCTGGACCATAATGCGGTGTCCTTTGAGGAAAACATGGTCGTGGTCGCGCAGCGGGATGTTCCATTGCGTGGGCTGATCCGGCTTGAGAGCGTGCGGTTTCTCGTCGCTCGCGAGATAGCGGCCGCGGCGCACCTCCATGGCAATGGGTAGCTCGTAGCCATTCAGCGACTGCGCGTATTGTCCGGGCTTTGGGCCTTCGTCTGGATTCCAGTCGTTTTTCTGCGCGTTGTCGGGATAGACGTCGATCAGCTTGACGATGAAATCGCTGTCGGTGCCGGAAGTTGAGGCAAACAGATTGGCCGCGAGCGGTCCCGTAACGGTCAGATCGTGGTCGAGCGGATCGCTCACGAAGGAAAGCACGTCAGGACGGTGATCGACAAAGCGCTGGTCGGCAACCTCCCACGTGCGCCAGTCACCGGCGGGATACGTCGGCGAAATGGGGCGCTGGCGATAGGGCACGGGATTCGCAGGATCGGAAACGTACTCGCGATAAGGCTTTCCGTTCTTCGACTCTTCGGGCGCAGTAAAAGAAAGTTTCCCGTCTGCATGCAGGTAGAGATTGGTGGGCTTCGCATTCTTCGGAGGCCACTCCGGGTAAGTGTGCCAGGTGTTCGATCCGCTTTGAAATGTGCTGGCCTGCCACGCCGGCTTCTCCCCCTTGTCGTGCAGGTAATAACGGAAGAATGGGGCCTCGATGTTCTCGCGGAACTCGCGGGCGGTTTCGTGTCCTGCGAAAGGAACGAGGCCAATGCTGTCGGCCTTGGGAGTTTGCCACTCGCCGTGATACCACGGCCCGGCAACGATGAAGTTCGTGTGTTGCGGGTCGTTCTCCTCAGCGTGGCGGAAGATTTGCCATGGGCCCCAGGGATCTTCCTGGTCCCAGAATCCGGCAACGTTGAGGTTGGGAACAGTGGAAGCGTGCAACTGATTCACCCAGGCTTCTTTCTTCCAGAAATCGTCGTAGTCGGGATGGTCGACGCTCGCATTCCAATAAGGAATTGATCCGTGAAGATACTTCGCGTTGATGTTGGAGAGCGGCCCGAGATCGAGATACCACTGGTAAGTGTCGTAAGTCTCAAAATCGAAATGAGTGTTCTTGTTCTTGTCGGCCTGCTCCATCACGGCATATTCAAAGTCCTAACTCTCGCGCAGGGCGCCGTAGCGATGGTCATCGTCGTTCATCCATTGATCTACAGGTGAGGCCTGCTCGCTGATGGCTTTCAGCGCCGGGTGTGGGTGGAGAAGGGTGAGTGCGGTCGTCAGCCCGTCATAGGAAACACCGTACATGCCAACGTTCCCATTGTTGTTCGCGACGTTTTTCACGAGCCAGTCGATCGAATCGTAGGCATCGGTGGTCTCGTTGGTGGCCTTGGGATCGCCGAGGTCCACCCAGGAGGAAAGATTGAACGTGCCCTCCGATTTAAAGCGCCCGCGAAGATTCTGGATGACGAAGATGTAGCCGTCCTGGGCCAGCTCTTTTATGGCGGGCGGCATCTGTTCAGGCGGCTTCTCGGGGACGCCGTAGGGAGTGCGTCGAAACAGAATAGGCAGCGGGCCGGTTTGATCGACTGGAGAGAGGATAACGGTCTGGAGGCGAACGCCGTCGCGCACGGGAATCATGACTTCCTCAAGCTTGAAGATCGGCTTCGTCGGCGGCATTGGCTGCGGAGGAGTCTGCTGCGCTGCAGCAGAGATGGCAAACAAAAATAATAGAACGAACCGTGGGATTGGTGAGCGCAGCACTGGGCCTCCGACGTTCCTTTTCTCACGCGAACTGACCGCGAAGTATATCAACCCTCGGATTGTCTCCGCGAGTCGTTCTATAGAACTGCCCATTCAAGCCAAAAGACGGCTTGAATGGGCCACTCATACTCCCGATCCTAACTATGGCTTGCTTCTACTTTCCCACTTCCTGGATGCACTCTTCCAGCACGTCCATGGCGACGTCGGCTTCTTCTTTGGTCACCACAAGCGGCGGGCACAGGCGGACTGAGCTGGGGCCGCAGCCGAGGAACAGCACGCCGTGTTCGAAGGCCTTCTCGACGATCAGGTCGCGCTCAGCGGCGGCGTACTCCTTGGTCGACTTATCTTTGACGATGTCGACGCCGATCATCAGGCCGCGGCCGCGGACATCGCCCACCAGCTTCAGCTTAGCGGGCCAGCTGGACATGCGCTTCAGCATGTGCGCGCCTACTTCGGCGGAGTGCTCGAGCAGATGTTCTTTCTCGATCACGTCGAGCGTGGCCAGCGCGGCGGCGATGCACACGGGATTCCCGCCAAAGGTTGAGGCGTGCGAACCGGGCACCCAGTCCATGATTTCGGAGCGCGTCATCACCACACCGAGCGGCATCCCCGAGGCAATGCCTTTCGCAATGAGGACCATGTCCGGCTCCACGCCGGTGTGCTCAACCGCCCACCACTTGCCGGTGCGGCCGATGCCGCTCTGAACCTCATCCACGACAAGGAGAATGCCGTGACGATCGCAGATGCGGCGCAGCTCCTGCATGAAGATGGTTGGAGCGACTACGTATCCGCCCTCGCCCTGCACAGGCTCGATGAAGATCGCGGCCACTTCCTCCGGAGGGAGCGTGGTCTTGAACAGCTTCTCCTCAATAAAGCGAGCGCAGCTCAGCGCGAACGCGTCAGGATCCTGCGCAGCATCTTTGCGTCCGCGATAAAGATCGGGATAGGGGACGTGCGTCACGCCGCCGAGAAGCGGCGAAAAGCGCCGCCGCTGCTGGGGTTTCGAGGCGGTAAGCGAAAGCGCACCCATGGTGCGTCCATGAAACGCGCCGAAAAACGCAATAATGTTCGACCTGTTCGTATGGTACCGCGCGAGCTTGAGGGCGCACTCGACGGCCTCTGCGCCGGAGTTGCCGTAGTAGATCTTGTGCGGTCCGGGCATGGGAGCGATCTTTGACAGGCGCTCGGCTAGCGTGACCATGCTTTCGTAATAAAAGTCGGTGCCCGACATGTGGATGAGTTCGGCGGCTTGCTTCTGCATCGCGGCGACCACGTGCGGATGGCAGTGGCCGGTTGAAGTGACGGCAATGCCGGCGGAGAAGTCATAGAACTCGTTGCCGTCGACGTCGGTGATGACGATGCCGCGTCCGCTCTTGGCTACGAGCGGATACGAACGGGTGTAGGACGGCGAAATATATTTCTCGTCGCCGGCTAGAACGCGCTTGGCGTTGGGGCCGGGCAGGGCGGTCTTGACCTTTGGTCCACTAACAGCGGGTCCGGCAGTCATAGTTTTCGTGGTCATTGGAATCCTCCGTAAGGCAGTGGCCAGTGGTTATTGGCCGGTGGTCGGTAAAAGGCACTCGGACGCGCGGCTCTGGTTCGAGCACGTGAAACCGAGAAAGTCAGGCGGAGGATTTGCTAGTCGCTACCGAAGAGGCTGGGACGCAGGCGCGACGGAAGATTCGCCCGATAGCGCCTTGGACAAACTAGACAGTGTAGCCAGCACTCGGGTAGATGCGAGTTGGGCGGACACGAGTTGGAAACGTTGCGCAGCATTGCTAGCCATCGACATCACTATCACTAAACGCCATTATAGCTTGAGGCGATGCAGTGGCGTAACCCCCTAAAAATCAGTGGCCAGTAACCAGTGGTCAGTGGCCAGTCAAAGGCAACCCGGGGGCGGCTATCCCGACATTTTCATTTTTACTTCTTCGACACCTTCAATTCCGGATGTACGGCAAGTTTAGAATCTTAGTTCTGTTGGTCCTCGTCTGATATGTTTTAGCTTCCCCGCTTTCTCACTTACATGTCCAGAACTCAGAGCCCAAGCCGGTTTGCGGTGATTCTTGCCTTTGCGCTGGTGTATTTATTTTGGGGGTCGACCTATCTTGCTATCGACATTGCGGTGCAGACGATTCCTCCAGCGCTGATGTGCGGGGTACGGTTTTCGATTGCAGGGGTGGTGATGTTGGCAGTGAGTGCGGCGACGGGACGGCGGGTCTGGTACTCGGCGCGGCAGATCGCGCTGGCTTCGGTGGTCGGGATTTTGCTGCTGATGGGTGGGAACCTGACGCTGTCGTGGGCGGAACTTTCTGTGCCTTCGGGGCTGGCGGCTTTGATTATCGCGATCACACCGTTGTGGTTTCTGGTGCTGGATTCATTGTTGCTGGGCGACCATCACATTTCGTGGCGGGGCAAGGCTGGGCTCGGTCTGGGGATGGTTGGGCTGCTCGTTTTGTTCTGGCCGGAGTTGCACTCGAGTTCGGCGCTGGGCCGACGCGAGTTTTGGGCATCGGTCTCGCTGCTGGGAGGATCGTTTTCCTGGGCGCTGGGATCGGTGCTGTCGAAGCGCTGGCAGTCCGGGATGGATGTGTTCAGCGCGACCGGATGGCAGGTCACGGCGGCGGGCGCGGCCAACTTGTTGTTTGCCCTGGTCGTGGGAGATTTCGCGCACGCTCGCTGGACAGCGCGCGGCGTGAGCGCGGTGCTGTATCTGGTGGTGTGCGGATCGTGGACCGGATACACGGCTTATATATGGTTGCTAGAGCATGTGCCTACTTCGAAAGTTTCGACCTACGCTTATGTGAATCCGGTAGTCGCGGTTTTTCTGGGATGGTTGGTGCTGCACGAGCGCGTGGACCGCTTCATTGTTATGGGGAGTGTGATCGTAGTGATGTCGGTGATTCTGGTGACTAGCGCTAAGGTGAAAGAGAGGACCGTCGCCGAGGAACTGCCGACGGTGGAGGCAATATAGCAGTGGTCAGTGGTCAGTGACTAGTGATCAGTGATCAAGTTTCTTAGGTGGGGTCTCGATCTATTTTGAGGCTTTTTCGTCTTTCTCTTCACTCTCGTTCAACAAATCTACGACGTGGCCGCGGATGGCGAAGGTTTGTTTGGGCGCGCCTGCGGGCTCGAAGGTTATGCGGGCGGGAGTTCGTTGCCAAGCTGGTGCGGGGCAGGCGGAGTCGGCCGGGGCATCTTTCGTTTCTTTGTCGATGATGTTCTCGCCCTCGATAGGCTTCTTGAGAATGGGCTTGCGGCGGTTGATTTGGGCTACGACTGCGTAAACTTTTTTGCTGTCATCGGAGACTCCGCAGTAAGCCGCGTAATCGCGGTACCAACTGGCGGCGGAGTAGAAGACGTCAAAGTCGGGCAGATTGAGGAGCGAGATGTGCCCGGTCGCGCGATCGACGAGAAGCCATCCGCCGGGCTGCCATTGCCAGTGGGGCGGGGACGTTGATTCTTGGGGAAGGCTGTCATTGACGCGGAAAGCGCGGCGCACTACGAAGAGGCGATCGGTTACGTCGTGAGTGGGGCCTAGCGTGAACTCCTTGACGTGGGTGTCAACGACAAGAGGGCGGACTTTCATAGTAAGCGGTTTCTCGTCGGCTGCACCGTCTCCGGTCTCGGGGAACCACTGCACCGCAGTCCATTTGCCGAAAGTGATGACGTGGGTTTTGGTCGCGGCGACGGCGCTCGCTGGGGTGACGAAGATGGAGAGCGCCAGCGCTATGCGGAGATGGCATTGGAAGAAGCGGAGCATGGCCGAGGTTAAGCAGGAAACAGGCGGGAGGACAAGGTCAGAGGTCACAAATCGCGCGTGAATTTCGATATTGGGTTCCGAAGTGGGAGGAGAGGCTAACCAATCGAGGCACGATTGATTGGCTGTTGAGTAATGCGTGCGCGCAGTTGAGGGTGAGATTGCAGTAGAATTGATGGAAAGAGCAAGTGCGCAATGATTTTCCCCCGTGATTTCCGTCCGGCTGTGAGTGTTGAGGGCCGGACAACTTCCCAGCGAGAACCGGCTTCTGATTTAAGCATGAGTGGGTTATGGACGGGGCGGCGTGTGCCCCGGATTCTGGTGGTCGACGACCATCCTACTATTACGGGGCTGATGAGCCAGTTGCTCGCCCAACGCGGCTATGACGTGGTGACGGCGAGCGATGCGGAAGAAGCAGCGGCGGAGGTACGGCGGCAGGCGCCTGATCTGATTCTGTCGGATGTGAGGATGCCGGGGAAGTCGGGCTATGAATTATGCCGGGAACTCAAAGGGGATCCGGCGACGCGTCTGATTCCTTTTGTGCTGATCACGGGACTGAGCGACAGCACCGACAAGGTGCGGGGAATTGAAGCTGGAGCCGATGACTTTCTGAACAAACCGGTGCTGGCGGAGGAGTTGACAGCGCGGGTGAAGTCGCTGCTGCGAGTGAAGGAATTTACCGATGAGTTGGAGACAGCGGATTCCGTGCTGTGCACGCTGGGTCTGATTGTGGAGGGACGCGACCCTTATACCGAGGGGCACTGCGAACGGCTGGCGGCGCGGGCTGCGGATTTGGGACGACACCTGGGACTGGACGAAGATTCGATTGTGGCGCTGCGGCGCGGGGGATTTCTGCACGATCTGGGCAAGATCGCAGTGCCGGATGACATTCTGAAAAAAGGCAGCGACCTGACGCTTCAGGAGTGGGCGATCATGAAGCAGCATCCGGTGACGGGGGAAAATATCTGCAAGCCGCTGAAGTCTTTGCGGCTGGTGCTGCCGATCATCCGGCATCATCATGAGCATGCGGATGGGTCGGGGTATCCGGATGGGTTGCGGGCGAGCGAGATTCCGCTGCTGCCGCGGGTTTTGCAGGTGGTGGACGTATACGATGCGCTGCGCACGGCGCGGCCTTACAAGCCGTCGCTGTCGCATGATGACGCAGCGCAAACCATGCGCGTAGAAGCCCGCCAGGGCTTGTGGGACGCTGAACTGGTGAATGAGTTTTTCGGCATGCTGGTGGACAAACGCACCGTCGCTTAGGACGGCAGTTGTCAGTTCCCAGCAATTGGACACGGGATTTCGGTTCTCTGTTTCCTCAACCGGCTCTTTACGACGTACAATTGCGCAGCCTTTTCCTGAGGCGTGCACAGGTTCATGGACATTGCTTACAGCATCGTTATTCCTGCCTATAACGAAGGCGCGCGGCTGGCCGCTACCCTGGAGAAGGTGCTGGGATATTTGCGCGAACAGGGATGGAGTGCGGAAGTGATTGTGGTGAATGATGGATCGCGCGATAACACGGCGGACCTAGTGCGCGGGTTTGCGGAGAGGAATCCGATGTTGCGGCTGGTGGAGAATCCGGGGAACCGCGGCAAGGGCTATGCGGTGCGCAATGGGATGCTGAATGCACGGGGCGACGTGGTGGTGTTCAGCGATGCGGATCTGTCTTCGCCGATTGAAGAGATGCCGAAGTTGCTGGCGGCATTGGCCGGGGGCGCGGACATCGCTATTGGTTCGCGATGGCTGCGGGCGGAATTGCAAACGCGGCGGCAATCGCTGCACCGGCAACTTTTTGGAAGAGTCTTCAACTTGTTGCTGCGGATTATTCTGGGGCTGCAGTTCAAAGACACGCAATGCGGCTTCAAAGCTTTCACGCGGCGGGCTGCACAGACGATTTTTCCGCTGGAACGCATCGAGCGCTGGGGTTTTGATCCGGAGATTCTTTTTCTGGCGCGCAAGTTTGGATTTCGCGTGGAGGAAGTACCGGTGTGCTGGGGACACAGCGGAGATACACGGATTCATCCGGTGATGGATGGGGCGCGCATGTTTTGGGAGATGCTGCGGATTCGCTGGTATGACTTGACGGGGAAATATGATGTCGGCTCGGCGGCGGGAGCGCAGCCCGTTAAAACAGCGCCGGGAGGACCTGCGCCGAGAGTTTGAGTCAGGCTGACTTGCGTTTCGCGGACGCAGCCAATTCCTTCACAGCTTCAACAACCTGATGTCCCATCTCGGAAGTTGAGGTTGGCGTTTGCGCAGCACGGACCAGGTCGGCGGTGCAATAGCCTTGATTCAGCACCTTGCCGACGGCATTCTCGATGCAGGCCGCTTCCTGGTCGAGTTGAAAAGAATGGCGCAGCAAGAGCGCGGCAGAAAGAATTGCGCCGAGCGGATTTGCGATTCCTTTGCCGGCGATGTCTGGTGCTGAGCCATGGACAGGCTCGTACACGCCGACCGGACCCCCGATGCCGGCTGAGGCTAGCAGGCCTAGCGATCCTACTACTCCACCAGCCTGGTCGGAGAGAATGTCGCCGAACATGTTTTCGGTGAGTATTACGTCGAAATCTTTTGGGCGCTGCACCAGCGACATGGCGGCGGAATCTACATACATGTGGGAGAGTTGCACTCCCGGATAATCTTTCGCGCAGCGGGTGACGACTTCGCGCCATAGGCGGGAACACTCGAGAACGTTGGCTTTGTCGACGGAGAGAACTTTCTGGCGGCGCTTTGCTGCGAGGTCAAAGGCAACGCGGGCGATACGCTCGATGGCTGGTTCGCCGTACGTCATGGTGTTGGTGGCGACGCGTGTCCCTGGTGCGCCTGCGATGGAACGCGGTTCTCCGAAATAGAGGCCTCCCAGTAACTCGCGGACAATCATTATGTCGGTGCCGCGTACTAGATCGGCGCGCAGTGGAGAACAATCTTCGAGGGCGGGGAAACAGATCGCCGGACGCAGATTCGCATAGGCGCCTAGTTCGCGGCGCAGGCGGAGGAGTCCGGCTTCGGGGCGAAGGTGCTGGGGATAGTGGTCGAAGGCGGGACTGCCTACGGCGCCGAGCAGGACCGCGGAAGACGACAAGCATGCCTGGATCGTGTCTGCGGGAAGAGGATCATTCACCGCAGATAGTGCGGCGCCGCCAATGTTTTTTCTTTGGAGCTGGAGCTGGTGGCCGAATGCGTCGGCAACCGCCTGCAGAACTTGCACCGCTTGCTCGGTGACTTCGGGGCCGATGCCGTCGCCGGGGAGGATGGTTAGGTTGAGTAGCATGCGGGGATTAGTTTAATGGAAAGTGGTTACGGCGTGCAGGCCGGACTCCGCCCGAGGGACAGCCTAGGCCGGCTGTCCCCGGATAAACTTTTCCGGAGCTGCCGAAGATACTGCTATACGCCCCAAAGATAATCTTCCTGCTGCTGGTCGTGGTGGTGCTCGGGAGCGACGGGCACACCGAAGGCGTTAGGTTGGGGCGCCATCGGGAATGGCCGGACTGGTTCGGGGTTGGTTGCGCTGGCAGCGGCCGCGACGGGTGTTTGAAGCGGTTCGAAAAGTGGAGTGGCCGATCCAGCGGGCTTGTGCGTGTCGCGGATCAACTCGAGGAGATGGTGATCCTCGACGTGCTTGATTTTATCGGCGAGGCGCACGAAGCGACGATAGATGTCATCGAGAGCGCGGCGGTCGAACTGGTAGCCGAGTTGCTCGCAGCGTATGGCAAGGGCGTGACGGCCGGAGTGCTTGCCCAGCACGAGTTTAGAATCGGGCACGCCGACGGATTGCGGCGTCATGATTTCGTAGGTCAACGGATTCTTGAGAACGCCATCCTGGTGGATGCCGGCTTCGTGAGCGAAGGCGTTGCGTCCGATGATGGCCTTGTTGGGCTGCACGGGGACGCCGGTGATCTCGCTGAGCAACTGGCTGGCAGGAAACAGATGTTCGGCGGCGATGGCCGTTTCGTACGGATAGCGATCGCGACGAACCCGCATGGCCATGACGATCTCTTCGAGCGACGCGTTGCCTGCGCGCTCGCCAATGCCATTGATGGTGCATTCGACCTGGCGGGCCCCAGCGGTGATGGCCGCCATGGTATTGGCGACAGCCATGCCGAGATCGTTGTGGCAATGGGCAGAGATAGTGACGTTCTCGATTCCCTTGACGCGGCGGCGGATGGTTGCGATCAGCTCGCCGAACTCGGCGGGTACGGTGAAGCCAACGGTATCCGGAATATTGAGCGTGGTGGCGCCGGCTGCGACAACGGCATCGAGCACCTGGCAGAGAAATTCAGGGTCGGTGCGCGTGGCGTCTTCGGGGGAAAATTCGACGTCAGGGCAAAGCGACCTGGCGAAGGCCACGGCTTCGCGGGCCTGGGCGAGGCATTCGTCGCGACTGATGCGCAGCTTGTACTTCAGGTGAATGTCAGAAGTCGCCAGGAAGACATGGATGCGCGGGTGGGCGGCGTCTCGCAGAGCTTCCCAGGCGCGCTCGATATCGGGGCGGCAGGCGCGGCATAGTCCCGCAATAATGGGACGGCGAATGACGGCGGCGATGGCCTTCACGGCTTCAAAGTCGCCGTCGGAGGCGATGGGAAACCCGGCCTCGATCACATCGACACCGAGACGGTCGAGTTGGTGCGCCAGGCGCAATTTCTCCTGGTGGTTCATGCTGCAACCAGGGGACTGCTCTCCGTCACGCAGGGTGGTGTCGAAAACTCTGATTTGGACCTGGTCTGTGGCCATGGGGTCGTTATGCCGCTGTGAGTCTTTATCGTACGAGGAAATGCGGTTGAAGCGAAACTTATAATTCTTCAGTGATCATTAGTTATTCTTCTATGATAAGATTTGCTAATGATTGTTGAAGTTGGCATAAGGGGATGGTAAATGGAACTTTCGCAGCTGGAAGTCTTTCTGGCGGTGGCGCGGGAGCACCGGTTCTCGCGGGCGGCGGAGAAGCTGCACCGCACCCAGTCGGCCGTGAGCCAAACCATCCGCAAGCTGGAGGATGAACTGGGCGAGGCTCTGCTCGACCGCTCCTCGCGGGAAGGAGTTCTAACTGACGCAGGGCAAGTGCTGTATGAATACGCCGAAAAACTGCTGAATCTGCGGCACGACGCGCATGAATCTCTGGCTTCGCTGCGGGAGTTGCAGAAGGGCAAGCTGGTGATCGCGGCCAATGAGTTCACGGCGCTTTATCTGCTGCCGGTGCTGGCGGAGTTCAGGCGGCTGCATCCCATGATCAAGATCACGGTGCAGCGAGCGCTGGGCAGCCGCATTCCGGACGATGTGTTGCAGCACAGTGCGGAGCTTGGGGTGCTGTCTTACAAGCCCGAGGAGCCGCGGCTGCACTCGGTGGTGACATACCTGGATGAGCTGGTGCTCGTGGTGCCGCCAAAGCATCCGCTGGCCTCGGCGCGGGAGGTGAGCATCCGGCAGCTCGGGGCAGAATCGTTTGTCGCGCATATTGTTTCGTCGCCCTACCGCGAGAAAGTTCTGCAGACATTCGAAAAGCACAAAACGCCGCTGCACATGGGGCTTGAACTGCCGACGTTGCAGGCGATCAAACAATTCGTGGCTATGGGAAATGGAGTCGCGTTCATGCCGGAGATCAGCGTGGAGGCGGAATTGGCGCGGGGAGAGCTGGTGCGGATTCCGGTGAGGGAACTGCGGGTGCAACGGAAGCTGCGCCTGATCTACCGCAAGGAAGCGGGACTTTCCCATGCGGCGCGGGCGCTTCTGAAAGTAGCCGAGGCGGTGGCGCTGGAGCGGGCCGGGCGGTATCGATTTCAGCGGGAGAGTTAAAGGAAGCGAGCCAAACGCGCCCTTCGACGGGCAAAGAACGCCCGCCTCAGGATGACAATCAGAAATCCAAACCGGGCATGTATGCTTGAGCCGAGGCGAATCAGCAGTCGGCGCAGGCTTCGGCGGGCTGGAACGCTGCTAGAGCTTCGGGCACACTGGGGTGAATTTCGAGGACTGAATCCAGGTTCGTAAGATCCAGAAGTTCGCGCACGAGTGGGCTGGGACTGGCACACTTCAAGTCCGCGTTCTGGGAACGCGCCCAAGTATAGAGGAAAGCCAATTCGCCGATGCCGGCGCTATCGATGGAGCTGACACCGCTGAGATCAAGAACGACTTTGCCACCGTTTTCGAGGATTTCACCAACCAGGCGCGACAGGGCTGCGGCCTCGTCACGATAGACGATGCGCCCCTGGCAGTGAACAACCATAACGTCGCCGCGATTGCGAGTTTCCAGACTGAGTTTCAAGGCCAACTCCTTATCTTGCGTACCAAAGGCAGCCAACGAGTACGGCTGCGGCCATGCTTGCCAATTGTTGTCCGTGGGTTCCATGCTAATAGATAGACGAGCGGCGAGGGGTTTCGGAATCATGAAAAGAGTGTAATTTTTGAGCAAAACGTCCCAGTCCTGCACCGCAGAATTTTGAGGGACTGGGGGCATCCTAGCTCTCCGTTACAGAGCATCTAAGGAGAGGCCTAACGAATTTCGCGCATTCAGGTAGAATTTGCTGCTGGCATAAATGCCTTGGAGGACTCATTTTCGTGTCAAAAACCGCAGCCGTGGTTCTGGCGTTCCTGAGCTTGATGCTGTTCCCAACCCTATCCAAAGCACAACAGTCCGGCGGAGATCATAGCGGCGGGGGACTGCTCCCGAGTGGAAATGTGTATGTCGGAGCCGCTTATGCCGATAACGTGGATGTGGTAAACCGCTTAACATTCAGGGGATGGAATGCGTCCTTTGAGGACTACGCTCTGCGCCGCTTCTCCTTCCTGAGCTTCGTGGCGGATGGAAGCGGCTTCTATCGGCAGGGGGTGCAGCAATATAACCTTCTGATTGGGCCGCGAGTTTCCATGCAGTATGGAAAGTGGCGCCCGTTCGTGCATCTGCTGGGCGGGATACAACGAACATCTTCAGGCGGCACGACGCGTTATCCGGTTGAGGAAGACCTTGGCGGCGGCGTAGACCGCAAGTTTCAGCTTCTGTTCCTTAAAAACTTTTCATGGCGGCTGCAGTTCGATTACAGCCGCACCCACTTCTTGAGCGCGACGCAGAACGACTTCCGGGGATCGGCCGGGCTGGTCTGGCGCTTCTGAGAGAGAACGCGCCGCTGGCCCTGCAGACCTGTAGTTGACGATTTTCCATTCGCTGGCATCTAACTTTTCCGCGACTTTGTAATTCGGCCAGGGTTATAGGGCTGAGGTTAGGATGGCTATGCGGAAAATCGGATTGATTGTTCTTGCACTGATACTGTTCGCGGGTCTGGCAAGCGCTCAGGTTCCGACCAGCGTTAATGTCTTCTTCGGCTACTCTTACTACAATGCGAGCGCTTTGCCGGTTGAGACAGGCCGCTCGAATCTGAATGGGTGGGAGGGGACCTTTGAGGGCAAGATCATACCCTGGGTCGGCATGGTGGCTGACTTCAGCGAACATTATGGTAACGCTTCCATCTGTATTCCACCTGTACAGCCGGCGGGTTCCGGGCCGGGGCAGATTAGCTGTCAGAACGTGATCTCCCACGAGCAGAACTTCCTCTTCGGGCCTCGAGTGTCCATCTCTGTACGGAAATTCCGGCCATTCGCGCAGGCACTGTTCGGAGGCGGGCACGTGAATACTAGTGGGTTTGGCTCCAATACTTCGTTTGCGACCGCGCTCGGCGGCGGGCTCGATTACAAAATTATTCGCCCCGTCGCGTGGCGCTTTCAGGGAGACTACGTACAGACGCGTTTCTTTGGAGCGACACAAAACAATGTGCGGCTGTCGACGGGAATTGTGCTTCGCTTCTGAAGAAAAGCCGGAAGCGCCGTCAGGGCGAACGCGAAAACAGGATCCAGCTGGTTGGCTGGATCCCGCTTTGTGTGGCCACCAAGAAACGCTGTGACCAAAACCGGTGAGTCCGGGGCCTAGGTCTGCCAGTATTTGTGATCCCGCAGAAAGTAGTTTTCGTTCCAGTAGTTCATCGCGGTTTTCAGGAATAGCCAGCCCACGCGCCAATGCCCCATCTTCTGGAAGCGGCGGTTGGTGGTATAGACGCCGCCGCGGACGATGCCGAAGCGTTTCCGCTCGACTTGCTGGCTGAGCAGGTAGTCCTCGGCGAAGAGAACCTGTTCGTGGAATCCGCCGAGTTCGTGAAACTTCTTCAGATCGAACAGCATGAACATGCCTGTGGCGAAGGGATGATGGAGTTGCGAGAGGTACTGGAAGAAATCGTTGCCTGCGTAGAACAGCTTGTCAACCCAGCTGCCGCCCCGGCAGAGGATGTTTGTAGTTACGCAATGAAGCTGCTTGCGATGGGCGAGTTCGACGGCACGGCGCACCAACGAAGGATGCGCGAGATCGATATCGGCATCGAGAAAGAGAACGTAGGTGCTCTCGGCCCGGGCCGCGCCGAGGTTGCGACCGACTGAGGGCATTCCCCCGCGGATCACGCTGACGTTCAGGCGGTCGCGGAAGCCGAGAACAATTTCTGGAGTGCCGTCCGTGGAGTTGGCGTCAGCGACCAACACTCTCGTACTCGACATCTTCGAGTAGTCCTGCTTGGTCAGCGAAGTCAGCAGATTCGGAATCAGCTTGGCTTCGTTCCTGGCTGGAATCACGATCGTCAGCTCGCTCTGTGTATTCGTGCTCGTTAAACTCATGCTCGTCAAATTCATGGATGCGAACCCCCTGTTCGTCAACGGTGAGATAAGTCAGGCGGGAACCGACCCAGCCGCCTGAGTTGTAGTAGTGAATGCCATCCTGCTCGACGTGGGCGGCCTCGTGAGTGTGGCCGCAGAAAATACGCCCGGCCTGGTGCTGGCGCGCGTAGTGCAGCGCTCCCGCGGATACTTTCGACGACATGCGGAGCCAGCGCGTGTTCAGCCGGTCAATCAGCCGAACGATCGGCTTGCTCTTGAAATCGAGTTTCTGCAGTTGCAGATAAAGCGATGTGCCTAGTGTGCTGAGCTTGACATTGCTCACCTGGAAGCCATCGAATTGATGGCCGTGGATCGCGATGTGGCGGAGTCCGTCGTACTGCCAAGTGTAGTGCTGGTAGACGCGGACGCCCACCAGGTGCGACATGATGTTGGTGAGCCCGTGGTCGTGATTGCCTTCCACCCAAACGACCTCGATATTGCGCTTGGGATTCGAGAGCTTGCGAATGTAGCCGAGGAACTTCCAGTGGTCCTTGGTGAGGCGGGCGAAGTTGAGGTCGGCAAAAATGTCACCCAGCAGGATCAGACGCTGAAACTGGTTTTCCTTGAGCACGCGCGTGGCTTCGCGGGCATGGCTGGTCTCTGCACCGAGATGCAGGTCGGAAAGGATCAGCGTGTTGTAGCTATGCAGATCCACAATTTAGTTGTAGCAAGCGAATGTTAAGGGCTGATGAAATATGCATCAAAATCGGTGCAGTCATCACTCAAAGGTAACGTGTGAGTAAACAAAGGGTTTAGGGGCGAATGGACGCGAAATGTTTCAGTCGTGTGAATGACGCCGTGAGTTTTCACGTAGACTGAATTCCTTTGAAAACCATCGGACACATCCTGGCGAAGTACACGGCGTGGATTCTGCATTTGCTGACGCCGCTGGGAATTTGGGGCGTGTTCGCGATCGCTTTTGCAGATTCCGCGCTGCTGGGCATGCCGGTCGACGCGATTGTGGCGTTTTATGTGTACAAGGATCACCGGCAGTTGCTGTTCTACGTGGTCATGGCTTCGCTTGGTTCGGCGCTGGGCAGCGTTCCGCTTTATGTCATTGGGTATCTGGGCGGCGAGAAGGTTTTGCGCAGACGGATTTCAGAAGAGCGTTTTCAGCAGATTCACCGTTCGTTTGAGCAGCACGAATTCTGGGCGCTGATGTTTCCTGGAATGCTGCCGCCGCCGATGCCGTTCAAGATCTTTGTGCTAGGGGCAGCGGTGTTTGAGATGCGGTTCCGCGACTTTATGGCGGCCATCTTCGCGGGAAGATTTGTGCGCTTTCTCGTGCTCTCGCTGCTGACTCTCTGGTTCGGGCCGCAGATTGTTGGGTTGGTGGGAGCGCTGTTCCGGCAACACTTTTATTGGGTGCTGGCGGTAGTTGTGCTGGGAGGGTTGATTTGGCTGCTGCGGTGGAGGAGCAAAAGACCGAGAGCGGCGAACTAGCCCGGCGCTGCCACGCGTCACTGCGCTAGCTGGACCCTCCGGCTTCGCTCAGGGCAGGCTCGCGAGGCGCCTGTCCCCGCAATCATTCTGTGCGCAATTTCTAGGCAGCGGCGATGTGGTCGCCGGAAGTTTTGTGCATCCAGCCGGAGAGCGCGTGCAGGAAAACTGGAGTTCCGAAAAACGCGATCGAGAAGAACAGGTCGCTCTCGACTGTGCCGCGGAAGAATGGGAGCCCGGCAGCGTAGGACATCATCACGCCGTGGAAAGTTCTGGGATACATATCGGTATAGGCGGCCCACGCTGCGAAATTACTGATCAGGAAGAACGAAATTGAGCTGGTGAGCGCGGCGCCTACCACGCGGACAGGACCGGACTTCTCGCGCAGGTTGGTGCCGAGCCAGAGAATTGCCGCGTACCAGGCGAAGGTGACGAGATGGTCCCAAGTCAACGGGTACGAATAGATGAACTTGGTAAGGACCACGTCGGTCGCCGCCAGCAACACCAGCGGAATCCACAGCTGACGCCGGGAACCACGGGCTCCGAAGAACAGCAGCGACGCCGCCAGCGGAGTGAAGTGCCAGGCATGGGGCAGGACATTCAACGGTCCCATGAACGGTATGAAGCGGACTGCTATCGCGAGTAGGACGAATAGGTAGGGCAGCATGAGCACCTCGGAATCATTATTCTGGGCGCGGGAAGGCGGGTACGTCAAGCGTGCGCATGCGGCCTCATCATCCTAAGAAGCTTCGCTACGCGAAGCGGACAGCCGGGACGGCTGTCCTCACATGAGCACGATCGTTACTTAACGCGGTTCGGGGACTAGCACACGATTCTTGCCGGAACTGTAGACATCCCCGACTACGCGGAGATTCCGGTCGATCTGGACGCCCGCGCCGAGCGGGCGCCGCGGTCCGCCTCCGCGGTTTAGCGGGCCGGGCAATTGCACGAAGCGCAAATCCAGAAAGTTCACGATGTAGCCGCCGTCCCATGAACCAAGCGCCTCGGTCTCGGTGATTGGGTACCGGGCCCAGTCGAGGTACACGCGCCCGAGATAAGATTTCTTGGCAGCTAGTGTGACTGGCGTTTCTTCCGGCTTGTAGCGAATGTCGAGATGGTCGTCGGGATCGACTTCCGGTCCCAGAGAATTTACCGGAGCCAGCGCGAAAAAAGCTGGAGTCTCGACTACGCCGTACCAATGAAACGGATCAGCCAACGAAGGATAGGCGGAAACGCGCAGCGGATCAGCGCCTTCATAAGTGCGGGCGGCGAGGGCACCGACCGCGCGGCGATGCTCGAAGTCGCGCAGGCCCCAGAGCAGCACCACGCCGGCCAGCGCGAGGGTGGCTGCGACGCGGCCTTTTGGTCCGCGTGCCCGCGCGCCGATTTCCTGGTCAATCAGTGAGAAGAACGACGGGAC
>DATHOK010000256.1:0-6467 GCA_035484995.1 Verrucomicrobiia bacterium | reverse complement strand
GGACGGGAAAACGATGGAAAACGGTAAATCTCCGAAGGGGCTTGCGGCGTAGTCCGACCGCAAAAGAAGAACGATGAACGGGATGCGAGATGAATGGAAGCAGATCTTTTTCGATCGCGATGACTGGCGCGGAAGAAGTTTTTTGTGGAGCGGAGCGAAGATTTTACCCCTCACTTCGGTCTCCCGGTGACTTTGGTACAACAACGCACGCTACCTCGCATGCATTTTTTTCTTGACTTCATTTTTCAATGACTCTATACAATCAAATAGTTGCAACAAAACATCGTTGCAGAGTTTTCCATGAAAATGGAAGGGAGAATAGAAACAATGGCAACCAAGAAAAAGGCAAAAAAGAAAAAGAAGCATTAAGAAAGTCAGTACGAAGTCAAGAAAAGGGGGACGCCGAAAGCGTCCCCTAAGTTTTTGTGCGAAAGGTTTGTGCTCGGCTCAGTCACGCTCGATCAGTCCAGCGGCTTCCCGCTGCTCTTCTCAGATTTCCGGGAATGATTCGGAACTGTCTTTTCCTGGGCGGTACACAATCCACGGAAAGCGCAGAAATTGCAATGAAAGCCGACCTTGGGCTCGAAGTCTCCGGCGGCGATGCCGCGCGCCACCGACAATATTCGTTCTCGCGCTTCTTCCAATTGAAACTGAGTACGGCGGGAGAAGACGGGTACGTTGCCTTCGAGATTGTGAAACACCAGGGCTCCGACCTGATATCCCCACTTTTCGTTTGCGGCCATGGCATAAATCGAAAGCTGTAGACTCTCGTCTGCGTCCTCCTGGGACCGAGCCTTCCCGGTCTTGTAGTCGACGATGTTCACGCTGCCGTCGGCAGCACGATCCATCCGATCGATTCTCCCAGCAACTTTCGTTCCGGCGATCTGCACGTCGAACCATTCTTCCGTATGCAGAACCTCCGGAGGAGGAACGGAGCGAGTACCGCCGAGAAAATCCTGCAATTGCGCCAGTCCCACCTTCAGGTACAGTTCCCGCTGATAGTTGTCCTGGATACCAGACTCGGCCAGATCGTCGCGAAACAATTGAATCAACTCTTCGTCGCTCTTGGTTCTGCCCGCGCGTACAGAATCGTAGTAGGTGCGCAGTACGCGGTGCATGGTCGCGCCAAACTGCATGGCGGCGTGCACTTGCCGCGACAACTTCCACTCGCGCTGAAACTTGAACTGTAGCGGACACGTCTCATAGGTCTCTACAGCCGAGGCACTCAACCGAGCGTCCAGGCCTTCGATGGCGGGAAGCGCAAGCCACTCTGCCAGCCGCGAGCCTTCGGGATGAGCCGCATCCGCTGCGGCGGCGATCTCGATCAACTCAGGCTGCGAAGGCAGCGCGGGCCGCGCTCTGAGCCAGGGTTGCAGAGTGGGGCTGCAGATGATTTCGCGCATCAGCCCTGCCGGTGTTTTGTCGCGGCCGATTCCCTGCTTTCCATAAATGTGCAGCGAATCTTTGGCCCGGGTCATGGCCACGTAGAAGAGACGGCGTTCTTCCTGATCGTAGAGAGTTTTGTCATCGCTGGCTGAAGCGGAATCCGGATCGCGCAACTCGCGAGGAAATTCCACCAGCGTCTCCCGGTAGCTGGCGGGGAACGAACCGCTGGTCGCGCGCAGGATGAAAACATGTGCGAATTCGAGCCCTTTGGCTCCGTGCGCGGTCATCAGGCGAACAGCTTCCTCGTCATCCTTTGAGGTCAGGGGAATTACGCCACCTGCCTCGCGAAAATAGTTCAGGTACTCGATCCATTCGCCAAGGTCTTTCGTTTCGGTCGTTGGCTTTTTCTCCCAGTCGCTGGCAAACTTCAGAGCGGCCCGCAGGACTGGGGAATTCAAGTCAAGCCCGAATTGTTTTCCGATCAACTGCAGAGCGGCGTGCGTTTTAGCCTGCTTGCGGCTGACTTCATCGCGCGCCTGGCGCACGGACTCCAACACGGCCCGGCCGCCGGCAACCTGGTCGAGCACCGAGGCGAGCGGGATCACGACTCCATCCTTCGAATCGTTTGCAATGGCGCGCAGCTGAGAGCGAAGTTGCTCGGGATCCACATCGAACTGCGGCAACGCGGCTACGCGAAAAAGACTGGCGTCGGCGCTCGAGTCCACTACAACCGCGACGCAGGCAAACAGATCGCGCACCTCGGGGGTATCGCTGACGTCCATGTTCTCAATGGAGAAGGGAATTTCCCGCTCGGCCAGCTCGTGCACAACGCTGTCGCGGTGAATGTGCGAGCGGTAAAGTACGCCGAAGTCGTTCCATCGGCAACGCGAGCGCCGTTGTGTCTCTTCGATGAGGCGGGCCACGTCCGGCGCTTCGGCATCTTTCGCGGCAAATGAGATCGCTTCCACCGGGAAAGTGGCCAGCGTCTTGCCTTCTTTCTTGGCTTCTTCTTCGCGTGCCGACTGCAGAGGAGTGCGCCGGTAGGCGAGCGCGTCGTTCGCGGCAAACACAGGAGGGTTTTTGTCGACCACGGCAAAAGCGCATCGCAGAATCGGCGTGGTCGAGCGCCGGTTCCGGTCGAGCACGACCAGCTTGGAGTGTGGAAAATGCCGGCGGAACAAGTAAAACGCCGCGCTGGATGCCCCGCGAAAGCGATAGATAGCTTGATCGGGATCTCCGACGCCGAAGACGTTCGCTTCGGCTCCCGCCAGCGCGGCCAGAAGTTTGATCTGGGCGAAGTTGGCATCCTGAAATTCGTCGACCAGGATGAAACGCGCGCGAGCGCGCTCGGCAGCCAGCACCTCCTGGTCGCTCGTGAGCAGCGCATAGGCACGCGTGATCATGTGGCCGAACGTGCCCAGATTTTCTTCGCGCAACCAGTGCTCGGTGGTGGCGAAGACGCGGGCAATTTCCTGGCAGCGTCCGATGACCTCGGCATCGCTCAATTGATCTTTCGATTTCGCAACTCGGGGAACTTGGGTTTCGCCGCGTTCGAGCCGGGTCACGTACTCCGCGTACTTTTCCGGGGTTACCAGTTCGTCGTGGCAGCGGCTGAGGAAGCCGAGCAAGTCGTTGAGAAACTGTCCTATATTTGCAGCCCGGATGTAGTGCTGGAGGTGAAGCTCATGAATTCTCTTACGAAGATAAATCCAGAGATCTTTCTCGTCGAGCACGCCAAAATCTTTTTCATTGCGCTTCAGCAGGTCGAGGCAGTAATCGTGAAAGGTTGCCGAATGAATTGGTTTGCCGAGAAGCCCGCGGACGCGGTCGCGCATCTCTCCGGCTGCGGCTACCGTGTAGGTAAGCGCAAGCACCTCATCGGGCTTCGCTTGTCCCTGCTCAACGAGGCTGGCAATTCGGTGGATCAACACCGAGGTTTTTCCTGTGCCCGCGCCGGCCACTACCAGCATCGGCCCGTGAACATGCGCAATGGCTTCGCGCTGGCGATCGTCGGAAAAAAACGGAGCGGGATGAGATTGCAATTTGGAAACAGCCATCGCGGCCCAGAATACCACCACGATCAGCGGGCTGCATGACGCTGGGCAAGACCGGAAATGACGGCGTGAAACTTAAGGCAGATACAACGCGGAAACGACCAGTGCCGTGGCGGCGATTGCGGCAGTCTCGGCGCGGAGGACGGTGTTGCCGAGCGAGGCCGACATCCATCCGGATTTCTGAAACGATTGCAATTCGCTCTCGGTCCAGCCGCCTTCGGGACCAACTGCCATCACAATCCCGTCTCCTGCGTTCTTCTGCTGCAGAATATCGCGGAGCAAGGTTTGCTCTTGTAATTCGGCAAGCACAATGCGCAAGGCAGCTGGAAAGCTCAACACCTCTGCAAATTTGACGGGCGCGGCAATCTCCGGCGGAGTGTCGCGGCGCGACTGCTCCGCCGCTTGCCGGGCAATGCGCCGCCAACGTTCTACCCGTTTCGGCGAGGCGGCGGCCAGATGCGAATCCGTGCGCCGCGCGATTATGGGCACAATCCGCGAGACGCCAAGCTCGGTGCACTTCTCAATCGCCCACTCCATGCGGTCGAACTTGAACACGGCGAGAACGAGGGTGATCTCGGCCAGACTCGCTCGGGAAACTTCTTCGCCTAAATCGAATTCGACGCGACCGTCGCTGACAGCGGTAATTCGGCCCCGCCGCACAGTCTCTCCGGCGGCAATATCGAAATCCTGCCCGACACGGGCTCGCAACACGCGCACTAGATGGTCTGCATGCTCGCCCACCAGGGCAGCACGATTACCTGAGACTTCATCGGCGATAAAACGGCGGCGCGTCATTTACTTCAGTTGCCAGCACCCAGTTGCCAGTAAAGGCTCATGATGACGGGAGTCATAGTGGTGGACTTAGAGCTCGGAAGGAATGATAAAGGCAATGGGGTTGAGTCTGACAACTGGCGGCTGGCAATCGTCTCACCCGAACATATCCTTCATTTTGCCGAGCAAAGCCCGCAGCATCGGCTGATTATCTACCTTGGCAGTCGTCTCCAGTTCCTGCAGCAGCTCTTTCTGGCGCTTGCTCAGCTTGCTCGGAATCTGCACCCGCACTTCCACGTAAAGATCGCCCTTGCCGTGACCATTCAAAACCGGTACACCCTTGTGGCGGACGCGAAATGTGGTTCCGGGCTGGGTTCCATCTGGAATCTTGAGCGTGTGCTCGCCTTCGAGAGTGGGTACGCGAATCTCCGCACCCATGGCGGCCTGCGTCACCGAGAGCGGGACGGCGCAGTGCAGATCATTCCCTTCCCGCACAAAAAACGGATGCTCCTTCACATGCAGCACTAGGTAAAGATCGCCCTGCGGGCCGCCGAAAGGCCCGGCCTCGCCGCCTCCCGTAAACCGAATGCGTGTGCCGTCTTCCACGCCTGCGGGAATCTTAGCGTCTACCGAGCGCTGCCGCAGATGCCGGCCTTCGCCTTTGCACTTCGGACATGGATCGGTAATTACGCTGCCCGTTCCCTGACAAGAGGGACAAGTCCGCGCGATACTGAAGAAGCCTTGCTGATAGCGGACCTGCCCTCGGCCGGCGCACGAACGGCAGGTTGCAGGACCTTTGCCCGCGGCCGTTCCGGAGCCTTGGCAGTCTTCGCAGGCTTCATGACGGCGCACCGTGACGCGTTTCTCCACGCCGAAAGCGGCTTCTTCGAACTCGATGGTCAAGTCTTCGCGCAAATCCGCGCCGCGCTGAACCCGGCTGCGGCGGCGTCCGCTGCCTCCGAGGACGTCGCCAAAACCGAAGAACTCGCCGAAAATTTCGCCCAAGTCCTGGAATGGCGTACCCTCGAAACCCGCGCCGGCACCGGCCGCAGCGCCCACTCCGGCATGACCGTAGCGGTCATAGAGAGAGCGCTTCTCAGAATCGGCCAGCACCGTATAGGCTTCGGTGACTTCCTTGAAGCGTTCTTCCGCGTCCGGATTGTTCGGATTCCGATCAGGATGGTACTGCATGGCAAGCTTGCGATAAGCGCTCTTCAATTCCTGATCGGTTGCCGTGCGGCTCACTGACAATACTTCGTAGTAATCGCGTTTTGCGTTTGTGGCCAGAATAGGCGCCCCTTCCCTGGGACAGATAAAAGAGAAATTGAAATTTGTGGATCTTACTTCCCGTGATTGCTGGCTACCTTCACCATGGCCGGCCGCAGCAAACGGTCTTTAAACTTGTAGCCGCGTTGCAACTCCTCGACCACCTGATGATCGGGAGCTTCGCGGGTTTCGACCATTTCGATGGCTTCATGATAGCGCGGATCAAACGCTTCGCCCTTCGACACAATTGGATGCACCGAAAGCTTGGCCAGCGCCGCTAGCAGTTGTTTGTAAATCAGCTCTACTCCGCTGCGCAGCTCAGCCTCGTCCGATTTCACCTGCAGTGCGCGCTCCAGGCTGTCGAGCACCGGCAGCAAAGACTTGATTGCATCTGCCACGGCGTAATCGCGAAACTCCTGCTGCTCTTTGCTGGCCCGCCGGCGAGCATTTTCAAACTCGGCCTGCGCCCGCGCCAGCCGGTCGAGCAGCGAGTCGCGCTCAGCCTTTAATTTCTGGATCTCAGATTCCGTGACAGACGATTCAGCACCTCTTGCTTCGGTTGTGGCCTCATCTCCATCGCCAGCCGGCAGTTCGCGATCCAAATCCAGCCCTGCGTTCTTTGCTTCTGATTTTCCGTTCACTTTGCTCATACAACGATTACTCCGATTCATTCAAAATTTTGTCGAACAGCCGCGCAATGTAGGACACCGCGGTCATCGTGTGCTGGTAATCCATTCGGGTCGGGCCAATCACCGCCAGCGACCCGAACATATCGCTTCCTGACCGCGCCGGCGCTCCAATCAGCACGAAGTTCTGCATAGAGGGCAACGCATCATCCAGCCCAATCACCACCCTCACCGCCTCCTGCTTTACGTCAAGATAAGCTCCGAGCAGCTGCGCGACTTTTTCTTTCTCTTCCAAGGTTTTCAGCATCTCCTGCAGACGTTTGCGGTCTTCCTGACCGGTCACCAGGTTGGCCGCACCTTCCAC
>DATHOK010000255.1:0-18234 GCA_035484995.1 Verrucomicrobiia bacterium | reverse complement strand
GCGGCGCCAGCAAGACGCGCACGGCTGATTTCGAGTTGGAATAACGGAACTCGGCCGCCCTGTTACGCTCGACCTGCGAGAGCCGCTTCGCATATGATTTGAGCATGATTTCTGCGAATGCATATTGCCCGCCGCTCGGGCCCGCTCGATGATCATTACCCGGAGTCCGCTGAGGATTTGCCTCGGCGGCGGTGGCACCGACCTCCCGTCCTATTATCGCCGGCATACTGGCTTCGTGATCTCCGCGGCCATCAGCCGGTATGTCTATATCACCATCAACGAAGCGTTTCGTCCGCGGATTATCGTCAAGTACTCCAAGTTCGAAGATGTAGAACGCGTCGATGATATCCAGCATCCCATCATCCGCGAGGCCTTGAAGTTGACCGGGGTAACCGGGCCGTATCTTGAAATTGTGAGCCTTTCCGACATCCCGGCCGGCACCGGGATGGGATCTTCGGGCAGCTTTACCACCGCCCTGTTATGCGCTCTACACACGTTGAAACGGGACTTCGTGCCGCCGCGCGATCTCGCCGAACAAGCTTGTCACATCGAACTCAAGCTGCTCAATGAACCCATCGGCAAGCAGGACCAGTACATCGCCGCTTTTGGCGGCATCACCTCCTTCGAGTTTCTGCCCGATGATCGCGTGCTTGTCGAACCGCTGAAAATCCCCGCCGAAACTCTGGCCAACCTCGAAGACAACCTGCTTTTGTTCTTCACCGGAAGCTCGCGCAACGCGTCTGACATTCTTCGCGACCAGGATTCAAGGACCAAACAGAACAACTCTGAGATGATCGAGAATCTTCACTTCACCAAGCAATTAGGCATCGAGAGCCGGGACGCTCTGCTGGCGGGCGATTTGAGAAAGTTTGCGCAGGTGATGAATGTTCACTGGGAGAACAAGAAGAAGCGCTCTCCGGGTATGAGCGGCGGCGAGATCGATCGGCTATATGAGCTTGCGGTCGCCAACGGCGCTCTCGGCGGCAAACTCATCGGTGCCGGTGGAGGCGGGTTTCTCATGTTCTACACCGAGGAGAAGACTCGGCTCAGAGCGGTCATGCGACGCGCGGGACTCCGCGAAGTCCGCATGCAGTTCGATTTTGCCGGAACCACGGTAGTGGCCCATTCATAGGAGAATCCTTTGTTGAATTCGGCCCTGAATCCATTGCCGACGGTTGCGATTCTCGCCGGCGGCCTCGCCACTCGTCTGCGGCCTATGACGGAGACCGTGCCGAAGTCGCTGCTCGAACTCAACGGCGAACTCTTCGCCGTGCATCAATTGCGCCTGCTGCAGTCGAAGGGCGTCCGCCGCGTCGTGTTCTGCGTGGGACATCTTGGCGAGCTGATTCAGCAGACTATCGGCAACGGCTCCGCCCTGGGCCTTCAGGTAGACTACTCATTCGACGGACCTGCCTTGTTGGGCACGGCCGGGGCCGTCAGAAATGCCCTGTCCAGGTTGGGCGATTCTTTCTTCGTCATGTACGGTGACTCCTATCTTCCTTGCGACTACGCTGCGATTTCCCGGCAGTTTCAAGCTTCAGGTGTGCTGGGAATGATGACAGTTTTTCGCAATGAGGGAAAATGGGATACCAGCAACGTAGAGTTCGAAGCCGGCGGGGTCGAAGGAGAAAGGATTCTGGCCTACAGCAAGACGGACCGCACGCCAAGAATGCGCTATATCGATTACGGACTCGGAGTTTTTCGCGCCGAGGCATTCGAGGGGTTGCCCGTCGGTGAGCCTTGTGACCTCGCTAAACTGTATACGGACTTGCTGCAGAGGAAGCAATTGGCGGCTTTTGAAGTGCAAGAGCGGTTCTACGAGATTGGATCACCGGCGGGGCTGAAGGAGACAGCTGAGTTCCTCGCGACGCGGGAAGTGAACCGGGCTAAATAGCTAAGGCTGATAAGCAATAAGGGATGAACACGAAAAATACATTCGCCCAGCAGTTTCTTACTGAAGCCAAAGATGTAATCGACCGCCTGGATGCCGCCAGCATCGAGAAGGCTGCCTCTCTGCTGGCTCTGACCCGTGCATCCGGCGGACGATTGTTCATCCTCGGGGTTGGAGGGAGTGCCGCGAATGCCTCTCATGCCGTGAACGACTTCCGCAAGATCGCAGGCATCGAGGCCTATGCGCCCACCGACAACGTGTCCGAGTTGACCGCGCGCGTAAACGACGAAGGCTGGGCAACCGTCTTCGAAGCCTGGCTGCGGGTAAGCCGCTTGGGCCCCAACGATCTTGTGTTTGTGTTATCGGTGGGTGGCGGCGATCTCGAAAAAAATGTCAGCCCCAATCTGGTGGCTGCGCTTCAATATGCAAAAACTGTTGGCGCGAAAATCGTCGGCGTCGTCGGCCGCGACGGCGGCCACACTGCCAAAGTGGCCGACGTCTGTGTCCTTATTCCCACGGTCAATCCCGCCCACGTCACTCCGCACGCCGAAGCGTTTCAGGCAATCGTGTGGCATCTGCTGGTTTCGCACCCCGCGGTGAAGCAGCAGCAAACCAAGTGGGAATCAGCCGCGCTGCACAGTGGGCAACTCCGTCCGGCGGTCTTCCTTGATCGCGATGGCGTTATCAACCGCGCCGTGGTGCGCGACGGCAAACCGTTTCCACCGTCCGGGGTGAAGGAACTTGAACTGCTGCCCGAGGTCGCGTCATCGCTACACGATTTGAAAGCGCATGGCTTCGCGCTCTTTGTGATCACCAATCAACCTGATGTAGCTCGCGGCACCCAGACGCGTGAGGCGGTTGAAGCTATCCATCAGGCGCTCGCCTCTTCTCTGCCCGTCGACGATATCTTCGTCTGCTATCATGACGATGCGGATGACTGCGCTTGCCGCAAGCCGAATCCCGGTATGTTGTTCGAAGCACGGCGCAAGCACAATATCGATCTCTCGCGCAGTTTCATGGTGGGCGATCGCTGGCGCGACATCGATGCCGGCCACGCCGCTGGTTGTAAAACGGTTTTGATTGATTACGGTTACCGTGAACGAAAACCGGCGCACCCTCCGGAGGCTACCGTTCGATCGTTGCGCGAGGCCGCTGACTGGATTCTGTGCTCGAGTTTGAAGGAGTCAACGAATAAAGATGAAGTCCGTATCTGAATTGCGGGTTCAGGTGTTCGCCGACGGAGCCGACAAGGCCAGCATACTCGAGCTCTACCGGCAACCCTACATCAAGGGTTTCACTACGAATCCAACCCTGATGCGGAAAGCGGGCGTGACCGACTATGAGCGTTTCGCCCGCGAAATCCTTCAACAGATTCCGGACCGTCCCATTTCGTTCGAAGTATTCGCCGATGATGAAGCTGAAATGGAGCGGCAAGCCCGCAAGATCGCCCGCTGGGCAGCGAACGTGTACGTGAAAATTCCCGTTACCAACACCCGCCGGGAGCCTATGTACGAATTGGTCCGGCGTCTGAGCGCGGAGGGTATTCAGGTGAACGCGACCGCGGTGCTCGCACTCGACCAGGTGGAGCAACTCGCGCGAGCGCTGCGCGGCGGTGCCCCCTCGTACATCTCGGTTTTTGCCGGACGAGTCGCCGACACCGGGCGCGATCCCGTTCCTCTCATGAAATCTGCGCTCGAGTTAATGGCGCCCGAGCCTAACTCGCAACTGGTCTGGGCCAGCCCGCGCGAACTCCTGAACATCTTCCAGGCCGACGAAATCGGCTGCCACATCATTACTGTCACGTCTGACGTTCTCAAGAAGGTCACCCTGATCGGCAAGGATCTGCACGACTATTCCTTGGAGACCGTGCAGATGTTCCATGACGACGCCGCGCATTCCGGATACACGCTCGAACCGCACATCGCATATTCTTTGTGACGGGTCGAGTTCTCCTGCTCTACTACGACGAGCCCTCTCGCTATTGCAGGCTCGCTATTGCAGGCTCAGGTTCATCTTGCCAGTGTTATCGAAGTTGATCCGCAACCTGGTTTCTTTGCCGCTGGCGAACTTTCCCGCGATGGTGGCGGCCTGGTCAGAAAGACTAGCACCGGGGCTCACCCACACCCTGACCAGATGCTTCCCCGGCGGGATTTGCACGGCATGGAATTCGTGGCCCTGGACCTGGCGGAACATAACCAAGCGTCTCTTTTCTATCCCTTCCAGCGGACCCGTGTAGGCCAGCACATCATCGACCCAGATCGACAAGTGGGCGTCGACAAATTTGTGGTCTACCTCGATCTCCAGCAGTGCGGCAGAGGTTCGAAAATTTGGACGGTTTCCACCTGCAATTGGATCAGAGTTCACTTTCAGGCTAGAAGGGGTCGGGGTGCCTGCTGCAGCAGTGCTTGGTGCGGCAGGCGCCGTTCGGATCGCATTCGGAGGTAACGCCTCCTGGTGCCAGGCGAGGGGCCAGACGCGAAGTCCAATTACGAGAAGTCCGACCACGAGCAAGATGCCGGCGAGAGATGGGTTTCGCATCGTCGCCAGCAGGTTCTCCGCCACGCGGTGCTGTAGCTTCGAAGCGCGGGGACTGGCTGCAGCCGCCAGCGGACCCAGGGACGAGAGTCTGCCGCTATGATTGGGAGACGGAATGGCGGCTCCCGCGGAATCTGGCTGCTTTGCTTTGCTCCACGGCTCGCGTCCTTGCTGCAGATCCTGAATATCCAGCACCACTTCCATACCGCGCTGGTAGCGCTGGCTCGGATCCTTCGCGATCGCTCGCGTGATGATGTAGTCGAGCCCCGGCGGCAGTTCGGTATCAAGCACCCTCGCCGGCACCGGATCACGGTTGACTACTTTGAATGCGACCGTGAGCGCGCTGTTTCCTTGAAAGGGCCTGTAACCTGTCAGGACCGTGTACAGAACCACGCCGAGAGAAAATAAGTCCGACCGACCGTCCACCGCTTGACCACCCAACTGCTCCGGCGACATGTAAGCGGGGGTGCCGAACACACGCCCCGCGGAAGTCTGGTTCGCAAGATTCAATTTAGCCACTCCGAAGTCGGCGATTTTGACATGGCCGTCTTCGGTGACCAGAATGTTCGCGGGTTTTAGATCACGGTGAACCACGCCCTGGCCATGCGCACAATCCAGGGCTTCCGCCAGTTCGAGTGTTACTTGAAGGGCCACTTCTGGCGGCAACCGATTGTTATCGCTCCCGAGCAAGACTTTGTCGAGGGACTGCCCCGCAACAAATTCCATGACGATGTAAGGAGCGTGCGTTTCCGGTTCCTCGCCGACATCGAAGATGGTTACAATTCCCGGGTGCGACAGGCGGCCCGCAGCTTCCGCCTCCCGGAAGAAACGCTCGCGATAATCGAGTTCCTCTTCAGGAGGCTGACCGGCCAGCGAAATAGTCTTTACCGCGACCACACGATTGATCTTGGGATCACGCGCTTTATAGACAATACCCATCGCTCCCCGGCCCAGTTCAGCCAGGATTTCGTAGCGACCAAAACGTAAGGACCTGTGTTTCATAACGGGTGCAACAGCGACGAGTGCGCGCCTTCACGACTTTTCATGCACAACTCTCCCAACGCCCGCTGAAAACGAGCTTCGCCTTGCGGATATTGTCTACTCAAAGATTATGAGGTGACAGGTTACTGACGTACTCAGGTCTCTTCGGAAGCTTTGCACTTGCAGGCTGATGTAGGAATGACGAAGGTCGTCCTTAATACCTTATCCTGGGTATCGTCCAGTGATGTAGCCTTCCAGCTCCTGAATGGTTTGAGCCTGATCCGAGACGATCCACTTCACCAGATCGCCGAGCGACACCACCCCCAACACCTCGCCGTTCTCTCCCATCACCGGAAGATGACGGAACCGATGCCTCGTCATAATCGACATGCATTCGTCGACGGCTTGCCGTGGAGTTACGAAAACGACCGGTGAAGTCATGATGTCGCGGACGAGAGTCTCTTTGGAAGAGTGGCCCTTGAGGATGACTTTACGGGCGTAATCGCGCTCCGAAAGAATACCAACCAGTTTGTCCCCAGACGTAACCAGCAATGCACCAACGCTCTCAACGGCCATTTTCTCAACCGCTTCATAGACGGACTGGTCAGGCGTCACCGATAGAATTCGGCTGTTGTCCTTGCTCTTCAGCACCAATGCAATCGTGTCCGTAAGTTTCATGATGAGCCCTCCAGCCGGGAAAAATTATACGCCTGAGGCTTCTCGATACAATCGCCGTTGGCCTGTGTCAAATGTGATGACAAAGATGACCTCTTCGAACTTAACGCCCTCGCGGGTGACTCCAGTAACCAGCGGAGGGTTACATTTGAGCGCGTCTGAGTTGCTTCAGGCGACATCTCACCTCCGTAATTCGCGGCTGGAGCAACCCCAACTAAACTTCGACGTGGGCTCCGCCGCTGCTCAAACCCGAGACGGCAACATATCCGACGCGGGACCGGGAGTGGTTGATCCTAAGCATCCACGCGTCAACGAAGTCAATGCGCGTAAGCAGAAGCAGAAGCAGAAGGACCGCATTGCCAATGGCGAGAGGAACGGCAGCACCTTGACGCCGGGACAAGCTGCTCACCTGGAAAATCGGGAGCAGAAGATCGACAACCAGGAGAAGGCTGATATGGCCGTTCACAATAGTCATCTGACCAAGGCCGAGCAAAGGCAGCTCAACAAGGAGCAGAAAAGACTAGCAGGCAGATCCACAGAGACAAGCAAGAAGGATCCGACTTCACCAACTAACCTCAGCGCCTGACTTTTCAAGTTCAGGGAAAAGCCGCGAGCCATCGCGGCTTTTTTCTTTCCCTTCTTTGGCTTTGAAGCCCGGAGCGCGTAATCGGGTCGGCCCTCTCTGTGGTTCCGCTTGTCACGTTTTCCGGATTCTGGGTCAGAGTTGCCTTTTTGCGCTGCCTAATGTCTATAATGACCGGGGCACAATGCGGCTTCGGTCCTAGTGGCAGGAAGTCGGCGAGTGCTGGTCATCTCGGATGGCCTTCCTGCTGCCGGCTGGGGTTGCAAAGAAATGTCTGTTGACTGCATGAACGTGAGACCGGGAGTTGAAGTTGCCAGCCTCACCGATGTGGGCTGCCAGCGCGAAAACAATGAGGACTCCTACCTCTATTGGGAACCTGCGGATGATGAGGAATTCCAGCGCAAAGGACGGCTAGCGGCAATTGCCGACGGCATGGGGGGGCACGAGGGCGGCCAGGAAGCCAGCCGCCTGGCGGTTGAGACGGTTCGCGAAGTCTATGATCATGCGCCGGGCGACGATCCGCAAACCGCCCTGGTCGAGTCCCTTACCGCGGCGCACACGCGAATTCAAAACTACGCCGAGCGCTACCCCGCATTCCAGGGAATGGGGACTACCTGTACCGCCTTGGTTCTGCGCGGCCGGAAGCTTTATTTCGCGCACGTCGGAGACAGCCGCCTGTATCTGGTTCGCGGTGCACGCATCTTGCGGCTGACTCGCGATCACTCCTACGTTGGCCGACTGGTGGAGAGCGGCATCGTTCGTGCCGAAGATGCCGAGAAACATCCGCAACGCCACATTCTGACCGCCGCCTTGGGCGCGGGAAGGGAACTGGCGGTCGATGGCGCCGACCAGACCTTGCTCTTGCAGGAAGGGGACCATCTCCTGCTTTGCACCGACGGTCTTTGGAGCGTCGTGACCGAGGAAGAACTGGAGACCGCCGTCAGTGGGAATCCGCCGGCGGAATGCTGCGCCGCGCTGGTTAAACTGGCCCGGCAACGGGGTGCGCCCGACAACGTAACCCTGCAAGTGTTGCGCGTTGCAGCCGAGTCACAACCTTAAGGCCTGAAAAATCTCTCCGAGACGCAGAATTCCTCCAAGAAACTGCAATCCGATTCACACCGTCTTCCTTGCCAACCGGATGGAAATCCCCTAAGTTACTGAACAACTTGGCGTTGATGGGTACTTCGATCCCCCGTGGAAACGGCAGCGCAATTGCAATGTCCTTAAAGTCTACTAATACAATGGACTTTGTGGCATAATCTCTGACCATGAAAATCTCTCAAAAGGGACTCTACGCACTCCAGGCCATGATGATGCTCGCCCGCCATCACCATCAGGGCGCCATCAAGATTCGCGAAATCGCCTATGAAGAGGATCTTCCAGAAAAGTTCCTGGAATTGATCCTCCTCGAACTCAAGAACGCGCGGATGGTCGAGAGCGTTCGCGGAGCCAAGGGCGGCTACCAGTTGCGCCGCGATCCCGCCGAGATCCGCTTGAGCGAGATCATGCGCCTGATTGACGGACCGCTCGCTCCTTTTGCCGATGCAGAGCAACTGCGCGTGCTTATCGACCGCGATCTGCCGCATCGTGCGCTCTATCAGGTATTTCTCGATGTGCGTGATGCCGCCGCCAAGATTCTCGAAAACACCACGCTGGCCGATCTGATTTCCGGCACAGCGTCGCGTTCTACCAAAGGCAAGAGCGCGGCCAAAAGGAAAGCAAAAGAGAAGAGCAGCATACTCCCCTTGGTCGTCGGGGGCCAGGCGGTCGAATAGGCAAATCTTTATCTCGGCGTCGCGGGTAGTGCTCCTGTACTAGGTCAATCGCCGTCGTGATCTTGATCGTCGCCATTCCGGAAGTTTTGTATGACTCGGTTCTCAACTCCGAGGAGCGCCTTTCGCAAGCGGGCAGAGGTCGACTTTAACTAGCCTTCCGCGTACCGGATTTTGCTCCAGTTTCTCGACAAATTAACACTGCATTAACGCCTTGTTGACACTCGTTTAACAAAGTAGAAGTAAGTTCGATTGTTCGGAATCACTAGTAAATTGATTGTGATTATCGAAACGGCCGGACCATTGAAGCAGTTCTCCCAAACGCCGGTTGGGAAGGTGGAAGTTGCTTAAGTTGCGAACCTGCGATTGCTAAGAAGTTTAGGTTGTTCCCCCGGAACTATGGTTCCACAAAAACTCAAAAGGAGAGGATTGAATTCCATGAAATCGACTAAAACTTTGTTTATCATCGCCCTCACGCTTACGGCTCTCAGCGCCGGCGCCTGGGCGGAGAACCCTGGCTCGGGTGCTCCGGCTGCCAGCGGGGCCGCCCCGGCACCAGCGCCCACGGTAGTCACGGCCGCTGATGTCCAGGCATTGAAAGATGCCGTGGCCGCACAACAGTTACAGATTCAGCGGCTTACCGAGCAGCTAGAGCGCCAGCAGGCATGGCAGTTGCAGCAATCTGGTGCAGCAGCCGCGGCCAAGACCGACACAGCCCCAACTCAAGCCGTTCCGCGGCAGTTGGCGGAAACTAATACAAGCCCTGCAGTGCAGCCAGGGGCCGCGTCTAGCCTCGCACAGAACACGCAGGATGCCCCGCCGGACACCCCGCCAAACCCCATGCACGGCCCTATCTCGATTTACTTCAAAGGAATCACGATCACACCGGGCGGATTCGTGGAAGCTGCATTCGTGCGGCGGTCGCGAGAGCTGGGAGCTGACATAACCACTCCTTTCAACAGCCTCACCATGCCCGGAGCCTCGCAGAGCACCCTGCCGGAGTTCTTCGGTTCCGCTCGTCAGTCTCGACCCACGGTGTACGTCGATGGGCGTCTGAAGGATGTAGCGCTTTCCGCCTACATCTCCGGTGACTTTCTCTCTGCCGGCGTGACCTCTTCAGCCACTCAGACGAATAGCTACACTCTCCGTCTCCGCCAGGCGTGGGGCCAAGCCAGGTTTGACAATGGCTGGAAATTCCTCGCCGGCCAGTCGTGGAGCTTGGTGACCGAGAACAAAGCCGGAATCGCCCCCAGCGACGACACCGGCAGAGTCAATGATGCCCGGCCTGCCACGATCGACCCCGGGTACAACGTCGGGTTCACTTTCGCCCGGCAGTACGGCATTCGCTTGACCAAAGACTTCAACGAGCATATCTCAGCGGCGATTTCCGTTGAGAACCCGCAGGGCACGCTCACCACGAGCAACAACGCGGACAATTTCCTGCTCGGTGAAGCTGGCGCCAGCAATAGCTACAACACCACTTCGAATTACACCGCCAATCCATCGCCCGATGTCGTCGCCAAGGTCGCTTTTGATCAAGGCTTCGGGCACTACGAGATCTTCGGTCTGGCCGATCGGTTTACCGACCGTGTCTTTCCGTGCGTTGAACCCGGCACCAACCCCGTATGCACGGGTACCGCGGCGACCGGCGCCTATAACGCCTCAAAAGAAGGCGGAGGCTTTGGCTTCAATCTCCGCTGGACCCTCGCCGACAAGCGCGTCACTTTCGGCTTGCATGAATTCGGAGGCACAGGTGTGGGCCGTTACGGCGCAGCCCAGCTCTCCGATATTTCCATCCATGCCAATGGAACCCTCAACCTGATCAGGGACTACCAGGGTCTGGGGACGTTGGAATTTCACGGCAAGAAACTCGATGTCTACTCCTACGCCGGCATCGAGTATGCCGGCCGGGCGTATGACTTCGATCCTAACCCGAACGCCGCTGGGACGGGCCCGGTAGGCGACGTCGGCTACGGAGCTCCAGGGTTCAGCAATGCGGGCTGCTATACCGAAGTGGCTCCCACCGTGAACACTGGCTTTAGTCCGAGCGGACTTGGCAAATGCTCTGGTCAAACGCGGGCAATCATCGAGGGTACGCTCGGCTTCTGGTACCGCTTCTACAACGGGCCTAAGGGCAGGTTCCAGTTCGGTACCCAGTACTCCTATGTGACTCGCGAGACCTGGTCAGGAGTCGCAGGGCCGGGAACCTCGGGATCGCCTTCAGGACTGGACAACATGGTCTACACCTCGTTCCGCTACTACTTGCCGTAAACCTCAAATGGTCCCGCGTCATCGTCTGGCGCGGGACCAACTGGTTTAGCCAAGCAGGTCCTAACGAACAAGTTTCAACGAACACTCAGCTTTCTGAGGGGCGCCTTCCCTTCGGAAACGCCGCCGGTTCGGTTTTGGCCTACTCTCCTTTTCCGGGCCGGCGGTGTTAAATTTATCTGGAGCAGACTTCGCGCTGCCTGATTCATCATAAGACGGCTGGCGAAGCGCGGGGTTTAGCCCTGCCGTCACGGCCCCGAGAGACAGGGGCTTCAGCCGCTGAGGGACTATGAACTCCAGACGCGATTTTCTCAAACACATTTCAGGAGCGGCAGCGGCCACGACTGTTCCCTCCATCTTGAGCTGGGCCCTTGCCCAGGGACAATCCGTCGATTTTCCCGGCGAAGATGGCATGATTCTTCGCTCTTTCCGCTTCGTCGATCTCGAATCTCCGGTCGAACATTTCAACACCTGGCTCACGCCGGTGCCTCATTTCTTCGTGCGCAATCACATGTTCGAACCAACCGAACTCGATCCTCACGACTGGCTTCTCTCGATCGGTGGAGAAATCGAGAAACCCATCACTCTGAACCTCACCGAGCTTTCTAAAATCGAGACTCACTCGGTCATCAACACGCTTGAATGCGCCGGCAACGGACGCGGCATGCAGCGCCCCCAGGTCCCCGGCATCCAGTGGGGCAAAGGCGCGGTTGGCACGGCCCGCTTTTCCGGCCCACGCCTGCGCGATGTCTTGCAGCGTGCGGGAGTGAAACCCACCGGCAAGCACGTCATGTTCCGCGGACTCGATGAAGTTCCCGGCAAAGTCCCTCCTTTCATTCGCAGCATCCCCATCGAGAAGGCGCTCGATGCCGATACCATAATCGCCACCCACATGAACGGCTCACCGCTCCCTAAGCACCACGGCTTTCCAGCACGAGCGTTAGTCCCCGGATGGATCGGCGCAGCGTCCTGCAAATGGCTCACCGAAATCAAAGTGCTCGAGGCGGAATTTGTCGGCAATTTCATGAGCCCCGGTTATCGTCTCCCAAATCAACCGGTGCAACCGGGAGAAACCGTGAAGCCAGAGGATACCCATCCCGTCACTGCACTCAGCGTGAAATCGGTCATCGCCGGCCCAAGTGACGGAGACAATCTAAGAGCTGGCAATGTCCGTGTGCACGGCGCAGCCTGGGCCGGGGAAGCCGATATAGAAAAGGTCGAGATTTCGATCGATGGCGGCGCCACCTGGATTCCGGCAAAGCTCGGCCACGATCAGGCTCACTATGCCTGGCGCCTTTGGGCCTACGATTGGAAACCGGCTAAGACCGGCGACTACACCCTCCTGTCGCGCGCCACCGACAGCCAGGGACGCACCCAACCCTCCGCGGCAGTCTGGAATCCGAGCGGCTACCTCTACAACGCCATAGATCAGGTGAAGGTCCATGTTTCCTAAAGCGCGGCAGAGTTTTGAAGAGGCGCGGCCGCAAGCCGCGTCGCTCGATCTTAGTAAAATTGTCATCCCGACCGGAGCTTCACATCCCCGAATGGGATGTGAGCCGGAGTGGAGAGCCCCGTTGTTTCCCGCCAGAGCCTCCGTTGCCATCGCACTGCTCGTCCTAGTATTCGCCTCGCCGTTCTCAGCCCAAGCGCAAAAGCCCGCGGCAGCGGGCGTCACGGCCGATCTGCCGGCGGGACCAATGCAGGCGAAAGCCACCACGGCCTGTCTGGAATGCCACGAAGCACGCATCATCCTCCAGCAACGTCTCAGCAAAGCCGCGTGGACGAAAGAAGTAGACAAGATGACAAAATGGGGAGCAGTCGTCGATCCGATCGACCGTGATGCTCTCATCGATTATCTGAGCACGAACTTCAGCCCAGATAAGCCTGCCTACGAGCCGCCGCGGACCTCAGGAGCAAAAAGCAACTCCGCAAACTCGCCGAAATAGAGATTTGGCAGCTACAAGAGAAACTCACGAAATGCATGTAGGACCGTGGAGGAACGGCGGTTCAGCGCCGCGTGATTCGTCGAGCGGCGACGCGGGCTTCAGCCCTGCGATCGCATTCTGCGAGAAAAAAGCAAAGCGCCACCGACCCAATGTCCAGAGGTTAGCGGACATTACGGCAGCGCCGCTGCTACCAAGCCCAAACTCTAATGAGAAAAGTATAGAAACGTGAGTGCACTACTTCTAGTGCATAGTAAGGTACTGGTAAACAAGACCCTCCAGCACTACTACGGTTTCTCCTCTGCGGCTTCCGTGGTTGAGCTCTTCTCCGGCCGCAGCAGCGGGAACAGAATGACGTCGCGAATGGTGTGCGAATCCGTCAGCAGCATCGCCAGCCGGTCCACACCAACGCCGACGCCGCCAGCCGGCGGCATGCCATACGACAGCGCCCGGATGTAGTCTTCATCCATCTGATGCGCCTCAAGGTCGCCACGCTCGCGCTCCGTCAACTGCACCTCAAAGCGCCGCCGCTGATCCTCCGGATCATTGAGTTCACTGAATCCGTTTGAGATCTCCATCTGTCCCGCAAAGACTTCAAAGCGTTCTGTCCACTCCGGCTCATCCGGTTTCTGCTTCGAAAGCGGCGACACCGCGGTAGGGAACTCATAGATGATCGTAGGCTGCGTAAGATGCTCTTCCGATGTTGCCTCAAACAAGCCCGCAATCGTCTTGCCCAAAGGTTCCTTTGGATCGTACGCCATGTGTGCATGCACCTGATTGAAGCGCTCGACCAGCTTCTTCACCCCGTCGCGAGAAGCGAAGTCGCTCACCTCCGGTTTCGCACCAGCTGCTTCTGGCCAATAGTGAATAATGGCCTCCCGCATGCTCAGACGCTTCCAGTTGGCCCAGTCAATCTCCTGCTCGCCCCATTTCGTTTTCGTTCCGCCGGTCACATCCTTCGCCGCCTGCGTAATCAGCTCCTGCGTGAGATCCATGATCCCCTGGTAGTCCGTATAGGCTTGATAGGCCTCCAGCATGGTGAACTCAGGATTCCATCGCCAGCCCAGCCCCTCGTTGCGGAAGTTGCGGTTGATTTCATACACCCGATCGAATCCGCCCACCACCAGCCGCTTCAAATAAAGTTCTGGGGCGATGCGCAAATATAAATCCATGTCGAGCGTGTTGTGATGCGTAACAAACGGCCGCGCCACCGCTCCGCCCGCGATGGGCTGCATCATCGGCGTCTCGACTTCGACAAATCCGTGCGCTTCCATCGTGTGCCGCAGCGACTGCACCAACTTGCTGCGCTTCAGAAATACTTCCCGCACCTCAGGGTTCATCACCAGATCGACATAACGTTGCCGGTACCGCAGCTCCACGTCAGTGAGCCCGTGAAACTTTTCGGGTAGCGGAAGCAGATCTTTGCTGAGGAAGGTGATTTCTTCTACATGAACAGTAAGCTCACCCGTGCGCGTGCGAAATAAATAGCCGCTGACGCCAATATGATCGCCCAGGTCGAGCAGCTTGTACAATTCGAAGCCCTTGTCTCCGACCGCATCTTTCTTCACATAAATCTGCAGACGCTTTCCATCTTGCTGCAGATGGCAGAAGCCGGCCTTGCCCATCAGGCGGATGGCCATGATGCGTCCCGCCACGCGCACGTTGACTCGCGGCGTCTCCAGTTGCTCGGCGGTCTTCTCCGAGTAGTCCGCCAGAATTTGCGGAATCGTGTAAGTGAAATCGTACTTGCTGCGGTACGCGATCTGGCCGAGCGCCTCGATCTGCTTCAGCTTCTGACGCCGCAGTTCGTAAACATTTTCGTCGAATGCCAAGAGAATCCTTTGACAGAGAATTGCGCCTCAGTGGCGCGCTTGAATCATGTAGAGCGTTAGACAATGAAACGTTGACACGCGATTATAATTGGCCCGAGCGCTTTTCAGGCGGCAATCTGGTACTCGCTCTTGACCAGACCGCTCGGATAGTGCTGCGTTGCGATGTGAATGAGCCGCACATCTCCGGGTAGAGAGCCGAACAGCGAAATGCCTTCTCCAATGAGCACCGGCACGCGAGTAATAATGAGACGCTGAATCAACCCAGCGCGCAGGAACCTTTGAATCGTAATTCCTCCATCGATGTAGAGGTCGTGAGCGCCGCTCCCAGCGAGCTTAGCAACGATCTCAGCCGGATCACCGGACGTTTGTTCCACGACCGCGCCAACCTCCACGGGTAAGTCGATTCGCTGGCTGCTCAGAACCACGACTCGCTTCTTACCATAAGGCCACTCCGGGAAGGCCACAACCGTCTCGAAGGTCTTTCGACCGATCACAATCGCATCGATGCCAGCTATAAATTCGTTATACCCATGGGGCTCGCCGCCACCCTCGGGGAGAAAGTCGAGGGCACCATCGGGCCGCGCGATGAACCCGTCGACGCTGACCCCGATGAAGACAGATATGGTCATGGCAGGCTCCTCGAATTTGCCCCTGATCTTTGCCGCTTTTCTGCTTAGTATAAACATCTCGACCAATCATGGGTTCCGGCGGCCAGCCCTCATTTTGAGATGTATCTTTGTACTGTGGTACACTGGTACCCATGATCGACGATTCAAAGCTGCTCGTCGAACGCGTCCAGACCGGCGTACGCATCGAGAAACGTCTTCTCAAGGTTCTGAAGGGCTTCGCCGAATACCACGACATGACCCTCGGCGATCTGCTGGAGGGTATTGTGCTCCATGCCTTTGACGGCAAGACGCCATTCAGCGCGGCCTCGCTCGAACGCATACAGGAATTGAAACGGTTTTACGATTTCGACCTCGATTCCAGCGCAAGCCACCAGCTAAAGGAAATCAAGGCGCGACCGTCCCGCAAGCGCAGTGCTGCCAAATGATCCTGATTCCATGACCGATCGAGAACTCATTTGCCGTTTCGAGAACGATGCCGTTCCCGAAGACTCTTTCCATCACGCCGATCACGTCCGGCTGGCGTTTGCCTATCTGTGCGAGTATCCCGTCCTGCAGGCCCTGGAGAAGTTTGCCGGCGCTCTGAAGCGGTTCGCCGCAGCCCGCGGCAAGACGCAGCTCTACAACGAAACCATCACCTGCGCATATTTTTTCCTGATCCGCGAACGCATGGTGCGCTCCGAGTGTGCGGAGTGGGAGGAGTTCGCTCGCCATAACTCCGATCTGCTGATCTGGAAAGATGGCATCCTCGGTCGCTACTACAGGGAAGCAACGTTGAAATCTGATCTCGCGCGAGCCGTGTTCTTGTTTCCGGACAGATGTGAGTGAGCGTTCGGCGACCCAAGCTGCCGTTCTCAGTCGACTCAATCGCGCTCGATAGCGTAGGATTCCTCGCACGATCAAACGACCGAAAGACACGTCGTCGAATCACAAAGGAAATCCATGAAACGGCTGTTGGTCCCATTTCTTCTCACGTTGACCCTGGCCAATGCCCAGGAGATACAGAACGGTGACGCGGTCTTGCGAGCGATGCATGATCGCTATAAGACTTCCTGGTACGACACGCTGACCTTTACCCAGAAAAGCACGACCTACAACGCGGACGGCACCACGAAAGTTGAGACCTGGCACGAGGCGGCGCTGCTGCCCGGCAAGTTGCGCATCGACATTGGCCCGCCCAGCGAGGGAAATGGTTATGTGATGGTCGATGGGACTTTGACGATCGTCAAGGATGGCAAGGTAACTGGAACGCGGCCGCGGGTCAACATGCTGCTAGTCCTCGGGTTTGACGTTTATCGTCAAGATCCGCAGACTACGATTGATGTCGTGAAAGCGCAAGGATACGACTTGACGAAGTTGCGCGAGGATACTTGGGAGGGCCACCCCGTCTATGTGGTGGGCGCAGACAAAGGTGATTTGCAGTCCCGGCAATTCTGGGTGGAAGAAGACACGCTGTTGTTCGTTCGCGAGATGGAGCCTTCCCGAAGCGATCCCAAGACGGTGGATGATATTCGCTTCACTGACTATCGCAAATTGGCCGGCAGTTGGGTCGCTGCGCGGGTTGAGGTCCACGCCGGCAACCAGATGGTTTTCAGCGAAGAGTACTCGGACATCCAGGCGAACGTGAAACTCGACCCGGCCGTATTCGATCCCAGCCGGTTCAACTCAACGCACTGGGAAAGGCAGTAACAACAGCCGTAGACGAGGGATTGAGGGTATGGCCCATTTCGCTCTAATCACAAGGGTCTTGAAGGTACGTACGGACGGCGATACTATGGTTGGGCTCGCCCGGTAATGCCAGGGACATCTTATGCCGCAAAACTACGTTCCCATCTTCATCTTCATGGCAGTGATTGGCGTGCTGCTTCCGGTGACGCTGCTGGCGGCAAAACTGGTGCGCCCCGATAATCCCAGCAAAACCAAACTGATGCCCTACGAGTGCGGCATCGATCCCATCGACAGTGCGCGCGGACGCTACACCGTTCGCTACTACATTGTCGCGATTCTGTTTGTCGTGTTCGACGTGGAAACTATTTTTCTGTTTCCCTGGGCCGTCAAGTTCAAAGCCCTCGGCCTCTTTGGCTTGGTGGAAATGCTGATCTTTCTGGTCATCCTGATCGCCGGCTACATCTGGATTTGGGCAAAGGGCGCGCTGGAATGGGTATAAGCCCGTCCACCCCCGCGGCCGAGCCCTCGGCCGAAACCTTTACCGCCAGTCGGTTGACTCAAGGCAATTTCCTGTTCCCGACCCGCCTTGTGGTCAGCCCGCTGCGCGTCAGCCGCGTGAAGTCGCGCCTGTTTGGCAGCAACGAAGAAAGCATTGCGATGTCGAAAGTTGCCTCGGTGCATATCTCGACCGGCGTGATGTGGTCGGAGATTCGGATCGAATCGACCGGCGGCACTGACCCCATCACCAGCCACGGTCATCGCAAAGGGGATGCCCAACGCGTCCGCGACCTGATCGAGCACTATCAGGCGCAAGCGCGCGTGTAGGCTTTGGGCCGCGCCGTTCGAAGCTGGAAGGCGCTGGGACTTTTCCTCGCTAGTCTCGTTGACACCGTATCCTCAAGCTGATAAAAGTTAACGTTCTCTCCGTAAGCCTTCAAGCCGGAGGTTTGCGCGTTCCGAGCTATGCCGGACGAAACCAAATCGCCCTCTTCACCTCCGCCGGAAGGCGAGGCGAAGCCCGTCGCGCCCGCCGCGGCTGCCCCGGTTTCAACGGCCCCCGCGAAGCCTGCCGCGGCAGCCAAACCCCCCGCTCCTACGCCTGTTCCGTGGGACTCGCCCATGATCGCGAAGCTAAGAGCCTCCTATGGTTCCGGCATTGATGCCCTGACTTATGCCGGGCAGAACTACATGGTGGTCGACCGCTCGCTGATTCCTGAGATTCTCCGCGTCTTGCGCGACCAGGAGCAATTCGATTACTGCGTCGACATCACGGCAGTCCATTACCCGGCGCGCGAAAAGCAATTCGACGTGCTGTGGATGCTCTACTCTTTCCCGCGGAACGAGCGCATCCGCGTGAAAACGCAAATCCTCGACGGAGCAACCCTGCCGAGTTCTGTTTCCATCTGGCCGGGCGCGAATTGGCTGGAGCGCGAAGTCTTCGACATGTTCGGCATCAAGTT
>DATHOK010000254.1:0-14673 GCA_035484995.1 Verrucomicrobiia bacterium | reverse complement strand
GCGATCTTGAGTGCGTCTTTTTCGTCCTCGAACGGAATCACGGCCGCGACCGGGCCAAAAATCTCTTCGCGGGCGATGCGGGCGTTGTTTGAGACGTCCGCGAAAATCGTGGGCTGGACGTAATAACCTTTACCGATTTTCCCGGGGCGTCCGCCGCCGGAGGTGAGTCTGGCCTCTTTCTTGCCGATCTCGATGTAGGAGTTGACGCGGTCGTATTGCTCTTTGCTGACCAGCGGTCCCATTTTAGTGTCGCGGTCGAGCGGAGGGCCGAGTTTGATCTTTTTAGCCTTCTCGGTCATCGCTTCGACGAAGTTCTTGTAAATCGACTTCTGCACCAGGATGCGGCTTCCGGCGGAGCAGACTTCGCCTTGATTGATGAAGACACCGAAGAGCGCGCCATCGATGGCGGCTTCGAAGTCGGCGTCGGCGAAGAAGATGTTGGGCGACTTCCCGCCAAGCTCGAGGGTGACGCGCTTTACCGTATCGGCAGCCTGTTTCACGATGATCTTGCCGACTGCGGCGCTGCCGGTGAACGCAATCTTGTTGACGTCGGGATGCTGGACCAGCGGAGCGCCGCAGGTTTCGCCGAAGCCGGTGATGATGTTGACCACGCCCGGAGGAAGGCCGCAGTCTGCGAAATATCTCGCGAACTCGAGCGCAGTGAGTGGGGTTTGCTCGGCCGGCTTGAGGACACAGGTGCAGCCTGCAGCGATGGCGGGAGCCAGTTTCCAGGCGGCCATAAGAAGTGGATAGTTCCACGGAATGATTTGTCCGGCGATGCCGACTGGCTCTTTCAGCGAAAGAGACATGGCGTTGTCGGGGACGGGGTTGACGTAGCCGACCACTTTCGTAGCGAGACCGCCGTAGTATTCGAAGCAAGTCGCAGCATCGTTGATATCGAATTCGGCTTCGACGATGGGCTTGCCGCTGTTGCGGCATTCGAGTTCGGCAAGCGCGGGAAGATTAGCACGGATTTTTTCGGAGAGCCGGAACAGGACTCGGCCGCGTTCTTGCGCGGTACTGGTCGACCACGGACCCTCTTCAAACGCAGTTTTGGCAGCGGCTACGGCGCGGTTTACGTCGTCGGGGCCAGCGTCGGGGACTTGAGCGATTACTTCTTCCGTGGAGGGGTCATAGACCGGAAAGGTTTTCGCGGATTTGCTCGCGACCCACTCGCCATTGATGTACATCTGATAAGTGCGAACTTCTGTTTTGATTCCGCCCGGCATTTGGTTTCGACCTCCTGCGTACTTCAGGGGCTAAAGCCCCGTCACATCGCAACTCTTATAGCAGCGCTGAAGCGCTGCGCCACCCAAGATCAGAAAGCAGAAGCGAGCTTCGCTCGCCGGACAGCCGAGGGCGGCTGTCCCCACATCAATCAAACCCCGGGCGAACCTCGCTCGCCGGAACAGCTGCTGTCATCACATGAACATGCCGCGTCTTTAGTCGGCCGTATACGAAAAAGAAGAATGCGGCGAGACCGATGAAAAACAGCGTGCCGCCTACCATCCACACCTCATACCAGAATAGCGATGTGATTTGCTGCGTCGGAAAAAATACGAGCGCTATGCCCAGGATTGTGGTGAGGAGCCCGCTGGTTCCGGCAACGCATAGCGTGGTGCGGCCATAGTGACCGCTTGGAGCCGGCTCAGTGATTGCGAATTTCACGAGCGCGCCGAACATATAGACGAAGGGAACGAGGTTCAGCACGACGGCCAGCGACAGGAGTTTTTGAAATGTTTCCTGAACGCCGGCTCCGGCGAAATTCAGGATCACCAGCACCGCGGAGACCAGGCCCTGCACGATCAAAGCCGCATAGGGCGTCGAGTACCGTGGATGAACATTGCCGAGCCATGAAGGCATGTAGGAATCGAGTCCGGCGACGAAGGGGATGCGGGCGCAGCCGCCGATCCAGGCTGAACCGATGCCGGCGATGGCCAGGCTGAGCATTACCGCGAAGGGCACAGAGATCCAATTGACACCGACGCGGCCGGCCATTGCGTTGACCGCTTGCACTATGCCTTGCAGCACATTGACGCTCTTGCCCACGGAGATCAACAGAGTCAGGGTGACCGCGACATAGAGCGAGCCTGCGATCAGGCCGCCCCAGGCAACGGCTCCGGGAAGCGTGCGGGCGGGGTCGCGGATTTCATCGCCCATCACTGAGGCGAGCTCGAGGCCGATCAGACCGAAGCAGATGACTCCGAAAGAATTGAGAACGAAGCGCGGGTTGGCGGGAATTTTGAAGTCGGCAGCGGTGATGGTGGTGCCGAAGCGCGAGTAGATCAATATGCCCAGGCCGATCAGGACTGCCGCGGCAATAAAGGTGCCGATAGCGCCGAGGTTATTGATCCACTTGCCGATGCCGAGGCCAAGAATGTTGAGCAGCGTGAGCAACGTCAGCAAAGCAAGCGACATGACGAGCGCGAAAGATTTGCTGTCGGCAAGACCTGCGTGGCTCGGACCCAGAATAAAAACCGAAACGCCGACGAAGTAGAGCATGATCGTCGGCACGTAGAGCATGTTGTTGGTCCAGTAACACCAGCCGGAGAGGAATCCGTGGAAGTTGCCGAAGACTTCTTTGGCCCAGAGATAGACTCCGCCTTCGCCGGGATAGCGGTGGGCCAGTTCGATGACGGCGATGCCTTGCGGGAAGAAGAAGAGAAGAAGGGAGATGATCCAGAGCCAGATGGTGACGCCGCCGTTGGCTGCGATGGAGGGGACTACGTTCAAGTTGAAGACGGCGACTACGAAGAGGAGGACGAGATCGCGGCGTCCGAGGGCGCGGATGAGGTGAGGCTGAGGAGCGGGTTGGGTGGTGGCGGACATGGTAAGGGGCTAGGGCCTAGGGGCTAGGGGTTAGTCGTTGGTGACTGGCACGGCCCAACCGCCAAACTGATCCCTATCCCCTGACCCCTTGTCTCAATGCGCTACCGCAACCGGTTCCGCGCGCTCTTGTTGCGCTTTCGCTAGCGATGATGCGATGTCGTCGAAGGCGGCGACGTGCTTATCGATGTCGGCCTCGGTGTGCTGGACGGAAATCGTCCACTGCTCGTCCCACCAATAAGGTTGTGGCATCACGCCGCGGTTGACCATGGCGAACCAGTAGTGGCGCCAGAGATCGATATCGATGGTGGTCCAGTCGCGGTAGTTGCGAATTTCTTTGGGATAGAACATCAGCGCACCGTTGACGCCGGCTTGCGCGATGTAGGCTTGCAGTCCGACCTTCGCGATCGTCTTGCGATATCCCGCGGCGAGCTTTTTGCCGAGTTTCTCGACGTGAGCGTAGTTGTCGCGGGTGAGGACTTCGCGGAACGTAGCGAGACCAGCGGCCATCGATACCGGATTCGTGTTGTAGGTGCCGCCGTGGAAGACTTTGTGTTGGGAGATGAGGTCCATCACGGATTTGCTGGCACCGAACGCAGCTAGCGGCAGGCCTCCGCCAATCGATTTGGCCAGGCAGATCATGTCGGGATGAACGTTGAAATATTCGCTGGCGCCGCCCCAGCCGAGTTTGGCGCCGGTTTTTACTTCGTCGAAGATCAGGAGCGCGCCGTTTTTCGTGGCGATGTCGCGCAGACCTTGCAGGAAGCCAGGTTCCGGCATGCAGAGGCCTACGTTCATAAGAATGGGCTCGAGAATAATTGCTGCAATCTCGCCGGGATTTTCTTTGAAGCGGCGTTCGACTGTGGCGAGGTCGTTGAAGGTGGCAATGGTGACATTGGCTACCGCGGATTTCGGCACGCCGAGTCCGCCGGGGACAGAGATGGGATTGTCGATGTCGCCGAAGTCGGGAGCGTGCGGCTTCACGCTGACTAGCGCGGAGTCGTGCAGTCCGTGGTAGGCGCCCTCAAACTTTATGATCTTGTCGCGGCCGGTAGCCGCGCGAGCCAGGCGGATGGCGTGCATGGTGGCTTCGGTGCCGCTGTTGCCGAAACGGACCATCTCAACCGGAAAGCGGTCGCAGATTTCCTCGGCGAGTTCCCATTCCATGTCATGAGGCATACCGAACATGGTGCCGGTCGAGAGGCGTTTCTCGACGGCCTTCATGACCGCGGGATGGCAATGTCCGGCCATGAGCGCGCCGAATGTCAGGTTGTGGTCGATGTATTCGTTGCCATCGAGATCGCGGAACTTGCTGCCGCTGGCTTCCTTCACGAAGATGGGCCACGGATCGTAGTGGCGATAGTTGCTGGCCACGCCGAGCGGAATGCGTTTGAGATTTTTCTGGTGTGCGGCGGCGGACTTGGGCGTGCGGCGCTCGTAAGTTGCGAGCTCCTTCTGCAGATCGGGATACATCGAATTTCTCCGGGGAACTCAGGCCGGCGGTTTCCTGGTAAGGCTGCGGGCCATTAGAATGCCGGGACGGCGGGCCATCCCGGGGGTATTTCTTATTTTAATACTTAAAGCTAGAAAAAGAACTTCAAAGCAAACTGCAGCAGCCGGGGATCGCCGGCCGATGTGATCAACCCGAATGAAGTCGCGCCGTCCGAATAGCCGCCGTCGGGGTTCGAAAAATTAGTCCGGTTAAATACGTTGAAAATCTCTGCGCGGAACTGGAAGTACTTGGTCTCGCTCAACGCGATCTTTTTGTGCACCGAGAAGTCCCAATCGATGAGTCCGGGGCCGCAGCACAGTGTGCGCTGCGTGCCATTGTTAAATTGGCCGAGCGGCGGATCGGAGAACTGGTTGTAATTGAGGTAGAAGCCGCCATTTGTCTTGGGATTCAGAATTTGCAAGGGGCCGTTCAAACTAGGCGCCTCAGTACCCAAAAAGAACAAGCTGTTGATCAATTCGGTGTCGTCTTCGGTATTCAGACGGATGGGGAATCCACTCTGGAATTGCGTAATACCAGAAACTTCCCAATCGTTGAGCACCCTGCCGGCGAAGCCCCGGTATTTCGTGCGGGGTAGTTCCCAATCGTAGCTGACTACGAAGCGCTGTTTTGAATTGAACAGCGAGAGTCCGCGGCTGGCGCGGTAGTTGAAAGGATCGAGCGTTTCCTCGAAGGTGGAACCATCGTCGATCGATTTGCTGAAGGTGTAGGCGGCCTGGAATTGCAGGCCGTGCGAGAAGCGCTTCTGGACCATCATCTCTAGAGCGTTGTAGTTGGAGTTGGCGATGGTGTCTTCGGCGAAAATGTCGGTGAAGACCGGGGTGCCGTCGACCGGGCAACCCGTGCCTGGAGTAAATGGCGCTCCCGTTGGATTGCAGTTGGGCGAGGAGTAGGGACGGAGACCGACAAGGTTCAACGCTGGGTTTACCGGTCCTGAGTACTGTGGAACTGATCCGTAAGGCATGTGGAGCGTGTAGCCTGCGGGAATACTGTTGGCAGGCAGAACCCAATCTTCGTCTTCGGCAGTGGGGCCGCAGCCATAGGCTGCCGCAAGGGCTTGATTGGTAAGTGTCGGCGGTAGATTCGCGTAATACGTGGAAATGTTGGACATATCCAAGCATGTCTGCGGGTTCGAGGGATTGATGTCGTGAGTAGCCAGCAGGCGGTGTCCCTGGGATCCGACGTAGCCAATCTGAAGCATGGTGTTGTTGCTCAGATCGCGCTGGAACGTGAGGTTGTATTGCGTGGTGTACTGGGAGCGTAGATGGGGCTCGAACTCGCCGTAAAGAAGGATGGGACGGAATAACGACAAATCTGTGGGTGCGCCTTTCGTGGGCGTGATGATGCCGCCGAAGGGGTTCGGGGCAGTGAATTCTCCCTGATTGACAAACGGAGTATTGAAGAAAACATCGGAGAGCGAAGAGCTGCCACCAAAAGGAGGTTCGGCGCCGAACTGAGCCAGAACCAGCTCCTCGATCGGATTATAGAAGAGACCCCAACCCGCGCGGATGCTGGTCTTCCCGTCGCGGCCCGGGCTGTAGGCTATACCGATGCGCGGGGCGAAAGACTTGTAGTAGGTCGAGGTCATCGCGGCGGGAACGCCCGGATCGCCCGGAACCACCAAGCCGGTGGGCTCGGCGCCGGTGTTGGCGCAGGTGGGAGTCGCCACGCCCAGGTTCTTCCAGTAAGTCGTGCTGCTCGTGATTCCGCAGGGGTAGACTGTCGAATTTTGTCCTGGCCGGAAAGTCTCCACGTGACCGCTGATGTCGGTCATCGGAGGACTGTATTCCCAACGGAGGCCATAATTCAGGGTGAGATTAGGTTTGATCTTCCAACTGTCCTGGGCGAAAGGATACGCCGCAAAACTGCGAACGTCTTCGCGCTGGCCGGAGCCTTGAGTATAGGCGTCGGCCAATCCCAGCAGGAACTCGGCATACTGATCGCCATCGGCGGGAATAATCCCGTTTGGCCCGCTATTGTCGAAAGTATATTCGCCGTTCACGTCGAAGTAGTAATACTGGTCGAAGCGGCCACGGCGGACATCCACACCGAACTTGAAAGTGTGGTTGCCTTTTACCCATGTCAGGCCGTCTGACCATTGAAAACTATTTCCCACTTGCGGCAGGAATCCTTCGAAGTTATTGCCGAAGGATGCGCCTCCCGAGATGTTGACGTACGGAACGCCGGTCAGACTCGACGGCAGGCCCGGAGTAATACCAAGATTGGCGGTAGTCCCAAACTCGCTGGTGATGGCCGACGAATCGGAAGTTCCGGTAAAGCAGAATGGCGCAGCCGCTCCGCTGCACGTGGAGGTAAGGGTGCCGGTAGTTTGGGGCTTTATGTAGCCGAGTTGGCCCTCGCGCATGTATGTGAAATGGGCCTCATTCACGATTGCGTTGTTGATGGTCCAGGTATGGGTGAAGTTCCACTGCTGGTAGCGAAGATTGTTTTCGTTTCCGAACCCGGTAGTGTTGGCGCCGGCTGCCTCGAAAGTGTCGTAGGGATCGAGTTCACGGTTGTCATTGAAGTAGTAATACGCGGTGAGGCTCTGATGGTCATTGATCTTATGATCGAGGCGGAACTCAAACTTGTCGGCGTTGATCGTCCCTACGGGAACGACCTGACTCTGGCCGGTACCGATGTTGGCTGCGGGAACGAACTGTTGCAGCAAATTGGAAGCTACCGGGTCCTGGCACTCTGTGGGAATAACCCCTGTCGGAAAGACCGACGACCATAGCACGCCCGCCGCCGGCGCCGTACCACCCACGTTAGCGATTGCTGTCGGACAGGACGTGTTGACACCGGACGCGTTGAGGCCGGACCGGCCGTTGAGAACAGCGGCAACGAACGAGTCCGAGATACTACCAGCCCCGGTCGGGTTGGCAGATGTAGGCGCAGGAAAACCACCTACTGCAGTGAAATCCCCACTGAATTGCCCGGTGGGCGCGGTCAGCGATGGCGTACCGGTCGGAACATTCAACAACTGCCCTGGTACGCCATCGCGGATCCGGCGTGCTTCATAGGAGAGAAAGAAAAATGTGCGGTCTTTCTTAATAGGGCCGCCGAAGGTACCGCCGAACTGGTTCTGATTAAGTTGCGGCTTGGTGGTGTCAGGGTAGCCGCGGGAATCCAAAGCGGTGTTGCGGAAATATTCGTAGAGGTCGCCGTGGAAGGCGTTCCCTCCGGACTTGGTGATCACGTTCACAACCGAGCCGGAGTTGCGTCCGTATTCGGCGTCGAAGGTGTTGGTGATAACGCGAAACTCCTCGACGGCATCGGGAGAGGGTTCGATCGTCGGGGTGTTCACGAACTGATCGTTGGCGTCGCCGCCGTTGACGCTGAAATTGTTGGCGCGGGTGCGACCGCCGTTCACGGAGACTGAGCCGGGGTCGTCGGAGCCGGCGAATAAGCTGCCGCTCGATCCGAGCTGGGACTGCACGCCGGGCTGAAGCTGCAGGAACTGGTAGGTATCGCGGGTGTTCAGCGGGAGTTCGTTCACTGAGCGGTCATTGATTACCGCACCGAGCTGGGTGCTCGTGGTGTCGACCTGAGGGGCTTCCGAGGTCACTTCTACCGTCTCCTGCGATCCGCCGATTTGCAGGGTAGAGTTGAGAGTTACCACCTGATTGACATCAACGGTCACGCTTTTCTGAACGTTTTTCTTGAAGCCGGTTAGTTCAAACTGGACGGTGTAAGTGCCGGGGGCGACATCGACGAAGCTGTAATCGCCACTCTCGTTTGTATTGGCGTCGCGACTGATGCCGGTGGCTTCGTTGGTCAGAGTGATTTTCGCTGCCGAGAGGACGGCACCTGTGGAATCGGCGACGCGGCCCAGAACGCGGCCGCTGGCCCCTTGGGCGGGAAGCAGCGCGGGGAGCAAGAGAGAGATAGCGACCAGGCAAACCGTTTTCAGACACATCGTTTTCGGATACATCGTTCCCACACACATCTTGGTCCAGCGGGCTCGCAGCGACGGCATGGAACCTCCAGGCATCCTGAAAAAGAAGTTTTTTGTTTGAAAGCTATAGCTTGTGTCTCGCCACAACCTTGCTATAATCCCGCAAGGTTAGAGAAGGGGGAGGCGCACTGTCAAGGACAAAAAAGCGCCGCCTCTTATAGAAAATTCTTATCGACCGGCCCCCAGGTGATGAATTCACCCAGATCAGAAGCTTATTTGAAAATCGGCGACGTGGCGCGGCGAGTAGGAGTGTCGCCGTCGGTCATCCGGTCGTGGGAGAGCCTTGGGCTCACGCGTCCGCGGCGGACCGAGAGCAAGTACCGCCTGTATACGCCCGATGACGTCAAGCTGCTCAAGCGGGCGCGATTCTTAAGGAAGGTGCGGGGATTGAATGCGGCAGCGATTGTCGAACTGCTGCGCAGGGAAAGGCGGGTAAGCCCCGCGGCGGACGGGAGTGCCGGTGCGGTGGGCTCCCACTTGCGGCAGTTGCGCGCGAAGCGGCGTCTCTCGCTGGCGCAGGTAGCGCGGGCAGTTGGCATCTCGGTGGGATTTCTGAGCGCGCTCGAGCGCTCGCAAATGAGCGGGTCGGTGGGCACGCTGCGCAAACTGGCGCGGTTTTACAAGACCAACATCCTGGATTTTTTCGATGCCACGGGCGCCAGCAGCCGGCAGGTGCAGCCCGAACAGAGAAAGGTCCTTGAAGCCGGGCCCGGCGTGCGTATGGAGTTGTTGGCTTGGGGAAACACCGCCGTCATGGAGCCCCACCTGTTTCGCGTGGCGCCGGAAGCCGGCAGCGGAGACTCCTACATGCACGAGGGCGAAGAGTTCCTCTACGTGTTGCGTGGAGAACTCGCGATCACTCTGGAAAAAAAAGAATACCGGCTCAAGAAGGGCGACAGCTTTTATTTTGAGAGTGCAACTCCTCACCATTGGAAAAATCCAGGGCGGGCGGAAACCTGGGTGCTGTGGGTAAATACGCCGCCGACGTTTTGAAGGAGGGACTATGAAGGTGCGACATTCGGCCGTCCTGCTGCCGCTTCTGACGGCATTGTTGTTCACTCCTTCGTGCACGAAGAAAACGCCCACTCTCAGTTTGCTGGTCTGGGAGGGCTACGCCGATCCCTCGTTCGTTAAGGCTTTCGAAGAACAGCATCATTGCAAAGTATCCGCTTCTTACATGGGATCGAGCGATGAACTGGTGGCGAAGCTGCGCGGTGGCAGTGCGGGAAATTATGACGTCATCTCGCCTTCGAGCGATGTGGCGACTTCGATCGCGGCGGCGGGACTTGCTGCTCCGTTGGACTTGACGAAGATTCCAAGCTATGGACAGCTCTCTCCGCAACTCACTTCCCTTCCGCTGGTGAGAGTGAACGGTCAGGTCTATGGAGTTCCGTTCATGTGGGGTCCGGACCCGCTACTCTACGACACCACCGTTTTCGCCCAGCCGCCGGAGAGCTGGAACGTCTTGTGGGATCCGAAATACAAAGGAAAGATTTCGGTGTGGGACGATTTGTCGACGGTTTACATGGCGGCACAAGTTCTGGGCTATGACAAACCTGATCCATCGCAGCTTTACAACTTGACCGACGAACAGCTTGAGGCAGTCAAGAAGAAGTTGCTGGATTTGAAACCGAATATCCGCAAGATGTGGTCGACGGGCGGGGAGTTGACGAATCTTTTTCAAAATCACGAAGTGGTAGCGGCTATGGGATGGCCGTTAATGACCAATCAACTGCGCAAGATCAACTTCCCGGTGGGGGAGACCATTCCGAAGGAGAATACGACGGGCTGGATAGATCACCTGATGATCACCGCGGGCAGTGAAAACAAGGATCTGGCCTATGAGTTTCTCGAGTACATGATTGAAGCGCAGACTCAAAAGAAAGTGACCGACGTGACGGGATACACTCCGGCGAATCCGCAGGCTGCGATGTTGATGACGCCGGAGGAAGTGAAGAGTCTGCATCTCGACGATGTCGACAACTATCAGAAGCGGCTTTATTTCTGGCAGAACGTGCCGCGGCGCGCCAAGTACAACGAGATCTGGAACGAAGTGAAAGCGGCGCAGTAGAAGTTGGAGCACAGACAAGCACGGCCACGATCCAATGCCTTCCACGACGACGGCGGCAAACACACACGCGAACGCGAGCACTCAAACGGCGTCCCTCACGCTGCTCAGCATTCGCAACGTGGCCAAGCAATTCGGCAAGAACATCGTGTTGCGGGACATTTCTCTGGATGTCGCGGAGGGGGAATTTCTCACAATTCTGGGCGAAAGCGGATCGGGTAAGACGACGCTGCTGCGCATCATCGCCGGCTTTGAGACGGCGAGCGCGGGCGAGGTGTGGATGGGCGAGGAACGACTGGACCGCCAGCCACCTTACCGGCGCCGCGTGAACACTGTGTTCCAGCACTACGCGTTGTTTCCTCACCTCACCGTCGAGCAGAACGTGGCTTACGGGCTGCGCGTCGCAAAAAGACCCGGGGCGGAGATTGCATCGCGTGTGGGGGAAGCACTGGCAAAAGTAAAGATGTCGGCGCACGCGAAATCAAAGCCCTCGAAAATCAGCGGAGGACAGCAGCAGCGCATCGCACTGGCCCGGGCGCTGGTGAACCGCCCGCGACTGCTGCTGCTCGATGAGCCGCTTTCCGCACTCGACGCGAATCTGCGGCGGCAAATGCAAGTGGAGTTGAAATCGCTGCAGCGCGAAGTCGGTATTTCGTTCATCTTCGTCACCCACGATCAGGAAGAGGCCATGGTGATGTCGGACCGGATCGCACTGCTGCGCTCGGGAGAACTGGAGCAGGTGGCGACGCCTCGGGAAATATATGGCCGGCCGGCCACCGCTTATGCAGCGCAGTTTATTGGGCACACGAATCTGCTGAAGGGCGAAGTGCGAGCGGGAACAGTGCGCTGCGGTCTGTTGACTTGGCCGGCTCCGCTTCCCGATGGGCCGGCTCTGTTCTCGCTCCGTCCGGAAAATATCCGCCTGGCTACCGCAAACGCCGCGCCGGCCGGCACTGTGGGGGTTCGCGGAAGAGTCCGTCATCAGGCGTTTCATGGTGCGACGGAGTTAATTCGCGTGGAATGCGCGGACGGGATGGTGCTGGTGGTGCGGACTCCGCCGAGCGGCGGCGCTCTACATGACGTCGAGCTCGAGTTCTCGGCCACGGATGCAGTTCTGGTGCGCGAGTCTCCGGAAAGAATCTGATGTTCTCACGGGCATACAAAACGGCGGTGACTCTGCCTCCACTCGTGTGGGTAACGGTGTTTCTGCTGATCCCGTATCTGCTGATGTTCTGCTACAGCTTCTGGTCGGTGTCTCCGTCGCAGACTATCGTGCATTCGTGGAACTTTGCCAACTACGGCCAACTGCTGCGAGTCGACGTTTATTGGCAGACGCTGTTGCGTTCGATGTGGATCGCCGCGCGCGTGACCGCCTTCTCTCTGCTGCTGGGCTATCCACTCGCATATTTTCTTTCGTTTTATGCAGGGAAGAAAAAAGATCTGCTCTATCAGTTGGTGATCATTCCGCTGTGGGTCAGTTACCTGGTGCGCGCCTACGCGTGGAAGACAATTCTGGGCTCGGACGGCGTCCTGAATACTTTGTTGCAGTATGTACACCTGACCAAGCATCCGCTGGAGTTTCTGCTGTACAGCCCGTTTGCCGTGGTACTGACGCTGACGCACATCTACACTCCGTTTGCATTTCTGCCGATTTACGCAGCGCTCGAACACATTCCGCGCAATCTTGTGGAAGCCTCGCATGATCTTGGCGCAACTCCCGCGCAAACATTCTGGAAAGTGATTCTTCCGCTTTCGATTCCGGGAGTGGTCGCTGGAGCGACCTTTGCCTTTGTGCTGAGCCTGGGCGATTTTCTCGCGCCTCTGCTGCTGGGCGGCCCCAGCGGCATCATGATTTCGAACATCGTCGTCAGCCTTTTTGGCGCGGCTTACAACTGGCCGCTGGGGGCGGCGATATCGTTCTGCATGCTGCTGCTGGTCGTGACCCTGCTGGTTTTTTCCGAACGACTGGAAAAGAAGTGGAGCTTCTCGTGAGCGAGACGAAATTCGATTCCGGCTCGCGCTGGCTGCTCGGCCACGCCGTCGCTGTATTCGCATTTCTCTATTTGCCGATTGCCGTTCTCATCCTTTATTCATTCAACGGTGAGGGCGTGGGCGGGTTTCCGCCGCATCATCTGACGCTCGACTGGTATCGCATACTTTTCGCCGACGAGGCGATTTGGGATTCGGTGCTGAACAGCCTGCAGGTGGCACTTGCAGCGATGGTGATCTCGCTGACCTTCGGCGTGCCGGCGGCGCTGGCGCTCGAGCGGGCACAGTTTCCGGGCAAGGCGCTGTTCCGGCGATTGGTGCTTCTGCCATTGATCCTGCCGGGCATTATCACCGGACTTTCGTTGCTCATGCTCTTCAACGTGACAGGGACGAAGCTCAGCCTGCTGACAATTGTTTTGGGACACGGCACTGCGCTGATCTCCGTGGCAACTACTGAAGTATTTGCGGGCCTGCAGAAACTCGACCGCGCCCAGGAAGAAGCCTCTCTCGATCTGGGCGCGAATTATTGGCAAACCTTCTGGCGCATCACGGTGCCGAACCTGAAGCTGCCGATTATCGGTGCGGCCTTGTTGATCTTCACGCTTTCGATGGATGAGATTGCGGTCAGCTTCTTCCTGATCGGGCGCGATAACACGCTGCCGCTCGAAATCTGGGGAAGGCTGCGGCGCGGCATCACACCGGAGATCAACGCCGTCTCGACCATCATCTTTGTGTTTTCGCTGGTGGCAATAGTGTTCTGGTACCGCTTGCGCGTGCGCGGCGAGAGCGCGGCGGAAGGAGAAACAAGGTGAGTGCAAATCGCAGAGACTTCATTAAATTTGTGGTTGCAGGGGCGGTAACGGCGGGATGTCCGATCGATTTTTCGCTGGTGGCTGCGCAGACGGCGGACTCACAGAACAATCACGCTGCGGATGTGGACGGCGAAGACAACCGGATCTGCCACCAGGTCCGGGACAAAGGCAGCAGCTTCTTCACGCGGCCTCCGGCGTCGGCGCGGCATGACGTGGTGATCGTGGGCGGCGGTGTGAGCGGACTTGCGGCGGCTTATCGTTTGCAGCACCTTGATTTTCTCCTGCTCGAAAAAGAGCCGCACTGGGGAGGGAATGCGTACGCCATGGAGTATGAAGGCAGCACTTACGCAACCGGATCGGCATTCCTCGCAAAAGACGAATTCACTTACCACTTCGCCAAGGAGATTGGGCTCGATCCACTGCCGATTAACAGTCCTGATGCGAGCATCATTCGAGGTGAGTTAGTCCTCGACACTTGGGGCGACGGGCTCGATAAGCTGCCTTATCCTCCGGCGGTGCGCGACGGGTTTAAGAAATTCAAAAAAGAAATGCTCGCGATTGATGTTGAAAAGCGTAGCAAAGAGCTTTTCGAGAAACCTCTTTCCGATTTCCTGAAGGACTATCCCGACGAACTCAAGCAGTGGTGGGACAACTTCGGGCCTTCCAACTGGGGTGCAGCCAGCGAAGACACGGCCTCAGCCGTGGCCATTGAGGCGTTGCAGGAGATGGGCGGAGAGAGCCGGTTAGACGATCGCTACACCTGGCCCGGAGGTTTGGGCGCGATCACGAAAAAACTGGCGGAGATTCTCCAGCCGAAATACAACGACCGCATGCAGGCGGGCGCGACCATCGTAGCCGTGGTCTCGGAGAAAGAAAACGTGCGCGTGACCTACATGCAGGGCGGCGAATTGAAAACCGTTGCGGCCAAGGCTGTGATCATGGCGACGCCGAAGTTCATCACGCGGAGAGTCGTCGACGGACTGCCCGAGAAGCAGAGCGACGCCATGCAGCAGATTCGCTATATTCCGTATCCTGTGGTGAATCTTATTTTCGACAAGCCCGTATTCAATCACGGCTATGACACCTGGTGCCCTGGCAGTTCCTTTACTGATTTCGTCGTTGCCGACTGGGTGATTCAAAAGCAAGCGGGCTACCAGCAGAAGTTCAACATCATCACTTGCTACACCCCGATGAAGGAAGAGGAGCGCAGCCGTCTGTTGAACGAAACCGGCGCTCGGCGGATCGCCGCCAACGTGTTGAGCGATTTTCAGAAGCTGATGCCGGGGTTCAGCGTCGATCCCATCGAGGTGCACATCTACCGCCGCGGACATCCTTTGTATATGTCGACACCTGGGTTGTATACGCAAGTTCAGCCGCTGGTGCGCCGGCACTTGGATCGCGTCTTCTTTGCGAATACAGACTCCGAAGGTCCGGAATCGACCACCAATGGAGGCATCCTTGCCGCGCAGCGCGCTGTTAAGGAAGTCGAATCGCGGCTGGCGGGAAAGCC
>DATHOK010000253.1:0-4988 GCA_035484995.1 Verrucomicrobiia bacterium | reverse complement strand
AGTACATGAGGCCGTCCTCACAGAGGCGAACTTCGAGGACGGTCTGGCAGAGGCAGCAGTACTTTTCGCACTCGCATTGGGATTCCGGCATGTCGCATTGGGCGCAGCGGTATTTGGCGGAACCGGTTCCGGTGGACATAGAAGTAATTTAGCGCTGCGAGGCGAGATGGGGAACGTGCCGTTGGTAACCTGCGTGTGAGGGGTCACTGGTCCACTCGAGCGAGGCCGAGTTTGCCTCAGCGGCCGAAGGCGTTCATTTTCCGGCGTACCGCACCACTGAAGTCGTGCCCTTCCTAAACGGCGAGGTAAGTCTCTAGTCCCGGTGCCATATAATTCTGAGCAATGACCTTCCAACAGGTGCTCTATGGAGCGGAAGTTCTCGCGCACAGCGGGGATCCGGATGTGAGTGGTGTGGAATATGACTCACGGCGGGTGAGGCCGGGGGGCTTGTTTGTGGCCATGCGCGGCGAGTCGAGCGACGGCAACCGCTTTATCGATCAGGCAATTTCGGCCGGTGCAGTGGCGGTGGTGACGGATTCGGCGGCGGAGAAGCCGCGTCCTGGAGTGGCCTGGGCGGTGGTGCCAAACGGCCGGCGGGCGCTGGCGCGGATTAGCTCGAACTTCTATAAGAAGCCGGCGGAGCGGATTGCGATCACGGGCATTACGGGGACGAATGGGAAGAGCACGACGGCGTTTCTGCTGGAATCGATTCTGAGGGCGGCTGGGCGCAAGAGCGCATTGATTGGGACGATTGAATATCACGTAGCAGGGAAGGTTTTGCCGGCGCCGCATACTACTCCGGAGGCGCTGGAACTGAATCGCATTTTCAGCGATGCGCTCGGTAACGGGGCGACCGACGCGGTGATGGAGGTTTCTTCACATGCGCTGGCGCAGGAGCGCGTATTTGGGGTGCCTTTTGATGTGGCAGTTTTCACGAATCTGACGCGCGATCACCTGGACTATCACAAGACCATGGAAGAGTACTTTGCTGCCAAGCGGGTGCTGTTTGAGGGCTGCGGTACGGATCCGCCGCGGGCCGTGGTGACCAATTTGGACGATGAGTACGGAGTGAAGCTGGCAGAGTTCAGCCGGAAGCGCAGTTCGGTGGTGTTGAAATATGGATGGGAGCGCGGCGATCTGCATGCGGAGAAAGTGGAAATCACGACGCGGGGGACGCGATTTGATCTGGTGATGCCGGGGGTGAAGCTTGCGGTGTTCTCGGCGCTGATTGGCCGGGTGAATGTGTACAACATCCTGGCGGCGGCGGGAGCGGGCTACGGGCGCGGGTGTTCGGCAGAGGCGATTGCGGCGGGGATCGACAAGCTGGCTTGCGTTCCGGGAAGGTTTGAGCGGGTGGATTGCGGGCAGCCGTTCACGGTCGTGGTGGACTATGCGCATACCGACGATGCTCTGCGGAATCTGACGGCTTTGGCGCGAGAGTTGGTTTCTGCGGCGAAGACACGAGTGTTGACGGTGTTCGGATGCGGAGGAGATCGCGACCGGAAGAAGCGTCCGTTGATGGGCGAGGCTGCGGGGCGGGGAAGTGATTTCGTGGTGCTGACTTCGGATAATCCTCGCAGTGAGGATCCGGTGGCGATTATTAATGACGCGGTGGTGGGTCTGCAGAAAACCGGGGTGAAGTACAGCGTGGAGCCGGACCGGCGCAAGGCAATCGCGCTGGCGATTGGCGAGGCGCGGCCGGGAGACATCGTGCTGCTGGCGGGCAAAGGGCATGAGAAGGTGCAGGTCACGCGGGAGGGGCCTGTTCCATTTGACGATTTGGAAGTTGCGCGCGGGGCGCTGCAGGCAGCGGGGTTTGAATGCCAGGCTGCTCAGGCTGGAGCGAAGGCATGAAGCTGACGCTCGCCAGGATCGCCGAGTTTGTTTCCGCCGTGGTGGAGTTTTCGCCCGAAGAAGTGGTGCAGGAGTATTCGATTGACTCGCGGACGGTGGGGCCGGGCCAGCTTTTTTTTGCGGTGAAGGGTGAGCGGCTGGATGGGCACGACTTCGTTGAGCAGGCGCTCAGAAATGGTGCAATTGCGGCGGTTGTGCGCAAGGATCAACTGGGCCGCTATCCGCACGAGACGAGGTTGCTCGCTGTGGAAGATACGCTGGCGGCGTTGCAGACTCTGGCCACGGCGGTGCGGAAGCTTTGGGGCAAGCCGCTGGTCGCGGTGACGGGATCGGCGGGGAAGACGACCACGAAAGAAGCGATCGCTCATGTTCTCAGAACGCGGCTTAGGGTGCTGAAATCTGAAGGGAACTTCAATAATCATTTCGGCTTGCCGCTGATGCTGTTAAAGCTAGAGCCTGAGCACGACGTGGCCGTGATTGAGATGGGGATGTCGCACGCGGGGGAGATTCGGGCGCTGGCAAAGATCGCGCAGCCGGAGATCGGAGTTGTGACGAACGTCGCGCCGGTGCATCTGGAGTTTTTTGATTCCTTGGCGGGGATTGCGCGGGCGAAATATGAACTGGTGGAGTCGCTGCCCGCGAGTGGTGTGGCGGTGTTGAACGCCGATGACGAGTATGTTTCGCAGTTTGGACGCGACTTCAAGGGTAAAGTTGTGATGTATGGCACACGGGCAGGCGCGGACGTGCGTGCGAAGAATGTCCAGTCGAAGGGAACGGACGGCGCGGAGTTCGATGTGGTGATCGCAAGCGTTCGGGAACACGCGACGCTGCCGCTGGTCGGGGAGCACAACGTGCTGAATGCGCTGGCGGCGGTTGCGGTGGGGTTGGAGCGCGGGCTTAAGCCTGCAGAGGCGGTCGGAGCGCTGGCTACGTTGGCTCCGGCGGATAAGCGCGGGCAGGTTCTCCAAGTGGGTAACATCACGGTGATCAACGATTGCTACAATTCGAATCCGAAGGCGCTGGAAGCGATGGTGGACGCTCTGGCCACGATGACGGCCAAGCGGCGCATTGTGGTGGCGGGCGAGATGCTGGAGTTGGGGCCGGCGGGCGAAGAGATGCACCGCCAGGCTGGCGAGCATATCGCAGAGAAGAAGATCGATGTGCTGGTTGGAGTGAGGGGACTGGCGCAGGCGATGATCAATGGCGCGCGAAAGGCGGGAACTCCGGCGGAGTTCGTGGCGACGCCCGAGGAAGCTGGCGAATGGCTGGCGCGCGAGGCACGGGATGGAGACGTTGTCTTGTTGAAGGCTTCGCGCGGAGTGAAGCTGGAGAAGGCGCTGGAAGTGTTGAAGGCGCGCTGGGCTGGCGCAGTCTCACGAAGTTGAGATCACGGAGAGGGACGGAGGCTGATTGCTCTACTGGTTGTTGTTCCTGAAGCTGCAACATTATTTTGCGCCGTTCCGCATCTTCCGTTATCTGACGTTCCGCACCGCATTTGCCAGTCTTACTGCGTTGTTTACTGCTCTGATCGTGGGTCCGCTGGTGATCAACCGGCTGCGCGAATTCCAGATTGGACAATATATTCGTGAAGAAGGTCCGAAGGCTCATCAGAAAAAAGCTGGGACGCCGACGATGGGCGGGTTGCTGATTGCAATCGCCGTTGTGGTGCCTACGTTGCTGTGGGCGGATCTGAGCAACCGGTTCGTATGGATTGCGGTGTTTGCCACATGCGCGTTTGCGGCGATTGGATTCACCGACGATTACACGAAGGTGGCGCGCCGCCGGAATCTGGGGTTAACCGCGCGAGCCAAGTTGGGGTTGCAGATTGCGACCAGCGTGGTCATTGCGGTGATGCTGATCACCATGCAGACCTATGGGATGTATTCGACCAAGCTGATTGTTCCTTTCCTCAAACAGTTTCATCCCGATCTGGTGGTGGAGACTCTGGAGCGTAATCCGCACCTGTGGGGGCTGGCTTTCGTGCCCTTCATCGCATTCGTGGTGCTGGTGATTGTGGGTTCGAGCAACGCGGTGAATCTTACGGACGGGCTGGACGGGCTGGCGATTGGCTGTACGGTGATTGCCGCGGGCGCGCTTACCGTGCTCACTTACGTAAGCGGGCACGCAACTTTCGCCACCTACCTGGAAATCCCGCGCATGCCGCAGGTCGGCGAACTGACGATTTTCTGCGGGGCGATGGTCGGGTCATCGATTGGATTTCTCTGGTACAACGCACATCCCGCGGAAGTTTTCATGGGCGACGTGGGATCGCTAGCCCTGGGCGGGGCGATTGGGACGGTCGCCGTGATCATCAAGCAGGAACTGTTGCTCCCGTTTATTGGTGGAGTGTTTGTGATCGAGGCGATGTCGGTAATTCTGCAGGTGGGATCGTACAAGCTGCGCAAGAAGCGGATTTTCAAGATGGCGCCCCTGCATCATCATTTTGAGTTGATGGGATGGTCGGAATCGAAGATTATTGTGCGGTTCTGGATCGCGTCGCTGGTGTTTGCGCTGTTCGCACTGACGACTTTGAAGTTGAGGTGATAAAACAGTGGCCAGTGATCAGTGGCCAGTGGCCAGCAAAGGCTTGCCGATGACATTCGTTCTTGGTTTTACTGGTCACTGACCACTGGCCACTGACCACTTTTTTGATGGAACTCAAAGACAAACGCGTGCTTGTGGTGGGCCTTGGGAAGTCTGGGGTGGCTTCGGCGCTGTTTTTGAAAGCGCATGGGGCACGGGTTACTGTTTCTGACACCAAGAGCGGAGATGAACTGCGCAACGAGATCCCCGCGCTGCTCGATCATGGGATTACGGTTGAGACGGGCGGGCATGGCGAACGCACGTTTCGCGGGCAGGATCTGATTGTGGTCAGTCCGGGGGTTCCCGTCGACGCGCCGATGCTGGTGCAGGCTCGCGCCATGGGCGAGGCGGTGATTGGGGAGATTGAGCTGGCGGCGCAGTTTCTGCCGGGACCGATTGTGGCCATTACTGGGTCGAACGGGAAAACTACTACGACCACGCTTACCGGGGAGATTCTGGCTGCGGGCGGACTTTCGACGTTGGTGGGCGGGAACATTGGGACTTCGGCGATTTCGCTGGCCGAGCGTGCGACGCGGGAGACGGCGGTCGTG
>DATHOK010000252.1:0-4753 GCA_035484995.1 Verrucomicrobiia bacterium | reverse complement strand
CAATGATGACGCAGATTACGGGTGAGGCGCAAGGTTGGATGTCACATGGGGCCTGTGGATTTTGTGGGGCAGCGGTTGTATGCGCGGCACGACGCGAGAACGTCGCTGAAATAGCCCGCTTAGGATGGAGGCGCCGACGCGTCAACTTTAGCTTTTTGTCTGCGCCCCATTCTAAGCTCGTTTACCAGTATGACCCAGTCGCACAAACCCATGAGAATGACCGACGCGGCAACGAGGGCCGAGCGTCCGGGTAGGTCAGCGGTGCGTGTTTCAAGAAGAGTGAATATTCCGACGGAAAAAACGACAGCGCTCGTCAGAATCGCCCCGAAGCATATAAGCCCCCGGCCGAGATGGGGGAAACGCGACTGTACAATTGTGCCTATGATCAGCACGGCGGGCAACGCCGCGAAGCCAAGTCCCATCCCGAGCGACCCAACTACTCCTGTAAAGGTCGCTATGCAACCAAGAAGGACTCTTGTTCGCCATGAAAGACCCTCGTTATTCTCGTTCGGACGGGCTTGTGTTTGTGGCGTCAATCTACCTCCTTGCGCGTGTCTCGGTCACGGCGCAACATATATCTTGGAGAACGCTCCCGTATCGTTCCCGTTTTTCCTCCGTAACTTTTCCCTAACCTCAGCCGTTATCCCTGTGTAAGACTACTCCGCGCGGAGAATCTGTTTGAAGGCTCTGACGGCTCGTAACAAAGAACGCCAAGCGGACGAGCGCCTTCTAGTCGAGGCGGCGCAGAAGGACCCTGCGTGCTTTGCGGAGCTTTACGAGAACAATTTCGAGCGGGTGTATGCCTACGTGGTGCGGCGGGTGGGGGATCGTGCGGAGACCGAGGATCTGACCTCCGAGGTGTTTCATCATGCGCTGGCCAATCTGCAGCGGTTTGAGTGGCGGGGGATTCCGTTTGCGGCGTGGCTCTACCGGATTGCGGCGAATCTGATTTCGGATCGCTGGCAGCGCACGAATCGAGAGCAGGTGGCGGACGAGCCGGGACTGATCGAATCCGCCCCGGCGAGCAACGCTGAGTTCGAAGAAGTGGAACGGCGGGCAACTTTGTTTCGGTTGGTCGACACGCTGCCCGCTGAGCAGCAGCGCGTGGTGGTGCTGCGGTTTGTGGAACAGAAAAGCATTAAGGAAGTGGCGCGGGAGATTCGCAAGACCGAAGGCGCGGTGAAGCAGTTGCAGTTCCGCGCGCTGACGAGCCTGCGGGCGCGCATGGAGGGTGCCGATGCCTAAGCGCTCTCTGAATCCGCCGAATGGCGACGCGAAGAAGGTCGAGCAGCTGAACCGGGCCGTGGAAGCGCTGCTGGCCCGGTCGGACGGCAGGCCGGCAAAGGTCGAGGCCAGCGTCAAGCCACTGGTGCGTCTAGCTGCGGACTTGCGCGATCTGCCGCGGGAGAAATTCAAGGCACGACTTAAATCAGAATTACTGGAAGGGAGAAAAACCATGAGCACTTTTGCCGAACCTATTGCCGCCGTTCATACGACCGCGACGCCCAGATTAACTTTCAAGGACGCTGCGAAGGCGATTGAGTTCTATAAGCAAGCCTTTGGCGCGAAGGAAAACATGCGATTCGAAGTCGGAGGATCAATCCCGCACGCCGATATCACGATCGGCGACTCGCGAATCATACTTTCCGAGGAGTGGCCGGAGGGCGGAAGATTCAGCGCGGAAACGCTGGGAAGTTCGCCGGTGCAGTTGAGCCTGCAGGTGGAAGACGTCGATTCTTTCGCGAAGCGGGCTGTAACTGCCGGGCTCAAAACGATTCTGCCGATTAAAGATCAGTTCTATGGGCGCCGCGAGGGGAGCTTTGTCGATCCCTTTGGCTATACCTGGAACATTTCCACGGTGAAGGAAGAAATGTCGGTGGACGAGATGCACCGGCGCATGAAGGGGATGACGACTGGGCCCGAGGGCGGAAAGATGTCGGCGAAGGACGAGGTGAAAGTGGATCCGGTGCCGCCCGGCTTCCGCATGGTCTCGCCATATCTGGTGGCCGAGGACGGTCCGGCGCTGCTGGACTTTGCTAGCAAGGCTTTTGGGGCGGAAGAACTATTCCGCACGGCCACGCCTGGGGGTGGCGTGCATGGGGAGGTCCGTATTGGCGATTCCATGCTGATGATTGGCGGCGGTGTTCCGGGCCAGAAATTCCCCGGCTCATTGCATCCCAACGCGCTGCACCTCTATGTGGAGGACACAGACGCGGTGTTCAAGCAGGCGCTGGCAGCGGGTGCGACTTCGATCGACGCGCCGCGGGATCAGGATTACGGCGAGCGCTCCGCCACGGTGAAAGATGCGGCGGGAAACTTCTGGTACATCGCGACAAATAAAGGAGAGAGCTACATTCCCCAGGGACTGCACAATGTGAACGTGTACCTGCATCCGCGACGTGCCGAGCCGCTGATCGCCTTCATGAAGCGCGCGTTCGGGGCGCAGGAGCTGGCGAAGTACGCGTCGCCCGACGGTGTGGTACACCACGCGCAGATTCGCATCGGCGACTCTGTGGTGGAGATGGGCGAGGCACACGGCAAGTACGAGTCGATGCCGGCGATGTTCTACTTGTATGTGCCGAACGTGGATGCGGTTTACCGGCAGACTGTGGCGGCCGGCGCGACGTCGTTCCAGGAACCAACCGACCAGCCTTACGGCGACCGGCAGGCCGGGGTGCGGGACGCGTTCGGAAATACCTGGTACATCGCTACGCATATTAAAGATGTGGCGATGTGAAACTAATTTCTAATGGGGAGGGCGGGTCAGCAGATCCGCCTTCGGCCTTTCTACTTGTTCCAGCCTCGGTTTGACCCTCCCGAATCCCTCCCATAAACTGAATGATTCAGTACACCTGCAGGTCTCAACTTTATGGCAGACAGCATTCATGTGAAGCTTCCGGATGGGAGCGTGAAGGATGTTCCGAAGGGCACGACTGCGCTCGATATTGCGAAGTCGATCAGTCCGCGGCTGGCGGATGCGGCTTTGGCCGCCAAGACTAACGGGGATCTGATCGACCTTACCCGTCCGCTTGAAAAAGATACTGACCTTCGTTTGTTGACCGAGAAAGATCCGGAGGCGCTCGACGTTTACCGGCATTCGTCCGCCCACTTGCTGGCTGCGGCGGTGCTCGAACTTTTTCCGGAGACCAAGCTGGGGCATGGTCCGGCGACTGAGAGCGGATTCTTTTACGACTTTTACCGGCCCACCGCGTTCACTCCGGAGGATCTGGAAAAAATCGAGAAGAAGATGCAGGAACTGGTGCAGCAGAACATCCCTTACGCGCGCGAGTTTCTGCCGCGCGACCAGGGTCTGGCGGAGTTTAAGAAGGAAGGCGATTTCATGAAGTGCCATTTCATCGAGCAGTTCACCAAGCCCGATGAAAAGATTTCGATCTACCGCACCGGCAAGTTTGTTGATTTCTGCCGCGGGCCGCATATTCCTTCGACGGGGAAGATCAAGGCGTTCAAGCTGCTGAATATTGCGGGCGCTTACTGGCTGGGGGATGAGAAGAATCCGCAACTGCAGCGCATTTATGGGACTTCGTTTTTCTCGAAGAAGGATCTCGATGCGCACATGCAGCAAGTGGAAGAGGCGAAGAAGCGTGACCACCGTGTGCTGGGGCAGCAGCTTGATCTGTTTTCGATTCAGGAGTTGGCTGGGCCTGGGCTGATTTTCTGGCATCCCAAGGGCGGGATCATCCGCAAACAGATGGAAGACTGGATGCGGGAGGAGTACCTGAAGCGCGGTTACTCGCTCGTCTATACGCCGCATGTGGCGCGGCGTCAGTTGTTTTTTACCTCGGGGCACGAGGGCTATTACGCGCAGAACATGTTTGACGCCATGGAGCTCGACGACGCCGAATACCGGCTGAAGCCGATGAATTGTCCGGGGCACATACTGATTTACAAGGATTCGCTGAAGTCGTATCGCGATTTGCCGGTGCGGCTGGGAGAATTGGGGACGGTTTATCGCTACGAGCGCTCCGGCGTGATGCATGGGTTGTTGCGGGTTCGCGGGTTTACTCAAGATGACGCGCATATTTTCTGCACTCCGGAGCAAATTGAGGATGAGATTGCCAGCTGTCTGGATTTTGCTCTGGATGTGCTGAAGGATTTTGGCTTCGACCAGTTCCAGACGGAGCTTTCGACTTGGAATCCGGACGACCGGAAGAATTTCGTGGGCAGTGAAGGGCAGTGGGTCCACGCGACTGAATCGCTTAAGAAGGTGCTGGATCGCCGGAAGATCGAGTACAAGACCATTCCTGGTGAGGCGGCGTTTTACGGGCCGAAGATTGACATCAAGCTGGTCGATGCGATCGGACGGCTCTGGCAACTCTCGACGGTGCAGTTTGACTTCAACCTGCCGCAGCGCTTTGGTCTGGAGTACGTCGCCGAAGATGGTTCGCGCAAGCAGCCGGTGATGGTGCATCGCGCGCTCTATGGTTCGGTTGAACGGTTCTTCGGTGTGCTGATCGAGCACTACGCCGGAGCGTTTCCGGTGTGGCTGTCGCCGGTGCAGGTGGCGATGATCCCGATCAGCGAGAGGCATGTGGACTATGCCAAGAAAGTTGCGGATCAGCTTAAGGCCATTGGAGTGCGCGTGGAGGTGGATGCGCGCAATGAAAAGATGAATGCGAAGATTCGCGAGCATGCCATGCAGAAAGTGCCATTCCTGCTTGTCGTGGGGGATAAAGAGGCTGAGGCTGGCAAAGTGAATGTGCGCACTCGCGGAAAAGAGAAGACTGAAGATATG
>DATHOK010000251.1:0-5087 GCA_035484995.1 Verrucomicrobiia bacterium | reverse complement strand
GCCGTCACCGGCGTTATTCAATGGACGCAAGTCTATCCGCATGTCAGCCAACAGCGGCTCTACCTCTTTTACTTCATGATCAAGATGATGGGGGCGCTCGGACTATTCTCCATCACTTTTCTGCTCGCTCTGCCGTCCGATGCGCTTCGGAGGATGCAGGCCAGGCGTGCTTTCTGGTCTGCGGTGAACATTGTTTGCGGGCTCACCATCCTGATTGGGGCTGCTCTGATGCGGACAGCGCACTGATCAAACCGCACTTACGTGCGGGCTAATGAATGGCGCAGCTGGCGACTGCGGCGACGCTTCAACTGCATCAACTTCAGGGCATTTTCTTTGCCAAATCAGCTTTCTTGACGGTGTTTGCCTGTTCTGTTTCCCGCTAAACCATTACGAAAGAAACACCTAGGCGGCATAAAATTCCCCGGCAGCCTATAATTTCTGCTCACGGTTCCACTGACTGACCGTCTATTCCTGTGCAAGCCCGGGTACGGCATTGACACCGGGCAGTAGAGGATACGACGAAACATGCCGGCCGATGTTTTGGCAGTAACACTTGCGGTTGGTGAACGGATTTCCTCACTGAAGACGAGGGCCGAAAGAGTCAGCGGGAACCAGGACCCCACGCGGGGCCGCATGGCTGGGCAAGAACGCCGCATCGACGATACGATCCTCATCCGCGAGGCGCAAAGCGGGAACCGCGCCGCCTTCGAGGAACTCGTGCGTTACTACGATCAGGCGGTGTTGCGGCTGGCGCTGCATCTGACGGGGACCGAACAAGACGCGCAGGATGTTTATCAGGACGCCTTCCTTAAGGCTTATAAGAACATCGGAAGTTTTCGTTTCGAGTGTTCGTTCTATACCTGGATTTACCGCATCGTGACCAATCTTTGCCTGGATCACTTGCGCAAGAAGAATGTGCGCAAGGAAGACGCGCCGGTGGTGAAGGACGCGTCCGGCGGGGAATACGACCTGCTTGATCAGGTGCCGGACGGACGGGCGGGAGCGAATCCGGAGCGCGATTTGATGCGGCGGCAGTTGGGGTCGCGCATCTCCGGTGCGCTGGAGAAGTTGACTCCCCGGGAGCGCATGGTGTTTGAGCTGAAGCATTACCACGGATTGAAATTGCGTACCGTGGGCGAGATTTTACATACGACGGAAGAGACTGCGAAAAATACGCTGTTCCGGGCCACGCAGAAGTTGCGCGGGGCATTGGCGGATATGAGGTGAAAAGGTTTCAAAGTTTTAGTGTTTCAAGGTTTCAGACACCTTGAAACATCGAAACCTGAAGAACCTTGAAACGGGGGTTGCTATGAAATGTGAATGGGTTCGAGAAAATATCACGCTGCATGTTTATGGCGAACTGGCCGATGATGCGCGCCACGAACTGGAGCAGCATGTGGCGCGCTGCGCCGATTGCGCTGCCGAATTGAACGCGGAGCAGAAGTTTCACGCTATCTTGTCGCAGGACCGGGCGGCGGAGCCAACCCCCAACCTGCTGGCGGCTTCGCGTATGAGGCTGCAGGAAGCGCTGGAGACGGCTGAGCAGGGACGCTTCTGGCATCGTCTGGCATTCGATCCAGCGAACTGGCTGCGGCAGGTGCGCTTCTCGCCCGCGCTGGCGTCGGTGATTCTGATTCTTGGGTTTGCCGGTGGAGTGGGGGCTTCTTACCGGGTATTCGATCATCCGCTGGCAAGTTCACCCACCACCGCGACTCCCACTTCCGCTCCCGCCGAGGCTTCGATCACCGGCATCCGTTCCATCACGCAGGAACCGGGCACCAATAAAATCGACATCAAGTACGACACCGTCTCCACGCTGGAGACGCAAGGATCGATGAATGATCAGCGCATCCAGCAATTGCTGCTGTTCGCAGCCCGGAATAACTACAATTCGGGCGTGCGCATGGATTCCGTGGATCTGCTGACGCAGAAGCCCGATGTTTCGCAAGTGCGCGATGCGCTCATTTATGCGCTGCGTTATGACACGAATCCGGGAGTGCGGTTGAAGGCTCTGGATGGCCTGGGCGGGTTTGTGAAGGATGATGTGCGGGTGCGCGATGCGGTGCTCGAGGCTCTGGTAAGTGACGCAAACCCCGGCGTACGCACCGAAGCTCTGCGACTGATTGAGCCGGTGAAAGCGGATGGCAGCGTGCGCGGAGTGTTGATGACTCTGGCAGCGAAGGATCAAAGCCAGTACATCAAGTCGCAAGCGCGGACGATGCTGGCGCAGTTGCCGGAAATTGATTGAACAGACTTAAGAAACAGAGGTGGGTTATTTTGAAACGTTCGCCACAATTCGCCGGCTTGCTTGGCATGCTGGTTGTACTTGCGCCCTTGACATTGGCGCAGGAAGCGCACATTTCCCGCGAAGGAGGAGCCTGGGGCCAGGAAGTCAACGGTTCGCTGGCCGCGGTGAAAACCTTGCGGGTCAAAGTAGATGTTGGTTCAGTGATCGTCAAGGGCGGCTCACAGCGGGACATCAACTATATCATTCATACTCGTTCTTATACCTCTTCCGAGCAGGAAGCCAAACGCCAGTTCGAGTCCTACAAGCTCACGGCCTACGTGCGCGGGGACACGGCCTGGATCGTTGGCGACTGGCAGGGCGGGCGGCCGCGGCATTTCTCAGGAGAGTTCGCCATTAATGTGCCGCGCGAGATTAACCTGGTGAAGATCGAAACTGAGGGTGGCAACATTGACACCACCGGCGTCGCCGGGCGCGTGGAGGCAGAGAGCGGCGGCGGCAGCATGCACCTGGATGACATTGGCGGGGGCGCGCACGCGGAAACGGGCGGCGGATCCATTGATGTGGGAACCATCACTGGCGATATTGGCCTGCATACCGGCGGGGGCTCGATTGAGGTGCATCACGCCAACGGGAAGATCATTGCGGAAACCGGCGGAGGCAGCGTCGAGATTATTTCGGCCACGCAGGGCGCGAGCATCGAGACCGGGGGCGGCGGAATTCAGGTAAAACAGTGCACAGGCAAAGTGAAGGCGGAAACCGGAGGGGGCAGCATCGACCTGGGAGACGTTGGTGGGGCGGCTGAGATTGAGACCGGCGGAGGCAGCATCCACCTCGCTTCTGCTAAGGGCCATGTGGAGGCTCACACAGGCGGCGGCGGGATTGAACTGAACGGGGTTCCATCGGCGCGGGTTGAGACCGGAGCGGGCGGCATCGTCGTGAAGCTGGTAAAGACCGGAGCGCCACCCAGCGATTCCATGCTTGAAACTTCCGCGGGGGACATTACGGTTTATATCGCTCCCGATGTGGCGATCTCGGTGCGTGCCAGCGTGGACTTGGGCAATGGGCACCACATTACTTCTGACTTTCCGGATATCCACGTCGCCAGCGAAGGCGGCCAGTGGAGTCCGAAGACGCTTACCGCGGAGGGCAAGTTGAACGGAGGCGGTCCCGTGGTGAAGGTGAGGACGACGACGGGTGATATCTGCTTCCGGCGGGCGAATCAGTAAGGAAGCGAGCCAGACGCGCCAGCATCGCGTCGCAAAGAGGGCGCCGCATGGCGCGACTCGCCCGGTCCCCGTCTACGTCGCTCAGGGTGGGCTTTCGGCGGGCAAAAGGGCGCCCGCCTCAGGATAACAACACAGGAATATTCCAGGAGGTTGGCCATGCGCAAACACATTTTGACGACGATCGCCGTGCTTCCTTTGCTCCTCAACCTGTCGCATGCCTCGCAAAGATGGACGGTTGATCCCTCGCAACCTATGGGCATCCCCAGCGAAGATTCTGGGGCGAGCGCTTACCTCGGCGTGGACATTGCGGATATTACGGCCGATCGGCTCGGCACCCTGAAGCTGAGGGAAGAACAAGGCGTCGAAGTGACGATGGTCGACCAGGATGCTCCGGCGGGCAAAGCTGGATTTAAGGAACACGACGTTCTCTTGACCATGAACGGAATGAGCATCCAAAGCAAGGCGCAATTGCAGCGGTTGATCCATGAAACTCCGGCGGGACGCGTGGTTACGTTCGGGATCAGCCGCGATGGACAACCTCTGACGATCAAGGTGCAACTGGCCGACCGCCGCAACGAGTTTGCTCACATGTCCGGGAAAGACAACGACTGGGATAGGAATGTTCACATCGAGATTCCGCCGATTCCCAACCTACCCGACTTCGATGCTCCGAATATCGGAGTTGTGGTGGTGCAGTCCTCGATGCGCAGCGGCCTGATGGTGGAGAACCTTACGCCGCAACTGGGCGAGTTTTTTGGCGCGAAGAACGGAAGTGGAGTCCTGGTTCGTTCGGTGGAAAAGGGAAGTCGTGCCGATAAAGCCGGGCTGCGCGCCGGCGACGTCATCACGCGCGTCGGCGACCAACCGGTTCATGACACCAGCGACTTCACCCACGTATTGCACTCCCACAGCGCCGGGTCAGTTAGCGTGGGCGTGATCCGCGACAAGAAGGAGCAAACTCTTACCATCACATTGCCCGAACGCAGGGACTCCGGCGAGATGATTGAGCAAAGCCTGCAGGCTCCTGAACTGAGCGCGGAAACTCGAGCCGAGTTAACTGAAGTGCAGAACGAGATTGCTAAACTCCGGCCTCAGATGGAGCTGGCAAGAGAGGAAAGCCGCAAGGCGTCTGAGGAGATGCGCAAAGCTACATGCGATCAGGAGAAACAGCTGAGGGAACAGGCCGAGAAGCTGAGGCGCGAACTCCGGCCGAAGGTTCAGGAAGAGCTACAGAAGAGCCGGGAGAAAATCCAGCAGCAGATGGAGCAGCTTCGTCGGCGGATGGCCGTCGGCTCACTCGACATCTAGAAGCAGTGGCCGCTTATCTAAGAACCTATCGAGTGGACGCGCGCCAACGTTCCCAGGCAAACCTTGTTCCTCCCCGCCTGTTTGGCGGCGTACAGAGCGGAGTCTGCAGCCCTAACCAACTCGTCGCGGGTGGTGCCTTGTTCGGGGAAGGCGGCAGCGCCAGCGCTGATGGTGACGGTCCTGGGCACGCCGGGGAACAGCCAGCCTTCCACCATCTTGCGCAGCTTTTCGGCGATTTTCATGGCGTGCTTGGCATTGGTTTGAGTCAGCAGAATCCCGAATTCCTCGCCTCCGTAGCGGCAGAC
>DATHOK010000250.1:0-5394 GCA_035484995.1 Verrucomicrobiia bacterium | reverse complement strand
GACGTCTGGCGGAGCGGGGACTATCGCGGAGAAAGTTACGGCGGGGTCGGTGCCGATGGCTACGGCGACTTCCATGCGGCCTTTAGGATGATTTTTCTCGGAGACTACTTGGCCTCCCGAGGTGCGGGCCATTAGATCTACACGGGCGGTCGAGGACGGGAAGTCAGAATCCCCACCCTGTCGCGAAGAACGCGACGAGGATGGGGCACCCTCTGCACCCGGAACTGTATTTCTTAAGGCTTGACGATAATGCTCGGCCGCGATCTTCTGTCGCTGCCAATGTGCGCCGGTTGTCTTTGCGTCGTAGACCTGGAGGCGGTACATGCCTACGTTTCGCTTGCCGGATTTTGGGTCTCGGGTGACTACGCAGGGGAGGGTGATGAAGCGGCCGGCGTCTTGGGGCCAGCATTGGAGGATGGGGAAGTCGAGGAGGGAGAAATTGTCGCGCTTGATTACTTCTTTGCAGGGGCCGGTAGGGACCGTTTTTGGGAAAAACTTTCCGGCTTCGGTCAGGAGGGGGAGCATTTTTAGCTTGTCGAGGAAACCTTGGGGGGATTTCATGTCGAGGAACATTTTGATGCGGTCGGCGAATTCGTCGAAGGAGTCGACGCCCAGGGCTAGTTTCATGCGGGCTTCGGAGCCGAATTGGTTTATCAGGAGCTGGGAGCCGGGGTAGCCTTTGATGTTTTGGAATAGGAGGGCGGGGCCGCCTGGTTTTCCGGTTTTCGACTTGCTCACGCGGTCGGTGATTTCGGCGATTTCGAGGATTGGGTCGGCTTCGGTTTTTATGCGCTTTAGTTCGCCGGCGCGGTCGAGTGCGGCGATCCATTGGCGGAGGTCGTCGAAGGGCAAAGGGGTCTCCTTGGAACTGATGATTATAAACAGTGGCCAGTGGGCAGTGGTCAGTGAAATAAGGAAGCGAGCCAAGCGCGAGATGTGTCGCAAAAAGCGCGACACATATCGCGGCTCGCCCGGGTCCTTCGTTCGCGCAAAGAACGCGCTCTCTCAGGATGACAACCAAATCCCTATAGTTTGCTGCGGAGCATGGTGATTACGTCGTCGGAGGTGATCACGCCTGCTAGTTTGTTGTGTTCGTCGATTACGGGGAGGGTTACGAGATTGTATTTGTCGAAGAGCTCGGCTACTTCGCTGTCGCTGGTTTCTTTGTGGGTCAGCACCAGGGGTTCCTGAGTTAGAGAAAGCAGTGGGGTGTCGGACTGGGACAGGACCAATTTTACGAGGGGGACGGCGCCTACCAGGGTGCCGTGGGAATCGACGAGATAGATGGTGCTGACGGTTTCGATACCGCCTTCGAACTCGCGCATTACGCCGATGGCATTCTCGACGGTGGCGGTTACCGGAAGAGCGAGGAACTCGGTGGTCATGCGGCCGGCAGCGGTTTCTTCTTTGTGTTCGAGGAGTTCGACGACTTCCTGACTGGCCTCGGGCTTCATCTCGACGAGGATTTGCTCGGTGCGATCCTGCGGGAGATCGGCGAGAAGATCGGCGGCGGCGTCGGGATCCATTTCCTGGACGATGTCGGCCGCGCGTTCGGAGTCGAGGGATTCGACGATGGATTTCTGGACGCTGGGTTCGACTTCTTCGAGAGTTTCGGCGGCTACGTCTTCATCGAGAGTGCGGAAGACGGCTTCGCGCTCATCGGGAGCGAGGTCTTCGACGATGTCGGCGATGTCGGCGGGATGGAGAGTGGCGAGGCCTTCGTTGGAGATCTTGAGTTTAACGCGGCGGGCGGGATCGGTTTCGATGAGATCGACAAAACTCCAGGGAATGTTGCGGGGAGGAATTCGCTGGAGCAGGAGATGGAGAGCGGGGCGGGGCGCGAGTCCGCGGAGAAGGCGGCGGATGGCGCCGCGGACGCCGATGTCGACGGATTGGATGCGGAGGATGGCATGAGGGTGGCCGGCCTCGGTGAGGGAGTCGACTTGCAGGTCGACATCGTTGACGCGGACGACTTTCCGTCCGTTGATGTCGATGACCTGCTGATCGAGGAGATCGCGTTCTAGAAGGAACAAGCCTTCGGCGCCGTTGGCGGCAGGCCAGTCGGCGGATTTGGTGGAAGTGTGAATGTCGCCGTTGATCGTGGTGACGGCGGAATGAGGAAGGACGCGGTTGCCGGATTTGGTTTTGACGATGAAGGAGGCGATGCGGTTGCGGTCTTCTTGTGGGGCGAGGGTGACTTCGCGCACGTGTCCGGTTGCCGCGCCGGACGGGTCATACACCGTGGCGCCGAGAAGCTCGGAGAGAGGCAGCGTGGTCATCCGGGGTAGAGGATAGCGGAATTTTGCGGAGGAGAGAAATGAAATGTGCGAGGGGAGTGAAAAAAGTTCGGGGCAAACACTCATTTAGAATTTGCCAACTTCGGGGTCAACAAGCGTAATCGCGATGTTACGCCGATCAGCAATCTGGTAGGCTTTCGCAGGAGATAGATGAGCACAAGAAGCAGCATCTGGCTCGGTACGGACGACAAGGGCAGATCCTGCCATCTTTACTGGGAGCTTGCCGAGCGTATACCGGGTAAGGCTGCCCACATATTCATGGGAATCGAAGCCGATGGAAGAGAGACAACGATCCGGCTACCGAAGGACCTTGCTCAGAAAATACGCGACGTTCTTGATCCTCACTCCGGTTGGGAGATTCTCTGAGGTAATGCCGGTTTCGTCGAAACTTGGCAGCCTCTTGAAGGGAATGAACAAATTTCGTTGCGAATGTGTGGCCGACTACCGTCGAGCTTGATCCGTCGCAAGATCAATGAGAAGTACGTCCGAATCTTCGGTTAAGCGGTCGAATACAATTCGGCTGCCATCTGGACTGATATCAAAGGTGCGCATTACGGCCGAACTGGTCAATCGAGTCAACCGCCGCGAGCGCATCGTGCGAAGGTCGAGCAGCCAGAAGTCCTGCTCGGCCATCGTATTTCCCAGCATGTAAACCAGACCAGTGCCATCGGGCAGAAAGCGGGCCCGCTCACCTTCGCGCTGCACATTGATCTCCGGCAGCTTCGCCGGCGTGCCGTCCGGGTGCACTGCGAGCAGCGGCGCGAGCGTGAACACCTGGGGGCCACTGAATACAATTAAGTCTCCACGCGGCGACCATACAGGATCGAGGTACGGCCCGCTTGCAATCCGGATCGGTGAGCCGCCGTCAACAGGAAATTTGAATATGCCCAGTCCGTTGCGGTCGTTGCCCGCCACGACAATCCATTTGCCGTCAGGAGACCAGGAGGCGGTTCCCCGAACATCAACATCGCTCGAAAGAGGGCGAAGCCGTGTTCCATCCGGCGCCATTAATTGCAACTGTTGCTTCCCCTCTCGCGTCACAGCAAACGCAACGCCGTTCCCGTCCGCAGACACCGCGGCTGGCGACTGCAGTGCGCCTTCAGAGCCCTTCCAGATCTCCAGCGCTTTTCCGTCGCGATAGCTCCACAGCCCGTCAGCCCCGTCTCGCGAAGATAGGTAGAACAACGTTCCGCCCCCGAATCGCGGTGCTTGGGAGCGCGAGGTGGGCAGCTGGAACGCCTCGACATCCCGTTCCTCGACGAGGCGCTTGGCGATTGGAATGCTCCATAAGCTAACCTGAGCGTTCACGACACCTGCCACAAGACGACGACCATCGGCGGTTGCTGCCAGTGCGCGGTATTGTTCCAAACCTGAACTCACGCGGTTTGTAGTTCGCGTTTTTCCATCGAACGCCCACAACCATGGGCCTGCCCCGTCTTTGTTGTGGGCTACGAACAGAACCGTCCTCTCATCGATCGGTGTCGGGTACGCAATATCAGTGTTGAGATGTGTGAGTTGTTCTGCTTTTCCCCCTTCGGGCGATATGCGCCATAGGTCCATCTCACGGGTGGCGGGCCGGCCTCGTACAAAGTAAATCCAGCGCCCGTCCTTCGACCAGACTTGATAGTGGTTGTGCAATCCGGGATCGTTTTGCAGGATCAGGCGTGGATTGCCGCCGTAGTTATCCGCGACAAATGTCGGGTCACCTGGTTGCCAGGTGTGATAGACAAGCCGAGTGCGATCGGGAGACCAGGCAACTTCGGCGGCTCTTTCATCTGGAAAATTGTGTGGCGCCCCGCCAATCAGCGGCCACAGCATGAGCCTCTTGCCTTCGGTTCCCGCCCTGCCTTCGGTTCCCGCGCTCCACACTTCTAACCCTTCTCCGGAGAATCCCACCGCCCGGAGCGGCGCACGCGCATCCCCGAGTCGGCCCAGGGTAAGATTTGTCAGGTTGCTTCCGTTCGTTTGAATCAGCCAGATGTCGAATGCGCCACTCCGATTGGAAATAAACGCAGCGAAGTTTCCATCTGGCGAAACAGCAGGATCGCTTTTGGCTCCATTGAAGTTGGCAAGCCGTGTGAACTGAGCACTGGCAAGTGGATTTTGGACCGCTGCGCGGCCGCGATTGGCGGCAAACCACCCGCCCAATCCCGCTACCAGCAATGCCACAAAAGTCCACAGCACCCAGGTGTAACGCTTCGACGCGGACACCGGGGACGGAGTTGCTCGCGAAACGCTGGAATCGGTGTCACGTTTCAGGCGCTGCAAGTCGGTGCGAACATCTGAAGCATTCTGATAACGCAGCTGCCGGTCTTTCTCCAGTGCCTTGTGGATGATATCTTCAAGTTTTGCCGGAAGCTTGCGATTCAACTCTGCTGGTGGTACTGGAGCCCGATTCAAGATCGCGTCGTAGATAGTCGCTTCGCTTTCCCCCCGAAACGGCTGCGTTCCCGTCGCCATCTCGTACAGCACCGCCCCGAACGAAAACAGGTCCGTCCGACTGTCGAGGTCCTTGGCCCGCGCCTGCTCCGGAGACATATAGGCCACCGTCCCCATGGCCGTACCGGGCTTGGTCTGCATGGGCTTGTGGGATTCTGCGAGCGTTTCCTGCTCCGGGTGGTGCGTGACTGACACTTTCGCCAGACCAAAATCCAGGATCTTGGCGTGTCCGTGTTCGGTCACGAAGATATTTGCCGGCTTGATATCGCGATGCACCACTCCTTTCCCATGCGCCGCCCCCAGCCCATCAGCAATCTCAGTCGCCAGTGTCAGCAGAGTGTCAAGCTCCATGGGCCGACCCGCGATCAGCCAATTTAGCGCCGTGCCTTCCAGGTACTCCAATGCGATGTACGCCCGTCCGTCTACTTCCCCAATGTCATACAGGGTGCAGATGTTCGGATGGTTCAGAGCCGAGACAGCCTGCGCCTCCCGCCGGAACCGGGCGAGTGCCTGCGCATCATCGCTAACGTTTTCGGGAAGAAATTTCAGAGCGACAAAACGGTGCAGACGAGTGTCCTCCGCCTTGTACACCACGCCCATGCCCCCGCTGCCGATTTTTGACACGACACGGTAGTGCGCGATGGTCTTGCCTTCTAAG
>DATHOK010000249.1:0-9193 GCA_035484995.1 Verrucomicrobiia bacterium | reverse complement strand
CGCTTCGGAACTGGAGCGCACGATTTGTTCTTCGGCGGGCGAGGCTGGGCTTGAGTCTGTCATGGGCGTGAAGCTCGGCACTGAACCCGAGCAGTTCATCCACTCCCGTTACATCATTGCCTGGGCTTCGAACATTCATGGGAATAATGTTCACCTGTGGCCGTTCATCGTGGAAGCGCGGCGCCGGGGCGCGAAGCTGGTGGTGATCGATCCTTACCGGACGCGAACTGCGGCGTGCGCCGACTGGTATCTTCCGATCAATCCTGGCACCGATGCCGCGCTGGCCCTGGCGATGATGCACGTGATCATCGGCGAGGGGCTGCACGATGCCGATTATGTGGCGAAACACACGCTTGGCTTCGACCACCTTTGCGAGAAAGTAAAGGCCTATCCGCCGGAACGTGCGGCGCAGTGGACGGGGATCGCGGCAGAAGATATCCGCAAGTTGGCGCGTGAATATGCCACCGTGCGACCTTCGGTGATTCGGGTCAACTATGGCGTGCAGCGCTCGGAAGGTGGCGGGACGGCAACGCGCACGATTGCGATGCTGCCCTGCATCATCGGGTCGCTGAAAGAAGCGGGCGGCGGCATCCACCTTTCGACCAGCGGCGCGTTTGACTTGAATAAGGACGCACTGCGGCGGCCTGACCTCAAGCCCGAAGGAAGTCAACGCCCCCCGCGTGTGGTCAACATGGTTCGCCTGGGCGAGGCGCTGAATACGCTCCACGACCCGCCAGTGAAAGCTCTGTTTGTGTATAACTCAAATCCGGCTGCGGTTTGTCCCAATCACAACGAGGTGGTTCGCGGGCTCAAGCGCGCCGACTTGTTTACCGTGGTTCACGAGCAGTTTTTCACCGACACCACCGACTACGCCGACATTGTGCTGCCCGCGACGACGTTCTTCGAGCACAAGGATTTGCAAGCGGCATACGGTCACTACTATCTGCAGGTGTCGGACCAGGCGATCGAACCGTTGGGGGAGTGCCGCGCGAATGTCGAAGTGTTTCGAGCACTGGCCGAGCGGATGGGATTCCAGGACGCGTGCTTCGGCGAGAGCATCGACGAGATGATCGATGGCGCGCTGGCCTCCAACAATCCATGGCTGGAGGGCATCAGCCGGGAGCGGTTGGAGCAGGAACTGCAGGTGCGACTCAACTTCGGTGGCCAGCGGTCAGTGGCCAATGGCCAGCCAGAACCATTTCTTCCTTTCGCGAGCGGCAACTTTCGCACGCCTTCGGGCAAGGCCGAACTGTACAGCGAAGCGATGAAGGCGCTGGGGCTTGATCCGGTGGCCGAGTTTAAGCCCCCGGAAGAATCTCGCCATGGGAAACAAGGAGCCGCTCTTCCGCTGGAACTTCTGGCGCGCAAGGCCGACAACTTCATGAATTCGACCTTTGCGAACCAGCCTTCGGTCAAGGAGATGGAAGAGACAAACCTGCTGGAGATGCATTCCACCGATGCCCGGGCGCGCGGAATTACCGACGGCGAGACGGTTAGGGTGTACAACCGTCGAGGAGAAATCTTCCTGAAAGCTCGGGTGGATGGCGCGGTTCAGCCGGGAGTGGTTTCGGCGAAGCTAAACTGGGCCAAGCTGGGACCTGGATTCCGGAACATCAATGTGCTGACCTCAGAAAAACTTTCCGATCTGGGCAACTCCGCCACGTTTTATTCCGTCTTGGTGGAGGTGGAGTTGGCCAAGCCCTTTCCATGAAGCCACCGCCAAGAGTGGCCGCTTGGACGCTTTCTGTTTATCTACCGTATAATGATCGTTTTCCTACATCCCAGAGGCTGAGGTCGTAGCGATTCACTTTTGCTCTCATCGAGACATTGCTGTGTCCGGGTACGACCCCGGTTTTTCCGGCACTGCTGATCCTCCATCTTCTTCATTCGCACGGCTTTCCCGCGTGATGAAGGGCATGGGATGCGTGCTCGCGATCGCGACCGCCTTGGTGCTGCTTTCCACCCCGGCCAGCTGGGCGCAAAGCGACATAGTCTCTGAGATCAACGTTCAGGGAAACCGCCGTATTCCTGCCGAGACGGTCAAGGCACGTATCTTCACTCATCCCGGGGACATTTATGATCCCGCCGCCCTGGAGCGCGATTTCAATTCGCTTTGGAACACGGGTTATTTCGAGGATATCCGCTTCAGCCGGGAACAGACTCCGAAAGGATGGCGGCTGATTATCCAGGTTAAAGAAAAGCCGACCATCCGCGAGATCAACTATGTGGGCCTGAGTTCGGTCTCTACCAGTGACGTGCTGGACCGTTTCAAGGAAGCGAAGGTTGGATTGTCGGTCGAGAGTCAATACGACCCAACCAAGGTGAAGAAAGCCGAAGTGACGATAAAAAGCTTGCTGGCCGAACATGGGCGGCAGTTTTCCACTGTCCGGACGGAAATAAGGCAGATTCCGCCGGCTGCGATCGGGATCACGTTCGTGGTGAAAGAAGGTCCCAAGGTCAAGGTGGGTAAGATCACTTTCGAAGGTAACAAGAACGTCAAGTCGCGAGTGCTGCGATACGCCATGAAGAACTTGCGGCCCATCGGAATCCCGCACTCGATCTTCCTGGAAGACATCTTCTCCAGGACGTACGACGCTACCAAGCTGGACGAAGATACGGAACGCGTCCGCAATGAATACCAGAATCGCGGGTATTTCAAGATGAACACCGTGGGCGAGGCTAAGACAGAGATTCACGACACCGGCCACGCAGGCGCCCACGTCCCGCTGTTGCAGGGAGGGCGGGGCAAGTCGGTCGACATTACGATGACCATCGATGAGGGAGAGCGCTACATACTGGGCGGGATCACGTTCAAGAACAACAAGGCAGTTCAGAACGTGAGGGCTCTGCGCGCTATCTTCCCGATCAAGGACGGGGACGTCTTCAGCAAGGAGAAAATCGCCAAGGGTCTGGAGAACCTCCGCAAGGCCTATGGCCAGTTGGGCTACATCAATTTCACTTCGATTCCTGACACCCGGTTTGACGACGACAAGAAGCTGATCTATCTCGACATCGACGTCGACGAAGGCAAGCAGTTCTATGTGCGGCGCATCGAATTTCAGGGCAACACCACCACGCGCGACAAAGTGATCCGGCGCGAGATCGCGCTGGAAGAAGGCAACGTTTACAACTCCCACCTATGGGAGATGAGCCTGCTGCGCCTGAATCAACTGGGATACTTCGACCAGTTGAAGCCAGACGACCCCAACACCACCATTCGCCAACTGGACGAGAAAGACGGACTGGTCGACCTGACGCTGAAGATTCACGAAAGAGGCAAGAACAGCATCGGCCTCAACGGCGGCGTGAGCGGGTTGGAAGGCGCTTTCGTGGGACTAAACTACGCGACCAACAACTTCCTTGGTCTGGGTGAGACGCTTCAGATGCAGGTCAGCGCGGGCAATCTGGCGAAAAGCGTCCGGTTCGGCTTCACGCAGCCTTACATGTTCGACCGGCCGCTGCAGTTTGGTTTCAACGTCTACTACACAAAGACCAAATATGATCAGGCCCGGCAGCTTTCCATATTCAGCGGGCAGAACCTGAACAACCTGCCGAACGCCGTGCTGCAGAATTTGCAGAATTACACGCAGCAGAGCGCCGGGTTCACGTCGTCGTTGAGCTATCCGCTGCATCGCTCTTTCAAGCGCCTCGGGATTACCTATTCGTTTGACCGATCCTCTCTGGCGGCCTTAAGCTCAGCCTCCAAGAATCTGTTCGAATTCCTGGCGTTCCGCGGTGTTTCCGGCCCCGTTGCGCTCGACGGAATCATCACCAGCAAGATCTTCCCCAACTTTTCTTTCAATACGCTGGACAGTCCGATCTCGCCTCACCACGGACACCAGTTTACGGCGGGGATGGAACTCGCGGGCTTGGGAGGAACCATTCGATCGGTTCGACCGATCATTCAGTACAAGCAGTTCATTCCGATGCAGAACCGGCGCAATGCGCTGGGCTTCAACGTTCAGGGGTCCTTCATCACCGGCTATGGTGGTTTGGTTGCGCCGCCATTCCAGCGTGCTTACATGGGCGGCGAGAACGATCTCCGCGGGTTTGACATACGTTCGGTATCCCCGGTGGCGTTCCTGCCGAACGTGGGGTCGATCACGCTGACCAATCCCGATGGATCGCCTGTCCCCCTGAACCCGCAGAACATACGGGCGGGCAATGTGACCATACCCATTCCGATTGATCAGATCACCTTCCCCGGTGGCGATCTGAGCATCGTGACCAACCTGGAGTACCGCATCACAATCTATGGGCCCGTGGCTCTGGCTCCTTTCATCGACTTGGGCATTGACCCCATCCTGCGAAGATCGCAGTTGCAGATTGCGGCGGAGCAATACCAGACCGTGATTGGGACGCCGGTAGGATGTCCGATCCTGTCGCAGACTGCCACCGCCAATACCTGCTCCCCGGGTTCCCTATTGAACCCGCAGCCGTCCCAAGACTTGCAGGTACTGGGCACGACCAACTGGCGCCCCCGGATGTCGACCGGCCTTGAACTACAAATGTTCCTGCCGGTAGTCAACGCGCCTTTCCGCATCTACTGGGCTTACAACCCACTGCGGTTGGATAACGCGGCGGACTCGCCGTTACCCATTACGCGCAACATGTTCCCCTCGGGGCAGAGCGAGGCTGCCGGCAACTACACATATAACCTTGCCAAGATCGTCTACTCCCCGAGCTTCTTGTTGCGGGAGCCACGCAAGACTTTCCGCTTCACCGTGGCTACCACGTTCTAAAGACAGGTTCCGAGGCTGGGTTCGGAGGCGGGTTCGCAGACGGTAAGGTTTGACGCCACCGGAGGAAGCTCTCTATAATCCTATTGATCCACACCATTGAGAAAGCTGATCAGGGGTGGACGGCACGTCCGCAACCCCGGCGTGTGACGCTCGCAACCCAGTGCGTCTTGTCTCCAGGTGATGCTCGACAGCGGTCGTTAGAACAAACGCGGGACGACGGCGGCGTGAGTGCGGCCCGGTGTAGCCTGAAGAGGGTAGTCTGAGTCATTCCCGGAACCTGTTTACCGGAACCATTCCAAGGAGTTTAAGCGATCCAATGACAAGCAAGTTTCTGCGGTCCTTCCTGGCCATTGCGGTTTTCTCCATCATTTCTGCATGGGCCCAAACCGGTGGTGCCGCCCCAGCGGGTGCGGCCAGTTCGCCCGCAAGCGCGGCGCCCACCACAACGATAGCGACTGGCACCGGTTCGAAGCTCGGAACCATCAACATTGAGCAGGCGGTGGTCGGTTCAAACGAAGGCCAGCGCGACTTCGCGGCCTTGCAAAAGAAGTTGGAGCCGAAACAAAGCGAGCTGAAGGCTCAGAACGACGAACTCCAGAGTCTGCAGGAACAACTGCAGAAACAGGGTGACAAACTGAACGACGATGCCCGCGCCACACTGGTCAAGCAGATCGAGACCAAGAAAAAATCGTTTGATCGCGCGGTGCAGGACGCTCAGGAAGATGCGCAGAACCAGCAGAAAGAGATTTTTCAGCGCATTCTGCAGAAGATGGCCCCGGTGATCGTGAAGCACGCGCAGGAGAACGGCTTCGCCATGATTGTGGACACTTCGAACCCGTGGCCGCAAAGCCCGATACTCTGGTACGGCGATCAAGGGGACATCACCAAAGCGGTGGTAGAGGCTTATAACACACAATCCGGCGTGCCCGCCCCGGCCCCGGCTGCAGGAGCATCGGCCAAGCCCGCGCCTTTGAAACCAGCGGCACCCAAGCCGGCAGCTCCGGCGTCAACCCCACAACCCAAGTAGTTTTTTCGCGACACCACGAGTGTCGGAAAAGTTCCAGAGGCCGCGTTACTGCGCGGCCTTTTTTCTTTGCTCCCTCTAGTCCTCAGCAACAAGGTTCGGTGTCTCTAGCTGGTAACCGCGTTCATTCAGGAGGACACTATGTTTGACGATACACTCAGTTCGTCGTGGGACGAGCGTTCGCGCCGCCGATTGACTACCCTGACCTCGTTCGGATTGCAGGCGTTGGTGGTCGCCGTGTTGCTGGTTTTGCCGCTGCTCCGTCCCATGGGCCTGCCTTTGCTGCGCCAGCTCTCGACGCCGGTCAGTGTGGGACAACCGGACCAAGCTCCCACAGTCAGACCACAAACGGGGACAAACTCGGCGCAGCACAGCCTTCCTGCCGAAATCATGCTGAGAACGCCCACGAGAATTCCAAGTGAGTTGCCTGCCGGGGACGATGGTCCGCCATCAATCGGAGCGCCTGGCGCGTATCTCCCAGGACCCTCGGGGCCCGGCATTCCGAATGGAATGCTCGATTCGTTCGGCGTTGGCACACGCCCGATTATGCCCGTGGCGCCGGTTGTCGTGACCCATCCGATCTCCGTCTCCCACATGAGTGAAGGGGATTTGATTAGCAAGATTTTGCCGACGTATCCGTCGCTGGCGCGGACTGCGCGCCTTCAGGGTCAGGTCGTGCTGCAGGCGGTGATCAGCAAGCAAGGCGCAATTGAGAATCTCAGAGTGCTGAGCGGCCATCCCCTGCTCGTGCCTGCGGCGATTGAGGCCGTCCGGAAATGGCGTTACCGCCCTTACATCCTGAATAACGAACCGGTCGAGGTGGAAACGCAAATCACCGTGAACTTCTCCATGACTGGAAACTGATCGGGCAGGTTCTGGTGGGCAGGTTGGCGACCCAGCCAGAGAGCATCACGCAGGAGTAGCCCGAGCGTAACCTGAGGGAGCGCGGCCCTGCCGCTATAATCGACCTCAGTGGCATCAACTGTAGAAATTCTGAGCCGAGTGGCAACCCGCCCGACCTGGGCGGAAGTCTCGCTCGCCACTCTGCGGCAAAACTTCCGCACGGTGGTGAAGCACGCGGGCGCGGGAGTAACCGTGTGCGCAGTGGTGAAAGCTGACGCTTACGGCCACGGCGCAGTGGAATGCTCGCGCGCTCTTCAGGCCGAAGGCGCAACCTGGCTGGGCGTCACGTCTCTCGATGAAGCGATCCCATTGCGCGAGGCAGGCATTGAGTCGCGAATCCTGCTCATGACGGGGTTCTGGCGAGGCGAAGAGAACGAGATCGTCCGCTTGCGGCTCACTCCCACGGTGTGGGAGCCGTGGCACATCGAGTCACTGGAGCGCGCGGCGGCGTCCGGCACAGTGCGGCATGCGGTGCATTTGAAAGTGGATACCGGAATGGGCCGGCTCGGCGTGGCGCTGGCTGAACTTCCCGTAGTGCTGAAAGCTCTGAGCGCCGCTCCGCATCTTATTCTCGAAGGGCTCTCGACCCACCTTGCTTCTTCAGAAATTATGGACGCGCCTTCGGTCGGCGAGCAGGAGCGCCGCTTCGAAGAGGCGCAGCGCATGGTCCGGGCGGCGGGCTTTGATCCTGAGTTGATACACATGGCCAACACCAGCGCTCTGATCTCGCGGCGCGAGACGCGGAACAACATGGTGCGGCCAGGCGTCGCGCTCTACGGCTACTATCTTCCGTTCCAGCGTGCGGGTAGGGAAGTGAGCGGCGGTACGCTGCGGCTGGCCGTGAAGCCGGTGCTGACGTGGAAGACGCGAATTCTCTCCATAAGGGATTTCGCCGCCAACCAGGCTCTGGGCTATGGCGGAACTTATGTCACCAAAGCGCCGGCGCACGTTGCCGTCCTGCCCGTGGGCTATGCTGACGGATATAATCGGCAACTTTCCAATCGCGGGCGCGTGATCGTCCGCGACCACTACGCGCCCATCATTGGCAGCATCTCGATGGACCTCACGCTGGTCGATGTGACCGGCATCCCGAGTGTCTCGGTGGGCGATGAGGTCGTCCTGCTCGGAACCGTGGACGGTTTGAGCGTAGACGCGCTCGAGCATGCTCGCCTGGCCAATAGTTCACCCTACGAGATTCTCTGCAATATTTCGAAGCGCGTGCCGCGAAGGTACGGAAACTAAATTACCGCCGCCCTGCCAGACCTCAACTCCTTCCTGCTTTCCATTCCGCTCAGACGGCAAATGCACGGCCCAACCGGCAATTGCGACCATTGAGTGAATCGCGGGTGAAGTGGCACGATTCCGCTTGTTACACTAGAAGATTCACGATGCCTTCTCGCTACGCACAATGGATGTATGACTGGGAGCACCGGCTTACTTCGGTGGACAATAATCGCGTGGTGCGTCCGCTGGAGTGGGGGCTGGAATATGCGCAGGACTGGCCTTGCCGCAATGGCTGGCAGCCTGGGCAAGCCGCGGACGATCCGGCGAAGTTCCTCATCGATTTCAACCGGCGCATCGTCGCCGCCAGCGATGAGTTCTATTCGTACAAGCCGGCAAACGACTTTCGGCTGGAGAAGCGGGAGGTGCAGGTTTTTTCCACGCGGGAAGTTCCGGACCCGAAGCTTGAAGCGAAGGTAAGAGGAACGTTCGCGGAGTTCCTGCGCTTCACGGCTCCAGTGAAAACGCCGTTTCCGGAGAACAATCTGGTGAATGCGCGCTGGTTCCCGGCGCGTGGAAGGCGCGCCATCGTTCTTTTGCCGCACTGGAATGCGGACGCGATTGCCTACGTGAGCCTCTGTAAGGTTCTCAACATGCTGGGCATCGCGGTGCTGCGACTGAGCATGCCTTATCACGACATCCGCATGCCGGCCGAGATCAGCCGCGCCGATTACGCCGTCTCCGCCAACATTGGCCGCACGCTCGATGCGGTGCGGCAGGGGGTGGTGGATGTCCGCTGCTGTCTTGATTGGCTGGAGCAGCAGGGTTACAGCAAGCTGGGAATCGTGGGGACGAGTCTCGGTTCGTGTTATGCGTTCATCGCGGCGGCACATGATCCACGCATTCGAGTGGCGGCTTTCAATCATGCTTCCACTTATGTCGCCGACGTGGTCTGGCATGGCCAGTCGACTCGGCATATCCGGCAGGGCATCGAATCGCAGATCGACCTGGAGACCTTGCGGCAGTCATGGCTGGCGGTTAGTCCCATGGCCTATTTCAGTCAATTTTCCCGCTGGCCGCGGAAGTCGCTCATCATTTACGCGAAGTACGATCTAACTTTTCTGCCTGAACTCTCGCGCGATGTGGTGGCGGAATTCGAGCGTCGTGGGCTCGACCACAAGGTTGTGGTTCTTCCCTGCGGTCACTACACGATGGGTGAGGCCCCCTACAATTACATGGATGGGTGGCAGTTGGCCTCGTTCCTGCGGACGGCGTTCGAGTAGCGGTTAGGCGGTAGAATGTG
>DATHOK010000248.1:0-6610 GCA_035484995.1 Verrucomicrobiia bacterium | reverse complement strand
CGTGGGATTGATGTTGCCCAGACCGGCACTTCCGAGATACTGATTGACCAGGGTGACGATGCCGGCGAAGACAGGAGACGAGGCAGAAGTTCCGCCCACGACCGATTCGTAGTTATCCACGGCGCTTGAAACGCCGCCGGCGCACGTACTGGCTGTGCTCGTGCTGGAGGTCCATTGGTCTAGTGGCGTGCAGAAGATGTAGCCCGGGAAGTCGGGAGAGGCCAGAAGCGAGACATCCGGCACGAGGCGATAGGTTGTCGTCAGGCTCGGAATCGTAATCGCGCTCTGCCATGTGGGTCGTGGAAATCCTGCCTCGCAGATATCGCTGGGCTCGCTTACGCAGTTGCTCACACCCCCACCGCCGGCGGAGATCCAGAGGTCTTCCTGCGCGGTCGCGGCGGAGGTGATATCGACCCAGCCAGTAACCTTCGGACTACCACCCTGCGAGCAGAACTGAGGGTTGAGAATGTTGTCTTCACAGAGCTGCGCAAATGCCGCAGTGTCGTTCCAGGAAGCCTCTTGCCCCTCAAGGCTCGTGAGTGCCGACCCGCCGAAGTTGACGGTGCTGGAACTGTTCGAATTCCAATAGCTGCTGTTGTAGAAGGTGGGAAAAGGGATAGACGTGCCGCCCACGCCGGTCACCTCCGGGCTGCTGGCGGGATAATTCACCGCCAATCCGCCGACCGCGCCGGCAAATGGCGGGCTAGTCTCGTCACTCGGCGGGTTGCGGTCACATGTGGCCGCGCCCGAGTCGCCCGAGGAGTTCATGATGGTGATGCCCTCGGCGTTGCCTTGCTGAAGCTCGGTTTCCAGCGACTCAGCCTCGGGCTCGCACAGACCATAGCTCATACTGATGACCGGAGCGACTACGTTGTCGATGGCATAGGCCAGAGAGGCGTTGGTGCCGCCGTTGTTCGTGATTTCATTGCATTGGGAATTAAACGTGGCGGGAGCGTTGACGAAGATAATTTGCGCATTGCGCGCGGTTGCTCCCGACCATTCGATGTCGAGGTCGGATTCGACCAAGTCACCGCAGGTACTAGGCGCGCCCAGGTCGGCAACACCGGGAACCAGCAGGTATTGAAAATTAGTGGTGTTGCAGGCCGCAGCCGTAACGATACCGTTCGCATCGGTCGAGCAGTCGGTGATGGCGTTCAGCCCGAAGTCAGAGCGGAAGTCGGCGATGTCAGCAAGGTAAATATCGGTCTGGCCGATGATTGCAAGCTTTTGTCCGGTGCCGTCGATCGCGGGCGATGCAGTGTAGAGCGGATTGAGATTGTAGATGGTCGCGATGTCGCCGGGGGCCGCGACGTATCCCGTGCCTACGCCGGTTGTGAAGCTGGGATGGGGGCCGTTCCTGCCGCCACGCGCCGGTCGAACATACATCGGCTTCGGGTGATAATCGGTGAGGCCGCGAACTCCGGTAACGACGCCGTTCAGCGCCGCGGGCACCTCGGCCGGGGTGGAGTTGGCAATATGTTGTTGACCGTTAGCATTGTAGCGATGGATTTCCGTTTTAAAGGCATTTTGGATCTGGGCCGCTGTGCCGCTGAAGCTGACCGAAGTGCGCCCGCGGGGGACGCTGAAAACCTGGAAGCCCTGCAATCGAAGCCAGGCCGTAATCTTGGTGATGTCGCCCTGGCTCACGCCAAAGCGCTCGGCAAATTGCTCGGGAGTTAGCCACTTGTGGTAGTTGGGCGAGGAACGATCCTGTTGCTGCGCGAGAAGCAGATTGAGCGCAACTTGCTGACTTGGCGAAGGAGCCATGACAAGCGTGACACGGCCGAACTGGAACGAAGGCTCAACCGGGCCCTGGTCGTATTGTGGCTGCGCGCGCCGGTCGGCATGGCCGGGAAGCGCGATCATCTGGCTGGAATCAATGGGACCGGCGATGCGGTCGGGCTGCTGGGCGAAGCACAGAGTTGAGGCTAGTAGAAGCAGAAGCAACTTCAAAGATCGCATGAAACGCTCCGTCTGCAGGGTTGGGTCTGAGGTACTCGGTTCCTTAGCTTATACGGCTTTATTGCTGTCTGATCAAGTATTCGCTGGGAAGGTTGTATCTAGGAGGTAATGTTACAAGTGGCACCGTACCAAGGCGAGCATGGGGTAACAACTCTGGGCAGGTTTGGGACGCAGTTTGGCGCATTCGTGCTTACGCCCAGTGAAGACGTGCGACTGAACCTGACTCGCTCAGAGCCCTTCTTGCGGTCAATCCACTTTGCAGTCAATTCAGTTTCAGTCAATCCCAGTTCAGACCACCTGCATCCAAAGTTTCAGGGTAGAATCTTCAGCTGAAATCCACGCGGAGAGGATTTATGCGCTCTTTAGCCAATCGAAACGTCCTTATTACAGCTGCAATTCTTCTGCCGGCCGCGCTGCTGCTGGCAGCCGATGTGGACACGAAGTTCCACAACGCGCCGGCGTCGGCGCAAGCAACCAAGGATCCGTATGAAGGCCAGCCAGCGGCCGTGATCGCGGGAAAACAGCTATATGCGCGTAATTGCCTGTCGTGCCATGGGAAACTGGGAAAAGGTACGGGCAACGTGCCCTCGCTGGTAGATGGCAAACTCGATTCCGTCACGCCCGGCGAAGTCTTCTGGTTCATAACGCGCGGCGACAAGGATAACGGGATGCCTTCATGGGCGTCGTTGCCAGTCCGGCAGCGCTGGCAGGTTGTCACGTATGTGAAGTCAATGGGAGCGCCACAGTCGGCGCAGGAAGCAAGTGCGCCGTCTCCGGTCGACACGGCTCCGGTCGACACCAGTACCTCGACGCTGAAAGCTTCGCCGCCCACGCCACCCTTCACCGACTTCCGCTATGAAAAGCCGGGGACGTTTCGCAAGATAACTGTGGCCGACCTTCCGCAGCCCTATACCACGCAATCGGCCGAAAATGGTCCGAAGTTGGTGGCGCGACCGGAGAATGCCTGGCCGGTGGCGCTTCCTGGATTCAGGGTGGGTTTGTATGCCGGCGCTCTCGATAACCCTCGGACCTTGCGCACCGCTCCGAACGGCGACATCTTTCTTACCGAGAGCGATCCCGGGCGCATCCGGGTGTATCGCGGGCTGACCAGCGACGGAAAGCCCGAGCAGTCCGCCGTTTTCGCCAGCGGTTTGAAACATCCCTACGGCCTGGCGTTCTATCCTCCCGGACCTGATCCGCAATGGTTGTACGTAGGCAGCACCAGCGAACTGGTTCGTTTCCCTTATCACAACGGCGATCTGAAAGCGAGCGGCGCTGCTGAACACATCGCCGACCTTCCCGGTACGGGCGGGCACTGGACGCGGGCGGTGGAATTCTCTCAGGATGGCAAAAGAATGTTTGTTGCCGTGGGCTCGGGATCGAACGTAGACGATCCCGACACTCATCCCCGGGAGAAAGACCGCGCCGACATTCTGGTGTGCGATCCCGCGAACTGCACTTTAAGTGTCTATGCCTACGGCATTCGCAATGCCGGCGGCGGGATTGCCGTGGATCCCGAGACGGGCGAGCTGTGGTGCTCGGTGAATGAGCGCGATGCGCTGGGCGACAACCTGGTTCCCGACTACATCACGCACGTACAAGAAGGCGGATTCTACGGCTGGCCGTGGTGGTACATGGGAGGGCATCAGGATCCGCGTCATCAGGGCAAGCATCCGGAATTGAAAGATAAAGTGATCGTCCCGGATGTGCTGTTGCAGCCCCATAACGCGTCGCTTGGATTCACTTTCTATGAAGGCCAGCAATTTCCAGCTGAGTACAAGGGAGACATTTTCGCGAGCGAGCACGGCTCCTGGAACAAAGCGGTGCGCGTGGGCTATGAAGTAATCCGTATCCCTCTACACTCGACCGGCCACGCCAGCGGCGAGTATGAGGATTTTCTCACTGGCTTTGTGCTGCCCGATGGCAACGTGTGGGGACGCCCAGTGGGAATAACGGTGGCTCCGGATGGTTCGCTGCTGGTAAGCGACGATGGCTCGGACTCGATCTGGAGAGTCAGCTACGGAAAGTAGCGCCGGTAGCCTGCCGGCGCGAGCGAACCTGCGGAAGAAAATAGAAAGATGGTGGGCGCTATAGGATTCGAACCTATGACTTCCACCGTGTGAAGATGGCACTCTACCGCTGAGTTAAGCGCCCAACCCTTTTCTATTCAAACATCAGTGGCTAGATCGCGCAACTCCAAGGGCGCAATGCGTGCCGTGCGGGCCAGGTGCTTTTAAGCTGCCGGAGGCGGTGTTTGGACACAAGAACGGGGCATGGTAGCCTATCCTCGGCAGGGGCAAGGGCGGGTTCGGAACCGCTGGCACCCGTGTCCAATGTGACTGCTGATGCCGGACGAAAAAAGGCCCCTTCGACCTACCGTATCCTCCTCATCTGGGCGGACTTCCGGGGCTTCGTCTGATCAGGACAAAGAGCAACTTTCCCTCCCTGACGGGGTTCAATCTAGTGTGAGTACTGCCGCCATGGACCGGGGCGTCCTAATGGCCTCGCTGGGACCGCGCCCGGCGGGCGCTTTGGAACCCGCGATGGCCGGTGCCGAAAGCTACACGGACGCCGAAGTCATGCTGCGAGTGAAGGCGGGGGACCAGTCCGCCTTTGATTACCTGGTGCAGAAGTATCGGCGGCCGCTGGTGAGTTTTATGTACCGCATGGCTCGCAACTCGGCGGCTGCGGAGGATCTGGCTCAGGAGGTTTTTCTGCGCGTATACCGCTCGCGTCAGACCTACGAAGCCAGCGCCAAGTTCACCACCTGGCTCTATCGGATCGCGACCAACCTGGCGGTGAACCACGCGCGTGACACGCGCCACGAACGCCCGGAGGTGACGGTCAGCCTGGATGAGCCCGACGAGGAAACCGGAACGACGCTGGACGTGGCCGACGGCACGATCACAGCGGAAGAAGCTTTGCTGCGGCGGGAGCGGATGCTGGCGATCCGTGGCAAGGTGGAAGCTCTGCCGGAGCGGCAGAAGCTGGCCGTAATCATGCACAAGTACCAGCAGATGGATTACAAGCAGATTGCCGATGTTCTGAAGTTGAGCGAGTCAGCGACGAAATCGTTGTTGTTTCGGGCGTATGAAACTTTGCGGGAACAGTTAAAAGAATTTTTATAGAACGCATTTTTTCTGGTTGAAGTGATGTGGCCGGAAGTGGCGGGGCCACAAGTGACAGGGCGAAGAGAAAACAAGGGAGCATGGTTATGAAGTGCGATGAGATTCGCGAAATGATGCCGGACGTGGCGTCCGGCTTGATGGAGATGGCCCCGGAGATCCGGGGACATCTGGCCGAGTGCGGCGCGTGCGCCGGAAAGATGGCAGAAATCCAGCAGACCATGGCGCTGCTGGATGAGTGGCGTGTGCCGGAGCCGTCGTCGTATTTTGATGTGCGTCTGCAGGCGCGGCTGCGGGAAGAGATGGCCAAGCCGCAGGCGGGTTGGCTGGCGTGGTTCCGGCGTCCGGTGCTGGCCGCAGCGCTCACGGTGCTGATGGCGGTTGGAGTGGGCCTGTTCCTCTCCGAGGGCAACAGAATCTACAACGCTGGCGATGACGAGATCGCCGTTATGGATCAGACAGAGCCAGGGACGGCGGTGAGCGATCTGCAGGCTCTGGAAAAGAATCACGATCTGTATTCCGACTTCGATTTGCTGGATGACCTGGAAGTGCAGAAGGACGTGGTGGCAAATCCGTAAGAGGCTAAGAGGTAAGAAGAGGTAAGAAGCAGAAGTTCGAGGTGTAGTGCGGAGTAAGGCGATTTCAAGGGCGGGAGAATGGGACGGGGAAATTTGATGACGCGATGGATGGCTGCGGCTGCGTTGGCCGCGGCGGCCGTTGCGGTGTCTCCATCTCCCAGCCTCGCGCAGCGAAACTACTTCCGGCCTGTCCAGGTACGGCCGTCGGCGCCGAATCAAAACCGTCCGCTGGCTCGCCCTGGAGGTCATGCCGGCGACTGGCTACGCCGCTACCAAGGCCTATCGCCTAACGAGCAGGAGCGCGCGTTGCAGAGCGATCCGGCATTCCGCCGGTTGCCTCCAGAGAGGCAGCAGTTGTTGCGGCAGCGGCTCCATCATTTCGCCAGTCTTCCTCCGGAGCAACAACAGCGCATGCTGAACCGCATGGAGACGTGGGAACATCTGACGCCCGGTCAGAAACAACAGGCGCGAGAATTGTTCGGCCGCATGCAGCAGCTTCCGCCCGACCGGCGGCGCATGGTGACTACTGCGGTACGTGACCTGCGCGCGATGCCGCCGGGACAGCGGGAAGCAATCATCGATTCCAACCGCTTTAGAGGTATGTTCTCCCCGGAGGAGCGCGACATCATGCGTGGAGCCACCAGGCTGCCGCTCGCGGCACCGGAGAATAGCAAACCTGAAGAACCGGCGGCACCCGAGCAGTGACGGCAGTTTCTCGGTTCTCAGTTTCTAGTTTCCCAATCGGTTCAGTGAAAATCGTGCGAAACGGTTTCAGCTTTCGTGACAAACAGGGGTTGCACACGCTCCGCTTTCACTGAGATCACGTTATCCTGATTCTGAAGAATTCCTTCGATGGCCAGGAATCGTTCTGAGGTCAGCAGCAGGCGGTTGCGGTGAAAAAGATCAGGCGTGATGATCGCGTTGGCCACTCCCGTTTCATCTTCC
>DATHOK010000247.1:0-8722 GCA_035484995.1 Verrucomicrobiia bacterium | reverse complement strand
CGCGACTTGGCAGACGGGCGAGGCGGCTGTCATCGCGGCCCGTGTTGGCGTTCCAGTAGTTTCGGATTTTCGTCCGGCAGATATGTCGGCCGGAGGCAAGGGCGCGCCGCTCGTTCCGTTTCTAGATTATTTGTTGTTTCGCGATGCGCGCACGGGTAGGCTCGTGCAAAACATCGGCGGCATTGCAAACATGACAGTGATTCCGGCGGGTGCGGCGGCAAGCGATGTGTCCGCGTTCGATACCGGGCCAGGTAACATGGTGATCGACTCGGTTACCGAGAAGTTGTTTGGGAAGCCGTTCGATCGAGACGGGAAGATCGCGGCTTCGGGAAAAGTTCTGGATAAGGTCATCCGCGGAATGTTGCAGCGCGACTTCTTCCGGAGAAAACCGCCCAAAACAGCAGGGCGTGAGGAATTCGGCAGGGAGTTTGTGCGCGAGTTCCTGCGGATCTGCGGACGTTGCCGAAAGCAAGATGCTGTAGCGACCGCTACGGCGCTGACCACGAGGTCGATTGCAGATGCTGTGCGGCGGTTTGCCTTGAACTCAAACTCCGCGCGGAAGGCGGGTTTTCGAGAGATGATTCTTTCCGGGGGAGGAGCGAAAAATTCCACGCTTGTGACCATGTTAGCCGGCGAACTTGCATCGCTTGGATTGCAGTTGCGATTCTCCGACGAATTTGGCCTGCCTTCGGCGGCAAAAGAGGCCGTGGCCTTTGCTGTTCTTGCCCACGAAACCTGGCACCGGCGAGCGTCGAATGTTCCTTCGGCCACAGGCGCGAAACGCGCTGCAGTGCTGGGAAAGATTTCCTACCCTTATCTTTAGCGCGGTAATCTTATACTCTCGGGTTGATCAAGCTATGCCGATCTACATTTCGATGCTTCGCGGAATTAATGTTGGCGGAAACAAGCGGATCAAGATGGATCGGCTTCGTGAGTCGTTCGAGGCGCTGGATTTCGAGCAGGTGAAAACCTATATTCAGAGTGGAAACGTTGTTTTCAAGGCCGGAAAGGTTTCCACAGCGGGATTGTCTAAAAGAATTGAAGAGCGAATTCTCCGCGACTTTGGTTTTTCCGTCTCCGTCATTTCGAGGACCGCGGACGAACTGGCAAACACGGTCGAGAACAATCCCCTCCTGAAGCAGCCCGGAATTGACACCGAGAGACTTCACGTCGCTTTTCTGTCGGAGGCTCCTGCACCACCAGCTTTGAACAAGTTGGCGCAGCTCACTCTGAAGCCGGACCAATCTCGCTGTCTCGGCAAAGAAGTTTATCTCTATTTTCCAAACGGAGTATCCGGCAGCAGTTTGTGGAAGTATCCACTCGATGGCGTGTTATCTGTAGTCGCGACCACCCGCAATTGGAAAACCGTAAACAGCCTCCACCAGATGTGCCGGGACTGCCGCTGATGGCCCGGACCTCCTCAGTTCTCTCAGTACTCGGAGCACTGGCCTTGACGGCTTTCCTGCTTTCCTGCTCCAGCAAGGCCGACCCCAATACGCTGGTGATGGTGATCGAATCGAGCCCTACGAATCTGGACCCTCGCGTGGGCGTGGACGCGCAGTCGGAGCGCATCGACAACTTGATCTTCGATGACTTGCTCTCGCGCGGGGAAAACCTGGATGTGGCGCCGGGGTTAGCGGAGCGCTGGGAGATTCCCAATCCGCTGACCTACATCTTTCACTTGCATCACGGCGTCAGGTTTCATGATGGTCGTGCCCTCACCTCGCGCGATGTGAAGTGGACGTTTGATTCTCTGCTTCAAGGGAAAGTTCGCAGCACGAAGGCCGGCGTTTACCGCTTTGTGGATCGCATCGACGCGCCGGAGGATGACACCGTCATCTTTCATATGAAAGAACCGTCCGCAACACTGCTGTGGAATTTGTCGGACGGCGCGATTGGGATCGTGCCTTACGGAAGCGGGAATGAAGTGACGGCGCGCCCGATCGGCTCCGGCCCATTTAGATTTGTCAGCGCCGAGACCGACAAAGAGGTCATCGTCGAGCGCAACGACAACTACTGGGGCGACAAGGCGAAGCTGGCTCGCGTGCGTTTCGCTGTGGTTCCCGACGCGACTACTCGTGCGCTCGAATTGCGCAAGGGCAGCGGTGACGCCACCATCAATGCGCTCACGCCGGATACTGTATCCGCGCTGGAGCGCGATCCGGCGCTCGCGGTCGAACGCGCTCCGGGAACCGTGCTGGCTTATCTGGGATTCAATCTGCGGGATCCGATCCTGAAAGACGTGCGAGTGCGACAGGCCATTGCTTACGCACTCGACCGGCGGCCCATGATCGAGTATTTGTGGCGCGGCGAGGCGCAACCGGCGCGCAGCATTCTTCCGCCCCAGAGTTGGGCTTATGACGGTAACGTTCCGCCCTACGACCACAATCCCGAAAAGGCGCGGAGGTTGCTGGATGCGGCGGGATATACGCTGACGAACGGAGTGCGCTTTCACATCGCGATGAAGACTTCGACAGACGAGAACACGCGCCTGATGGTTGCCGTAATGCAGCAGCAATTGCGCGAAGTGGGGATTGCGCTCGACATTCGAAGCTTCGAGTTCGCAACGTTTTTCGCCGACGTGACTCACGGGGCATTCCAGATGTACGGGCTGCGCTGGATTGGGGGGAACGAAGACCCCGATATTTTCGAGTACGCGTTTCACTCGGCGAAGTTTCCGCCCAATGGGGCGAACCGCGGCTTTTACTCAGATCCCAGAATAGATGCGCTGATTGACCAGGCCCGCCGCGAAGTCGATCCCTCCTTGCGCAAGCCGATCTATGCCGAGATACAGCTCATCCTGGCTGACGAACTGCCTTACATTAATCTGTGGTATCTGGATAACGTTCTCGTGCACAACAGACGCGTAACAAATCTGAAATTGAATCCCGCCGGGAATTACGATTTTCTGCGCACCGCGGAGCTGGCGAAGTGACGGCAGTCGACTCCTAGCCCGTCTGATTTCGCGTGTTACCATCAATCTTCACGAACGATTGCGAAATACCGGCTGGACCTGCGCGCTAGCATGCGGATTCTCTTCATTGGCGATATTTTCGGGCGCCCCGGACGGAACATCGTCAAGGACCGGCTGCCGGGAATTGTCCGCGATCAGGCCATCGACCTGGTGATCGCGAATGGAGAGAACTCGGCAGCTGGTTTCGGCATTACTCCCGCGCTGGCCGAGGAACTATTTGAGCTGAACATCGACGTCATCACTACCGGCAACCACGTCTGGGACAAGCGCGAGATCCTCGATTACTTTCAGATGGTCGAAGGCAATGGCCAAGGGCCGCAACGGCGGGTGCTTCGTCCCGCAAATTATCCCGCGGACATGCCGGGATGGGGTTTGTATCAGGGTCACAAAGGAAAGATCCCTTATGCCGTCATCAACCTGCAGGGTCGAGTGTTTATGGCATCGAATGACGATCCCTTTCGCACCGCGGACCAGCTTTTGCAAAAGATTACGGCCAAGGTGATCTTCGTGGACTTCCACGCCGAGGCCACCTCGGAAAAGATTTCGCTTGGCTGGTACCTTGATGGACGCGTGACCGCGGTCGTCGGCACGCACACGCATGTTCCGACGGCCGATGAACGCGTTTTGCCCAACGGAACCGCGTATGTAACCGATGTCGGCATGACCGGTCCTTATGACGGCGTGATCGGCGTAAAGAAAGAGTTAGTGGTCAACAAGTTCCTCAACGGCATGCCGGTGCGCTTTGAGCCCGCCACTGGCGACGTCCGGTTGTGCGCAGTGGTGATCGACTGCGACGAAAAGACTGGTAAGGCGCGGGATATTGAGCGGCTCATGCTCAGCTAAATCGGAACAGCTGAAGCTCCTGCCAACCGTACTCCGAACAGTGCCCGCAACTAGCTGGCTTAGCCAATGAGTGTAGTCAAACCGGCCCTATGTCAGCCTCCTGACGTCATGGGTGCCGTTGGTAACGTGCTTTCAATCCCTTATCCGAGCAACAATGTTTTACGGCAAAAGTGATGTTAAGCCTTATTCAGGACTCCGCTAGGCTGATGGAGGAGTGATGACCTCTTTGATGAACCGCCTCGCTGACAGTCATTTCAAGAAGGAGGCGAGCGGACGGCTGGTTTTTCTCCCGTTTACCCCGAGGGGTAAGTGTTACTTCGTTGATTCGAAATCTGACGAAGAAAAAATAAGAGCGTTTGTCAAGATGTACCGGATTCCTAGTGCGCTGATCTCCGTCGTGATGACTCCAATCGTCATGGTGCCCGCCTTGATTTTGGAGGATTATGGTCAGCTGACCCCCCGAGTACACAGGTTAACGGTTGCTTTAGGGATCTCCGGGTATTTCTGGCTGAGCTTGGTCGGATTGGAATTGATGCTTTGGTTTGTATACAGAGCAATGGTTCCGGGCTTAACTGCCTCACTGAGCGAGGTCGCGCCTGAAATCAAGGCTCAACTCAGAACAATCCCCGATCAACAGCGTGGTCGCCGCCGTCTAATGCTCCTGTGCATTGTCGCCGGCCTGATCCTCATGGGCGTGGCTCTCTTTCTCTTCACCGGATACAGCAAGTAAACCCACGTCAGGCCAAGATGCTTAGTCATTGAAAACAGGCAATAGCACTCATAGCCGGGCCAATGAGCACTGCGCTGCCTTTGCCACAATGATGTTGCATGGAACGACGTGGGATGCTAGAAAGATGCGGCATTCTGTTTGCCTGTACTGCGGTTTGCCCTTCTTCACTATGCACACCTCGCCTGCCTCTAGTCGCACGCTGACTCCGACTGGACACCATTTTTTCCTGCTCTTCGTCTTTTTGTTAGCCGTCCTCATCTTCTATCCCTACGTGCAGAACGGCGGATTCACTTATTTCGCATTCCGTGTGGTCAGCATCGCTGGAATTCTGATTGCTGTGTACGCGATCCGCTTGCGGAAAACACTCTTGTTCCTCGCTCTCGTGCTAGCAGTGCCGGCCGTTTCGGAACGCATGCTGCCTCGTCAGCCCGACGCAGGATTGCTTTCCATTGTCAGCATAGTTCTTAGCTTTGTGTTCGATGTATTTATTGTGGTGGTCATCTTCCGCCGAGTCTTTAGCAACGAACGACCTAATTCCGAAACGATTTTCGGGGCGCTTTGCATTTATCTGCTGGTAGGGTTCGCCTTCGCCAGTCTCTACGGCATGGTGGCTGCCATTCAGCCCAGGGCGTTCTATCTCGATCCTCAGACGAATCTGCATGCTATCCCCAACAGGTTTGATTTCATTTATTACAGCTTCGCCACCATGGTTTCCCTCGGTGCGGGTGGTATAACCGCCGTCTCCGCACCCGCACGCTCGCTTTCCGTGATTGAGGCCATTATCGGGGTACTTTACCTTGCCGTGTTGATCGCAAGGCTGATGAGCGCATACGGCTCCCCATCGGTTTCCGGGCCTTCATGACCGCTGAGAGGCCGGCTGGCGAGGCAATCCAGGGCCTTAGATTGTCAAAGCCTTTTATTGGCGTCCCTGCAAGAAAAGCACCCCTCACCCGTTCTTACCGGTGGTGCTTCTTTCCATCCCCCGTTAAGATCGAAGGTACGGAGACTATTAGCTCTCGGCGGGGATGGGGCCTCAGGTTAAAATCAAATCAATGCAGCGAGTATGGATCATGGCGGCGGTTTGTCTTCTGCCGGCGATTCCGGTCGTTCCGGCGTTCGCCGCTGACGATGCCAACATCAACGCTCCGATCATCTCCTGCGGCAACGGGATCCCCGGCGGCGTTTACTGCGCTCCCACGAAAAAGGATTTGAAGGAAGCTCGCAACGCTTATGCGCGCGGGTTGAAGTTGCAGGGTCAAGATCGTTTGGAGGAGGCGTTTGCCCAGTTCGACGAGGCTTCGCGGCTGGCTCCGCAGGACCTGGCGTTCCTTTCGGCGGAGGAGTTGACGAAGTCGCAACTGGTGTTTCAGCACACGGAACGAGGCGATTCTCTCCTAGCCTTGGCCCAGCCGGAGCGGGCGGCGGCTGAGTTCCACGCCGCACTAAAACTCGACCCCGAGGATTCTTATGTCGAGGAGCGCCTCACGCAAGCGCTGCGCGGTCCGGTAGCTTCCCAGCTGGGCGAATTGTCTGCAACGCTGGCCGATGTCAGCGAAATCGAGCTCCAGCCGCGGAAGGATGTTGCCACCTTCCACTACCGCGGCGATGTTCGTGGGTTGTTTGACGAGCTGGCCTCGGCCTTCGGCGTGAGAGCTGAATTTGACGATTCGGTCACCGCGAAGCCGGTGCGCTTTTATGTGGATGATGTCGACTTCTTCAGCGCTCTTCGACTCGCGTGTCTAGTTAGCGGGACGATGTGGACCCCGCTCGACGCGCACCAGGTATTCATCGCGAAGGACACTCAACAGAATCACAAGCAGTTTGACCGCATGTCGCTCGCCACCTTTTCGGTACCCGGCGCGACCTCACCGCAGGAAGTCACCGAGCTAGTCACCTCGCTGAAAACCATTTGCGAATTTCAGAAAATCAGTTCAGGCCAAAATGGAACCGTGGAAGTCCGCGCGCCGCAGGCCACACTCCAGGCGTGTACCAGGCTTCTGCACCAGTTGACCAACGAGCGTCCGCAGGTGGCGCTCGATGTCGAGATTTACCAGATTAGCCACAACTTCACGCGCGAAATCGGTATGCACATTCCCAATACTTTCAACCTGTACAACATTCCGGTGTCAGCAGTGTTAGCGGCAGTGGCGGCGCTGGGAGGACAGAACCTGCAGTCTCTCGCGAACCAGCTGATTTCCTCAGGCGGCATCAACGCCGCTGGGAGTACGGCGCTGTCCGGGCTTCTGGCGCAACTGCAGAACCAGACCAGCGGCATCTTCAGCCAGCCTTTGGCCACTTTCGGAAACGGCCTTTCCTTTTCAGGAGTGAGCCTGGATCACCTTACGACCGCGCTTTCTTTGAACGAGTCATGGGCCCGCAGCCTGAGTCGCGTGACCCTGCGCACCGCGCAGGGCAACGAGGCTACGCTCCATGTGGGCGAGCGCTATCCCATCCTGAATGCGTCCTACGCGCCCATCTATAATTCTTCGGCGATTTCTGCGGTCTTGGGGAATCAGAGCTACGTGCCGCCTGTTCCGTCAGTCAGCTACGAGGATTTGGGCCTGAGCCTCAAGGCCAAGCCGGTAATCCACGGCAACAACGAAGTGACCCTGACGCTCGAACTGCAGGTGCGCTCCCTGACCGGGCAGAGCTCGAATGGGGTGCCGGTGCTTTCCAATACGGAATACCATGGCGGCATAAGACTGCGTGATGGCGAGCCAGCCGTGGTTGCGGGAGAAATTTCCACCAACGATCAGCTCTCAATAGCCGGTATTCCGGGTATTGGGGAGATTCCCCTCCTGAATCAAGCCGCGAGCGACAACAACAGGATGAAAGAAGAGGACGAACTGCTCATCATAATCACCCCGCACGTCCTGGCCAACCCGGACCGGAACACGGACGAGATCTGGCTCAGCGAGAAGTAGCTTTTTCACTCGCCCGGCAAAGCCCCGCTACTTCGCTTCCTTGGCGGCAAAATCCACCAGACTCTTATAAGTCTCGGCCATTCGCGCATCGACATTTCCGACGGCGCGGCCGTTGATGAAAAGAGTCGGCGTGCCGTTCACGTTGACTGCCTTGCCCAGGACAATGGAGGCGTCGACACGGGCTTTGGTCGCGGGAGTGCGGGCACACGCTGCAATGTCAGAACCTTTAACGCCCGCGCCATCCGCCAGTGCGGTCAACTTTTCGTCGGCGTTTTCGGCTGTGATGTCGGATTGCGTTTCGTAGGTCTTGGCGATGAATTTCCAGAACGCATCGTTCGACGCCCGGCCTACGCAGTCCGCGTAAGCTGCGCCTTTTGCGGCCCAGTTGTGCATCTCGAGAGGAAAATTCTGAAAGACGAAGCGGGCAGTGGGTTCCGCTGCAACCAGTCCCTCGATTACCGGCTGCGCCGCTTTGCATGCCGGACACTGCAGATCCCCGAACTCGACAATCGTAACTGCCGCGTCTTTCGGTCCGCGCGAGGGGCCAGTGATGCCTTTCGCCAGAATCTTCTTTGCCGGGTCGAAAGGCTTGGCGCCGAACGGAATAATTTCGCCGAGCACCGCATGTTCCCCATCCGCCGTAACGTAGAACCGGCTGGCTGACTGGCCCTGAGGCGTGGCCAGAATCACGTCGACTTGGGCGAGCCCCGGCACGGGAGCGGGCTTGATGCTGGAAATCTTCCAACTCACCTGGGGTTCAGCGCCAAAGGTCTGCTGCATGAAGGAGTCTACAGTGGATTCCGAAGGAAGATTGACCGCCACTCCGGCTGGTTTATCGGCGGGCTTCGTGTCTGGAGCCTTCGTCTTGGTCGCGGTTTGAGCTGCGGCCGAGCTGCATGCCAGCAGGAAGACGAGAATCAGATTGACAGGACTGCGCATGGTTTCCTTTCAATTCAAAATCATTGAGGAGCGGGACACACTGGGATTGTCTGATCAGTGTCTTATGAATCCCTTTCAAACCTCGTTTTTCGCAGCAATGGGAAAACGGCGGCCGTAGCCGAAAGCCTTGGGAGAAATCTTAATACCCGGGGCCGCCTGCTGGCGCTTGTACTCTGCGCGATCCACCATCCGGACGACGCGCCGCACTAGCTCGATGTCGAAACCGCGATCGGCCGCGATGCGCTCGGCGGAGTGCGCGTCTTCCACGTAATCTTCGAGCACTGCGTCCAGAATCTCGTACGGCGGCAGCGA
>DATHOK010000246.1:0-17941 GCA_035484995.1 Verrucomicrobiia bacterium | reverse complement strand
CTCCTTCACCACTTCGGGATAGGTAAACCACGCTGGAATGTCGCGCCCTTCGTTCAGGCGGTCGCGCAGTTCGGTGCCCGAGATATTCAGAACCTTGTCGCCGTTTCTCACTTCGTCATCCGGCACATAGCGGTCCTGGTCTTCGAGATAGACCATCATGTTGAATGGCACCATGGTCACGCCGATGTCGGCTTCGTGTTTCTTGAAGACTTCCTGGGCTTCATAAGGACCGTAGAAGGGCTTCCCGTCGGTGTCCTTGCCCGGGCCGGCATGATCTCGGCCCACAATGAAATGAGTGCAGCCGTGATTCTTGCGGATGAGCGCGTGCCATATGGCCTCGCGTGGTCCGCCCATGCGCATGGCGAGCGGCAGCAAAGAAAGTTTGGCAGTGGATTGTGGGAATTTGGAGAGCAGAAGCTGATAACAGCGCACCCGTGTGTAGTAATCCACATCGCCCGGCTTGGTCATGCCCACGACGGGATGAATCAGCAGGCTGGCCTCGACTTGCTTGGCGGCGCGGAACGCGAGCTCGACGTGGGCGCGGTGCATGGGATTGCGCGTCTGGAAGGCGACCACTCGACGCCAGCCTACGCGAGCAAACTCAGCCCGCACCTCGGCCGGAGTCAATCGCGAGTTACGGAAATCGTAGTGTGACGGGATCTGCATCCCTTCTAAAGTTCCTCCCACGTACCAGGGGTTCGCCTTGTTCATTGCGTAATCAGCGCCGGGATGGGCCGCGCTGGTGCTGGCGAAAACCGCCTGCGCTTCGGCTTTACGATCGGGCTGCCAGATCTCTTCCACGTTCAACATGGCCAGCATCACGCCTTCGGGATCGCGCAGCGCAACTTTGCTCGTTCCGGGAGTCAACTTCTTGGCAAATTCCTCGGTAACGTCCAGGGTGATCGGCATGGGCCACAGGGTTCCGTTGGCCAAACGCATGTTGTGGCAGACGCCTTCGTAATCGGCGCGGGTCATGAAGCCACGCAGCGGAGAAAATCCTCCTGTCAGCAGCAACTCGAGATCACAAAGCTGGCGGCCGGTCAGATCCCACGACGGCCACTCTTTCGAATGGGATTTCAACTCGGCGATTCTGTTGGGCTGGGCGATGAGGTCGATAAGTTGTCCGCCGTGCGGCGGGATGAGATGGCTGGTCGAAGCGGTCAAGTCCTAAGCCTCCTGAAATGCTTAAATTGTCTTGTCTACTACGTTTATTGTATTTGCCTGGATTGCTTCCCAGACTTCAGCGGAGCCACGCGCAACTTGCGGATCCTTAACGGGAGAGGAAAGCCCCGACAGATTAGTTACAGAATAACACTCTTGCGGCTACGGGAATCTTGATTTGTCCTGCATGAATAACTAAACAGTGCAGCAATTCTCCGACCTTCGGGGCTCCGATCTATCGTTGTAAATAAATGAAAAGAAGAGCTTTTCGGGGATGCTTGGCGAACCAGATCTCCCCCCAGCCCGGAGTGTGAAAAGAATTGCGACAATGGCAAACGCAAATTCCGTTCCACGCAAACAAGATGCTTGGGGGCCAGTGTGCCTAAAAGTTGAATCCGCTACTGGTTCATATTGCGCGGATCTGAGGACCAGTCATTGAGCGTCCAATCCCGGCCTTGCACGCAGAGAGCGCCGACGTAGCCAGGTCCGGCCGGCACTTCCCGCAGAAGCCAACTTGCTGCTTGTGATCCGTCGGGCCGAGTCGCCAGCAGCGCGTTGGTTTCCCCGGGCACAAGAGACACGTCAAATTGGCTGAGAGGAAGCGATAAGCCGTCTCCAGTTGCCTTGATATACGCCTCTTTCCGCGTCCAGCAGCGGAAGAATGCATCAACCTTTTCCTCTGCGCCTAGATCGGCAAGCTGATTCTGTTCGTTCTGGGAAAAGTATCGCCGGGCGATTGCGTCCGGTTCGAAATCGTGGCGAACCTGTTCCACATCCACTCCAATCTCGCGCTGGCGCGTGAAAGCCAACAACGCAATTCCACCGGAATGCGTGACGTTGAACCTAAGATCTCCGTCTCCATGCTCCGGTCCCAGAGAAGGTTTTTCTTTCTTCGAATAAGAAAAGCGTAAGCTGACCGCGTCGATCTCCAGGTAGCTGGCCAGAATTGTCCTCAAAACGGCACGAGCGGCGACAAAGCGCTGACGGTCACGCGCAAAATGAAAGCGCGAAGCGCGGGCTGCTTCGTCGGCGGAGAGCACTCTCTGCCAACGGGATTCGTCGGCCCCCAGAGCCTCCAGGTCGATTCGCCAGAGTTGCACTTCGTCTTCGGGGAGAACGAGAGGAGACTCGATCTGGAAGCCGGAGTCGGTGATGTTCATGATTTGGCTCATCAGGTCTGGCTCATGATGGCCGGGCGGCAAGCCTCACTCATCTTTGCCCAGCGGAGCGCGAGCCGAAAGCGGGCCCGCATCGGAGGAGAGTGCTTCCTGGCGCGCCACTGCGGGTTCGGTGACGCAGTACTTCAGCAGGCACCACAGAGCGCGCACCCCATCCTTCCACTGGATTTTCTTGCCCTCTTCATACGTGCGACCCCAGTAGCTGATGCCGACTTCATAGATCCGCAGCTTCCGCTTGGCGATCTTCACCGTGATCTCAGGCTCGAATCCGAAACGTTTTTCTTCCAGGGGGATCGATTGGATGACCTCGCGCCGGAAAGCCTTGTAACAGGTTTCCATGTCACTGAGGTTGATGTTGGTGAGTGCGTTCGAGAGCAAAGTAAGAATCCAGTTGCCCACCGAATGCCAGAAGTAAAGCACGCGATGTGGGCGAGCGGAAAGAAAGCGCGAGCCGTAGACCACGTCGGCGCGCCCTTGGATCAGCGGTTCCAGCATCACCGTGTACTCGGCCGGGTCGTACTCGAGATCGGCATCCTGGATGATGACGAAGTCTCCCGTGGCTTCCTTGATACCCCGCTGCAGCGCCGCACCTTTCCCCAGGTTCCTCGGCTGGAGCACGGTTCGAATCTGCGGATACTCCGCCTGCAATTGCGCCAGCATCTCGCGTGACCCGTCGGTCGATCCGTCGTCGACGCAAATCAATTCGATGCCCAGAGGGACGGCTAGCACTCTCGCGACCACCTGGCGCAGCGTGGCGCGTTCGTTGTACACCGGCATGACGACAGAAAGTTTCATTCGTTTGAACCGTTTGTGTCGCAGTCGTTCGTCACAAGTGTAGTGAGGTAGTGTAATTCAATTGCAAGATCGAAATCCTGCTTGCCGATAGAGCCGCGCCATCGGCGCCTTCCAAGTGGAAGTCCTTCCTGTTCGCATCTCAGTTTTTGGGCTCCGCTTAAAACATGCCCGGCCCGACCGGCCAAGCCAGCATTGTGGCGTACAACAATCTTTACTCCGGTTGCGGCGGCACGGTCCCCTCGGTCTACCGGGCCCACTATATCGGCGCCGGCAGCGCGATCCAGAGTTCTCCTGTCTTCTCGCTTGACGGAGCGCAGCTTGCTTTTGTGCAGGCAGATGCGGAGGAGGCGGCCGTGATCCTGCTGAAATGGGGCGCTTCAACTACTGAGACTGTTCAAAAGCCAATGTGGGTCGGCTTTACCGGGCCGTACACCTATGGACAATGGCGGGTTCTTGCGGCTGCGCTGTGCAGGCGTCACAGTCTGCATTGCAGTAGGGCCTGTGGATTCTGCGTTGAGTTCCTAGGCAATGCGTTGAAGATGTTCGCAGAGGATCGCTACGATCCTCCCGGCAGCTTTCCCATCCCAAAGCGGCGGACGCTCGAACTGGCGCGCGGGTTCTTGCAGGATGGATCGAGCCGCCGCGAGAATACGCTCTGGATTCACTCCCACTACCTGATTCGATCCATGCTCAACCGTCGCCGGCCGCTCAGTATTCTCGCGCAACGTAAGGCAAGGCACGCCGAGGACGGTGGTTTCTTCCTGCACTCCGCCGGAGTCGGTCAGCACAATGCGCGCCCCGTCATTGATCGAAAGGAAGTCGATGTATCCGAGCGGATCGAGCGGCACGATTCCAGCATTGTTTCGCCCCGTTGAGTTGGCTAGATACCGTAGCAATCCAAAGTTCTCGATATTCTTCCGAGTCCGCGGATGCATGGGAAAGAAGACAGGGAGTTCGGCAGCGAGCGCGCTTACTGCGCTCAGAATCCCCTGCAGCGTCTCGGCGTCGTCAACGTTGGAAGGCCGATGCAGCGTGAGCACTCCGTAGGCTCGGCAGCCCGCTCCGTCTTGCCGCATGCCAAGCCGGTCGAGAATCGGCGACTTTGCCGCCATCTCGCGGTGCCGCAGCAGGCTGTCGATCATGACATTGCCGACGAGGAAAATCTTCTCCGTGGCCACGGCTTCGCGTCTTAGATTCTCTATACCACTCTGCTCGGTCACGAACAGCAGGCTGGAAATGGCGTCGGTGAGCTTGCGGTTAATTTCCTCCGGCATCGTCATATCGAAGCTGCGCAATCCGGCTTCGATGTGGGCCACGCCGATTCCGAGTTTGACGGCGGTAAGAGCGGCGGCGATTGTGGAATTCACGTCGCCCACCACCAGAACCATCTGGGGCTTGTAGTCGAGCAGCACCGGTTCGAGACGCTTCATGATTTCTGCGGTCTGCACGGCGTGGCTGCCCGAACCGGCCTCAAGATTCACGTCCGGCCGGGGCAGTCCCAAGTCTGTGAAGAAATTGCCCGACAGCAGTTCGTCGTAGTGTTGTCCGGAGTGCACCAGGCAGTGTTCGATCGCGGGAGATTTCTTTAATTCGTCCTTCTTTCCCTCGTCTTTCTTCAACTCAGCCTTCTTCAATTCATCGTGCTTCAATTCATCGAGGATGGGTGCGATTTTCATGAAGTTGGGACGCGCCCCCACGACGCTCAGAAGTCTGATCATTGGTCGACCTTCGAAGCGATCGCCTTAGCGACGGAAGACCGGAGCTGAAGCGTGGGATGGCTCAGCTTCGCGAAGCAGTCGCTTGGAATTCGCGATGGAGAATGTTTCATTCGTTTAAGCGGTATGTTTACGCAATGTGCTTACGCAATGTGGCCCAGCCAGCACGGCTCAGGCAACAGTGTAGAGCAGTTTCCACGTTCAGTTTTCTTCTGAGCACTCTGAATAGTGGCGCAGCTTGAATCCGTCCTCTTGTTGAGGTGCGTCATCCCCGACCCCCGCGCGATTCTCACCGAAGAAATTCAGGCTCGGCCACTACCGCACTCTGCTGCTCTAAGGCTCTCAAACATTGGGCTCAAACCTGATCTTGAGATTGGAGTGCCCCGCCGCGCCCGCCGTCATGTAAATTGTTCAGGGCTCCATCGAGCATCTGGAACTTTCCACATAGGGCATTCACCCTAGGGTTCCGATCCGATTGACCGAGTCATGCCGCCAATGAGAAAAATTATTGTTCCTCTTAGCGTGGCTTCCAGTGCCGGACCGGGAGGATGGGACGGTCTACCGTTGCGCTGACTCCCCTTTACCCACTCGTCGGGCCGGATCGAATTACGGCTGATTTTACGCACCTTTCCCTTCAGAATTGTGCGCCCCTGGACCGCCGGGTCGGGACATCTTTGGCCCGCCTCCGGGCGCCGGATTTCCGCTTTTGGAACCCCACTTCAATCCCTGCAAGTGCCTGTGGAAATGGATGTTCTCTGGTCACAGCTATTTTCGTCTCAAAGTGGCATTGTGGATGCTACGCAATATGGAAGCATCCCAGCTTCACCAAGGTCTTAGCATGTTGGCGAACCAACCCCAGGGGGTAGAGATGACGGTGCAGTCCGTTCGGCTAGGGCCGCGGGAGCAGCAGATTGTCGAATTGCTTCTGCAAGGCTGTGACAACGCCGAGATTGCCAGCCAGCTCAAGATGGCGCGCCGAACCGTGAAGGCTCATTTCAACCGGCTGTTTCTACGTTTTGGAATCAACGGCGGTATCAAGCGAGTGAAACTCGCAACCCTGTTATACCGGAGGCAATTGTGTTTACAAACGAACGCTATGGAAGCCGTACGCCCAGTGAGCGAGAAAACCGCGTCATCGAGCTTGTCGCCCAGGGCCTGAAGAACCACGAGGTAGCCAATGCCATCGGCACCACGGAGCACGTGGTCAAGAATTATCTCCGCGTGATTTATGACAAGCTTGGACTCTGGAACCGGGTGGAACTTGCCCTGTGGTATGAGTCGCGCCGGAATGACAGGCAACTAACGGCTTGAATAGCAGGAAGGTCCGCGTTCAGTCGAGTTAGAAGGCGTTTCCGGGCTGGTCGTCCGCGGCCCGGTTCTTAGTCACAATTTGAGGTTTCCAGCTTACGCAGCCGCTCGGCTGCGGCGGGAGCGCCTTTTCGTGCCGCCGCATCCAGCAGCAAACGCGCCTGGTCGCAGTTTTTCGGCACGCCGTCTCCTCGGAAATATAAATCAGACAGAGCCAGCGTTGCCTCCACATTCCGCTTACCCACGGCCTTCCATAGCCACTGCGCCGCTTCTCTGCTATCGCGCGTCATGCCCGAGGTGCCGTTCAAGTATTCCTCTGCAATGGCCAACTCCCCCGCTCCACCTTGTCCAGTTGCAACGGCACCAGCTGGAACGCCGGAGGAACTTGATGGCACGTGGGTGATCTGGGACGTGATCTGGGGCGCCGTCTGGGGCGGAATCTGCGAGTCGACAGCTTGACCCTCTGCTGAACTTGCGACAGCTTGTTGTTGGTTTTGAACCCCGGACGCAGGTTGACTTTCAGGGGGCAGTGCAGTTGCCGCTCCCCCCGCCGGCTGCGCGGAGCGAATCGGCGCCTGTTGCGCATTTGGGCTGGCCACAGTCGACGATGACGCGCTCGCGCCGGAGCGGGCCTCGGTTCCACGCCAGAGCCCAAAACCGAATGCCGCGAGAATGACAGCGAGCACGGCGCCGATGTAGAGCCGGTAACGATGGGTAGGAGGTTCGGGTCTCGCTCCAAGATGTCGAAGCTCCGTTTCCTTCTCGATCTGCTGCCAGCTTGCTTCCAGAGCATCACTGGATTCGCGCGCTGCGCTGGAACTCACAGCCGGCTCAATCCTCTCCTCCAAAGACTTGGGGTCGTGAGAACGTTCATACCAACTCGCTCCAGCGATCGCTGCGGATTCCTCGACTCGTGGCGCTTCGGTCTCCGGCGCGATTTGCAAGGGCGCTCCGCACATCCCGCAAAAACTATGCCCCGCTGAATTGTTGTACGCACATACCCCACAAATGTGAACAACCTCCGATCCGGAGGCGAGTGAGTCCACCGTATCCGAGCTTTCTTTCGCGCTCGTACCGTTGACACCCTGAACGGAAGGAGACGGAGGATCGGCGACCTGCTCCAGTTCCCGAAGCAACTCAGAAACCGCTTGTTCGCGCTTCTCCGGCGGGTTGGTGAAATACACTTCGGCCCACCGTCCCATGTGGGATGCCAATAGCGGATTCAGGAGTGGATTCAGTGTGTCTGCGTCAAACTTATCTGCGCGTTCAGGCACCGGCATTCTCCGGAGAAGAGGCGTACTTATGATTGCACTACCGGGAAGATAAGGTTGTCAAATCGTTGTGCAGAATCAGGTAGCGCAGAATACGGCTAGACCCGGCGCCCGCAGCGAAGTCACTCACAGGCTCTGCGATCGGCGGGCTCGAATTGATCCATCTGCGCATCGCGCTGGGTGGTGAGCTTGCCTTTCGGTGTCTTCTCGTACAGATCAGAACCGGGGCAGTAATACAGCGCAGTTTGCAAGTCGACCCAAACCTGGATATAGGGATTGCCCTTGTATTCCGGAGCATCCGGAGCCTCTGCCAGCCCGAGACTGATCAGGAACTTGTCGAACATGGAAAGATCGGCATCGGGGGCTGGCTGCTTGCCCCGGTTCGCGCGCCCTGAAACCGTCGTGCCGTGGCCTGTGGCCCCCACCGAGTGGCTCGACCAGATTCCCCAACGGATCACAACCAGCACCAGAATGACCGCGATGCCGAGATAGAAATCGCCGCGGCGGGAATGCCAGAAGCGTGCTAAAGCCGTCGGAGTGCGGGTCGCGGACAGCGATTCCAGAAACTCCCGAGCTCGCGCCGCGGAACTCCAGACAACGGCATCCGGCTGTTTTACCATCGCGGTTGACAGGGGTCGGACTTCGCTTTCGTCGTTTTCGTCGAGGTTTTCGTCGGGCTGCGGCTGGGGTGAGGCAGACGGAGCGTTCTCGTGTGCACTCGCCGCCAACGGCTGCGTGGAGAGCGGGTTACTTTCCTCGAACTGGGGCAGAGAGAACAGCTCAGGGATCTCATACGCGGCGCTCTCTTCCTCAAGCACCGCGCCGGTCCCGGTTTCACGCTTGGGTTCATCCCCTGGCTCATGCAGCGCGAAGGGATCCTGGCCAGGCTGCATCTGCCACGCCGACGCCAACTGGCTCTGCATGCTGGACGGTTGCTCGTCGCGAGCGCGCGGAGCGCCGCACTTGCCGCAAAACTGTTCCTCATCCGGCAGCTTACTGCCGCATTTCCAGCAGGGCGATTTCGCGGCGGCAGCCGCGCTCGCACTCGGGCCCGTGGTCGCGGCAGGTTGATCATCGGCCCAGGCCGCCAGATTTGGTTGCAGCCTTTCGATCGCCGCCAGCATGGTGGATCGTTCCGCAGCCATTGACTTCTTTAATGCCAACTCGGCGTCGCGGCCAATCGCTTCGGTCACCAATCCAGCCATCAGCTGGCAAGTGTGGATGTCCTGTTCGGCGAAGCCGCGAACCCGGTCGAAATAGAGTTCCAGCGCGCCGATAATTTCGTCTTCGCGGTAGACCGGTACCACGACCAGCGATAAGATGCCCCGCTTGCGGCAGGGTTCCGGGTCGAACAGAAATTCGAGATTCACATCCTCGCTGCGAATCACCTGTCCGGTGCGCAGGCTCGCGGCGCAAACCGCCGTATTCAGCGGCGCTTCACTTCCCACCGGCAAAGCCGGCGCGCCGGCTCCTGCCCGGTAACGCACTGTAGTGCCTTCTAGAATTGCAATCGCGGCGCCGCTCGCGCCCGTGATTCGCGTCACTCTCTCGGCCACCACTGCCGTCGCCTTATCCAATTCGAGATGGCGCATCTGAATCTGGCGCTGGGCTTCCACAATCTCTGCCAGAGTGAGCGTGTAGTCGCCGTTGGTTCGCGAAGTCTCTTCCGGTTTTGTCTCGTTCGCGGGCGGCGAAGGTAGCGGAGGAGCCTGATTCGCGACGTCTTGCTCCCGGAGCCGTGCACTCTGCGACTCCATCTTTTCTTCCAGTTCCTGCATTCTGCTGTTGTGCTGTTGCAGCACATAGGCTGCTTCCAGCAGCTTTTCAAAAGCCTGCTCGTCGAGAACTGGTTTTTTTTCTTGATCGGTCACGATGTTTTCTGCGCGCCCTCGTGCCCAGCTCGGGGAAGCGGACTCCTTCCATGCGGAAACCATATCCATTCTAGTGCAATTCCTCCACCAAAGAACCTAAGGTATAAAATCGATACCCGCCTGCGCCTCCCCCAAGAAGGTTGAAAATCCGGTGATGGCCGGTCAACCGCGACGCTGCAACCATACTGAATTCAAGGAGCTAGCGATACCGAACGCGCAGAGGGGCGCCCCGCTCTGCTTCTGCTGAAAGTAGTTCGAACGGTTACTCTCGTAAGGTGCAAGATCATGCACACTTGGTTGCGGCAAACTCCATGGCCTTTCCTACACCTCAAACCTCAAAAAGACGAGTCAAGATGCTCACGGCATGGTTGGGACTCCGATCGATTTGGGTTCGACGATCCGCATTCTTCGATGCCGGTGCGCACATGCCACAACTCTGATCGTTCGATTCGCGCCGAGCTGAACACGGACTTTCAGGCTTAAGCACGACCCTGTGCAAAACGCGAGATGGTTTCGCTTACGAGGGTCAAAACGAACAACCGTGCCGCTCCCCGATTCCATTTTGGAACATCCGCATATTCTAGTTGTGAGGCTGGAGCTTGGAACTTTTGATAGCCCGGCCCGCAGGCCACACATCGATTGAGGACATGCCCAAAAGTCTGAGGAGAAAGGCTCATCTTGACCAAACGTTTCGCCATGGTTGGCCGAGCACCGGGGCGAAATTTAGTTCAAACCGAACTCAGCCGATACACTCCACGGCTGCAACCTAGCCATCTGTGCTCGTGTCTTCCTCCCAATTTGGAACCGTCCACCCGCATGCCATGTTTCTTCGTTCCCTCCATAAAAGCTCTGGTTTGTTTCTAAGTACAAGCCGTCGCTGGGCTTAAATCGTGGCTGCTGGCTAGGAGAAGGTTTGGCGAAGGATGTGCTTAACCGAAAGTGCGGTCGCAGCCAGAAGAAATCAGAAACGCGGACCGCAGGAGAACCAACGTGATGGATCTGGAACGAATGAAAGTTACGCCGCGGGATCAGCAAGTGCTGGATTTGCTGGTGCAGGGTTGCAGCAACAAGGAAATCGCCGGCCAGTTGAGCATCAGCCCGCGCACCGTCAAGCAGCACTTGCGCACGCTCTTTCTGCGGGCCGGAATTCGGGATGGCCGCAAGCGGGTGCGCCTGGCCACAGCCGCGTTCGAACGTGCGGAGGTGAAGCCATGATGCCGCGGGAACGTTTGACCCCAAAGGAAATTCAGGTGGCTACCCTGGTCTGGGAGGGGCTCACCAATCGTGAAATCGGCAGGCTGATGGGCACGTCGGAGCAGGTCATCAAGAATCACCTGCGCAGCACTTTCGACAAACTGGGCGTCTGGAGCCGGCTCGAGTTAGCCATGTATGTCTCCAGCCACGGCGGCAAGAATTGGCTGGAGGAAGCGGAACGACCAGTCTGTGGGCCGGGCCGCGCCGTCGCGAGCTAGGGTAAAACGGGCTCAAACAGTTGCGAGCTACTGCGAGCTAGGCTGCGCAGCTATACAACTGCTGCAAAACGTTTTCACTTCCGCCATCAGGTTGGCATATCTACAGTCGGTAAGACATTGAAAAAACACCGACTTCGTCTCATTTGCAGTCGGCCTGCAAATTGCAGTGGCCTCCCCGACCCAATCGAGCGGGCTCGCCAGCAGCTGAGAGCCGGTTCCGCAATCCCTGGGCGGGGCGGGAATGGACTATAAAGAAACCTTCTGGATGGCTTGCGACTCTACCGAGCAGCTGCGGGCAGAGTATGGCCCGTTCCACACCCGCGCCGAAGCCGAAGCGGAAGCCCGCAAGCTGGGGTTCAGTTACCTGCTCCGCTACGAACACATGCTCGACGACCACGAGGAGATTCAGGAAGTCCGCTGCATCTTCATCGAGCTGCCGGGCGCGATTTTGCTGGAAGCAACTTCGGTCAGCCTGCACACCCGCTGCGCCACCTGCGGCGACTCAGCGGCTCACGACAAAGCCTGGCAGGCGGAAGTCTGGGCCGATATCCACGAGTTCGAACACTCCCGCCATTTCGTGCGTCTTTTCGAGCACGCACGGGGCAAGGGGCTGAAAGAAATCTGCGGCTGGCGCGGATAATTACTCAACCCGCTTTTCGCGGATTCTCATGTCGCGGTTGACAGCTCGCTGGCCGCGGCCCGATCGACAAACCAGATCAGCTTGCCGTCAGTCGGCTGCACCAGCTTCGAGGGATACTTCTCCGCCGGGGCCTTGCCTTCCAGAACCTCATGCAGCGCCGCCGCCTTGTCTATTCCACTCACCAGGAAAGCGACACAGCGGGCGTGGTTGAGCACCGGCAGGGTTAATGTGATCCGGCTAGTGTTCAGCTTTTCCACCCAGTTGGCTACCACCAGCCGGGTTTTCTCCTGCAACGCCGCGGTTTCGGGGAACAACGACGCAGTGTGTCCGTCCGGCCCAATCCCCAGCAGGATCAAATCGAAGCGGGGAAATTCGCCGGGAGCCAATGCGAAGAATTTTCGCAGAGTCTGCTCATACATCTCCGCTGCAGCATCCGCGTCAGGATTCTCTGCGGGCACGCGAAAGACGTTGGCGGGCGGAATGGCAGCCGTCGACAACAGGCTTTCTTTAACCATGCGATAGTTGCTGTCGGGATCGTCCGGAGGCACGTGGCGTTCATCGCCAAAGAAAAAAAACATCCGATCCCAGGGCAAAGTTGCACTGGCGTTGGCGGCGATCAGCGTGTACATGCTCTTAGGAGTCGATCCGCCGGAAAGCGCGATGGTGAAGCGCCCGCGCTCCTCGACCGCATGAGTAGCGGCGCGCAGCACTTCCTCCGCCGCCGCCTGAAACAGATCCTGCGGAGTCGTCAGCCGGCGCAACTCGACCAGCGTACTCACAGCACGCCCACCCGGTCGTTGCTGGATTTTATGGCGGCACACCGCGCTGCTCCCAGCAAAGCGGCTTTGTCGTTGGTGATGACTTGCACCGGAATGCTCTCGAGGAGCGGGCGTAATCTGCCTTTCTCCAAAAATGCATTCATAAACAACGGCCCGGTAAGCTTGGGAAGAATTTTCGGCGAGATTCCGCCTCCCAGAAAGATGCCGCCGATGGCCATGGTCTTAAGCGCCAGATTGCCCGCCTCCGCACCGTAAACCGAAACCCACAGATCCAATGCCTGTTCGGCTAGAGGATTCGTGCCGTTCAGCGCGGCATGGGAAATCACTGCCGCAGCATCTCCCTGAGAAAGTTGTGCGGCAAATCCGGCGGGTTCGTCTCCACATCCCTTATCGCGAAGAAATTCGTAAACATTGACCAGGCCCGGTCCGGAGAGCACGCGTTCATAGCTGACGTGTCCGTAACGGCGCGCCAGGAGCCGCAACAGTTCGATCTGAAGATCCCCCTGGGGTGCGAAGTCTGCGTGTCCGCCCTCGCAGGCAAAAACCTGATGTTGGCTGCCGTTCCAGAACAACCCGGCTTCCCCCAAGCCGGTCCCGGGCGCGATGACTGCCTGATTCCCATTCGATGGCACTACCTGGTTAAGAGACAACAGATCCTGCGCGCTGAGGGCTCCAATGCCCCACGCATTGGCTTCGAGATCATTAATCAGCAGAGTGGCGGGCAGCTGAATCTGTTTTGCTAGACGGGATTGGTCAATGACCCATGGAAGGTTTGAAACTTCGACCCGTCCGTTATGGACGGGTCCTGCGATTCCAAAGCAAGCAGCCTCAGGCCGTGTCGCACAGTCGGAGAGGAACTTGGAAACGATTTCCCCCAGCTCGCTGTATTCCCGGCTGGGAAAAACGCGCTCGGAAACCAGTCGGAGATGACCGTTCTGGGGCTGAAAATAGGCGAGTCGAGCGTTGGTACCGCCAATATCGCCGGCCAGTATCATTTCTCGAAGTTCCTCCAGCGCCGGCCATCGCGCTCCAACAGTTCATCAGCCTCTTTCGGTCCCCAGGTGCCGGAAGCGTAGTTCGGGAAGTTTCGCGGCGGCAGGGCCTTCCATAAATCCAGCACCGGATTGACTATGCTCCAGCCCGCTTCCACCATATCAGCCCGTTGAAACAAGGTCTGGTCGCCGATCATGCAATCGTGCAGCAGCCGCTCATAGCCGGTGCTGGGCTGCTTCCCGAAGTATTCCTGATATTCGAAGTTCATGTCCACCGTGCCCAGCCGCATGACTGGGCCGGGAACTTTGGCCGCGAATTGCAGCGAGATGCCTTCTTCCGGCTGGATGTGCAACACCAGCTGGTTGGGCATCAGATGTTCCACGGAGGTATCGCGGAAAAGCACAAACGGCGCCCGGCGAAACTGGATCACGATGTGCGTGTTGCGCGCCGGCATCCGCTTGCCAGTGCGAAGATAGAAGGGAACGTCCGCCCAGCGCCAGTTGTCGATAAGCAGCTTCATGGCAACAAAGGTTTCGGTCCGGGAATCCGGCGCAACATCGGGCTCGGAACGGTAAGCCGGCACCCGTTCTCCGTCCATGGTTCCTTCTCCGTACTGCCCACGCACCGAGCGAGTCAGGACTTCCTCATCGTCGATGGGCTGGATGGCATGCAAAATCTTCGCCTGTTCGTCGCGCACGGCATTGGCGTCAAACGAAATCGGAGGTTCCATCGCGGTCAGGCTGATCAGCTGCATGATGTGGTTGGGAACCATGTCGCGCAGCGAGCCCGCATGCTCGAAATAGCTGCCGCGGCCTTCCACGCCCACGGTTTCGGCGACAGAGATTTGTACGTGATCGATGTAGCGCCGGTTCCAGATGGGCTCAAAAATTCCATTGGCGAAGCGGAACGCCATAATGTTCTGCACCGTCTCTTTGCCCAGATAATGGTCGATGCGATAGATCTGGTTTTCCGAGGCGAGCTTCAGCAGTTGCTGGTTGAGCGCTTTGGCCGACTCCAGATCGTGGCCGAAAGGCTTTTCGATGATGACCCGGCGCCAGTGGTCGTTATTCTGCTCCAATAATCCCGTCGCCGCGAGCTTTTCCACAATGGGCCCAAAGAAACTCGGAGCCGTCGCCAAATAAAAGAAGAAGTTTTGATGGGTGGAGTGTTCCTGATCAATCTTGGCCAGGCGATCTTTGATCTTCGGATAGAGCTGATCATCGTTGAAATCGCCGGCGAAGTAATAGAAGCTGCGCGAGAAGTTTTCCCAGGCGGCGTCCTTGACGCAATCGCCGCAGTACTCCTTCACATCCTCGAGGATCTGCTTGCGGAACTCTTCATCTGACATCTGCTTGCGCGCCACGCCCAGCACGGCGAAATCCTTCGAGAGCAAGTCCGCCCGTGCCAAGTTGTACAGAGCCGGAATCAACAGGCGCGCCGTCAGATCGCCGGCAGCGCCGAAAATCACCATGATGCAAGGATCGCCTTGTTTGCCGACGCGCGGTGCCGCTGCCGTGGGCTGTTCCGCCAATTGAGCCATGATCAGATCCTCAAATTGTCACGCTAAAATTCGTTCGGCTACGCGCTCTTCTTCTTGGGGCTGCTTTGAACGGTGCCACCCTCAATATGTCCGCCAAATTTCTGCCGCATAGCAGAGAGCATCTTCTCCGCAAACGTGTGTTGCTGCCGCGAGCGGAAGCGCACGTATAGCGCCGCAGTCAGAACCTCCGCCGGCACAGCTTCCTCCAGCGCCGCCTGAATCGTCCAGCGGCCTTCGCCGGAATCCTCCACGTAGCCCTCATATTCCGAAAGGGTGGGATTCTCCGTCAACGCCATGGCCGTGAGATCGAGCAGCCACGAACTTACCACGCTGCCTCGCCGCCAAACCTCGGCGATATCCGGCAAGTTCAGATCGTAGCGGATATCTTCCGGCAAGTCTTTACTGGTAGCGTTCTTGAAGATGTCGAACCCCTCGGCATAGGCCTGCATGATTCCGTATTCAATGCCGTTGTGCACCATCTTCACAAAGTGGCCGGATCCTGAGGGACCACAATGAATGTAACCTTGCTCGGCTGTGCCTCCAAGTTCTTCCCGGCCCGGAGTGCGAGGAATATCGCCAACGCCCGGAGCCAGCGTCTTAAAAATAGGATCGAGCCGCTGCACCGCTTCCTTCGGTCCGCCGATCATCATGCAGTAGCCGCGCTCGAGGCCCCAGACTCCACCACTGGTCCCAACGTCCACGTAGTGAACGCCTTTGCTCTTCAACTGTCCCGCGCGCCGCACGTCGTCCTTAAAATAAGAATTGCCGCCGTCGATGATGGCGTCGCCCGCCTGCATGTATTGCGCGAGTTTCTGAACGGTTTGCTCGGTGGGACCGCCTGCCGGCACCATCACCCACACCGCCCGCGGCGGTTTCAGCTTCCCGACCAGGTCTTCCAGCGACGACGAACCGCCAGCGCCTTCGCCCGCCAGTTGCTTCACCGCGTCTGCGCTCAGATCCGAGACTACGAGTTGATGTCCGCCGCGCATCAGACGGCGCGTCATATTCGCACCCATCTTTCCCAGACCCACCATTCCCAATTGCATGTATCACTCCTCAAAACGTAGCGCCCAAAACGCCGAAGCCGCAGCGCTCAACACGTAGCGCCGCCAAAATTATCCCAACACCGTTTGCACCGCACCGGCCAGCGTTGCCAACCCGGCGTCCACATCATGCAGATGCACACGCAGCGCACGCCGCCCCCGCTCCGCCAGCACCTGGAAATCCCCGCGAGCCTGCGCCGCTTTCACCACGCCAAATGTGTACTTCTGTTCCGGCACCGCCAGATCCACAGCATCGTCGCAAGTAACCTGCAAGAACACCCCGGAATTCGGTCCACCCTTGTAAGCTTGCCCTGTGGAATGCAAAAAGCGAGGTCCAAAGCCCAGGCAAGTGGCCACATGTTTCTTATCCCGCACAGCATGCCGTATCGCCTGCAAAATTTCCTGATGTGCGGCATCCATCTGAATGAATGCCAGCAGGGCAAAATAATCGCCCGCATGGACGCGCCCCAGATGAGCCTTTAAATATCCGGCGAGAGACTTGTCTCCACCGGCTGCCTTCGCCAGTTCTGCGGCATTCTTCTCATCGGTGAACAGTTTTATGGCGCCATCTACGACCACGGGCGTTTCCGCGGGCAGGGAACCGGTCTTCTCATACGCAGACGTCAAATTCCGGGTCGCAATCTTGCTGGCTTCCACATCGGGCTGGTTGAAAGCATTGATGCCGATGATGGATCCCGCAACCGCGGTGGCAATCTCCCAGCGGAAAAACTCTGCGCCCAGATCGTAGATGTCGCCAATCGAGATTCGAACCACCGCATGCCCCGCTTTTTCGAGAGCTGTCAGCTTCGCATCCTGCTTCACGTCGATTCCGTGCGCAGTGTGGACGTAGGCAAATACGCGATCATCGCCGTAGACCTCGGGTGGCCCCAGTTCTTCACGGTCCACCGGGATAATGCCTTTTCCGACTTTTCCAGTAGACTCGGCCAGCAATTGTTCGAGCCAGGCGCCGAGATCAGAAATGTCCGGGGAAGTGATGATCGTAACTTTATCGCGGCCGTTTCGCGCCGCCGTGCCCAGAATAATTCCGAGCATCGCGCCGGGGTTCTCTTCGACGGGCACAGTTGGTCCGCACGCCCGCACCATTTCCTGCGTGCGGTCGAGGAATTTTTTTGTGTCCAACCCCATTGCCGCTGCGGGAACCATGCCGAAGTTCGAAAGCGCCGAATACCGTCCGCCGATCGATGGCCGGCCAAAGAAAACCAGCCGGAAACGATCCGCTTCCGCGACCTGCTGCATTTTCGACCCCGGATCGGTGACGGCAATAAAGTGGCTCCCGGCCGTGTCCGCGCCCACCACCTGCTTCGTGCGTTCAAAGAAATATTGTTTGAAGATGTTCGGCTCGAGCGTCGTGCCTGATTTGCTGGAAACAATAAAGAGCGTCCGGGCAATATCGATCTTGCTTTCGAACGCCTTCACTTGCGCCGGGTCGGTCGAATCAAGCACATGCAGGTCTGGGTAGCCCGCAATCTTGCCAAATGTCATACGCAAGACTTCTGGACACAAGCTCGACCCTCCCATGCCCAGCAGAAGAATATCTTTGTAGCCCGCGCTCCAGACTTCTTTCGCCAGACCCCGCAGCTGAATCGGATGCGCAATCTGGTCTTCGATAATATCCAGCCAGCCCAGCCAGCTGGCCTCATCTTCGCCGGTCCAGAGCGTCGCATCGCGCTTCCAGAGGCGCCGCATCTTCCCGCCCGCCTTCCAGTCGGCGATGTTGGTCTTTACCGGCGCGGCCAGATTGTCTGGCGGTGAAGTTTTCAGGCCGCTCAAGCAGTTTTTCCTTTCAGTTGGGTGCTCTTCTCCACCGCAGCCAGCAGCTTGTGGAATGCATCGGCAAACAGCTTTACTCCGTCATCGGTCAGCTTCGTTGTGACTTCCTTGATAGAGATCCCAGCCTTCGCCAGATTGTCCATCACGTTCTGAGCGCCGGCCACGTCTTCGGTAAGGCTGTTGCGCAATCTTCCATGATCGCGGAACGCATCAATCGTGGACGGAGGCATGGTGTCCACTGTCTCCGGCCCAATCAATTCCTCGACGTACATCACGTCACGATACGCAGGATTTTTCGTGCTCGTGCTCGCCCACAGCACACGCTGCGTCTGCGCTCCCTGCGCCGCCAAGGCTTGCCATCGCGGCCCGCTGAAGATCCGCTGG
>DATHOK010000245.1:0-8626 GCA_035484995.1 Verrucomicrobiia bacterium | reverse complement strand
TGCGACCACACTCACTCCCTTGGGCACGAGTTCGGCGGTCTGCTGCGCCGCGGAACCTTGCCAGACGCCGAGAGTGCGGGAGGCTCGTCCGCCGACCGCGGCAGCGAGCGGGACGGTCGCGTCAATGAGAATGCTGCCTTCGGTAATGGCAGGCTTGAGTTGCTTGAGCAGCGCAGCCTGGCCCTCGAAGGGCACAGTTAGGACGAGAAGATCCGCAGCTCCGCAGGCGGCGGAATTTTCCATGCCGGAGATGCGGGCCTGATCTCCTGCTCTTTTCTTAATCTTGTCGGCAGCATCTTGTGCACGCTTTGCGTCGCGCGAGCCGATGATTATGGTTTCTCCGGCGCGCGCCCAACGCAGGGCGAAACCCGTGCCTGCTGGACCGGTTCCACCCAGAATGGCGATGGGACGCGAGGCGTCGCTCATGCAAATTCGGGCTCCAGCGTTTCTTCCATAGTGAACTCTTCCAGGGGCACTTTGAGCTTGATGCGCGTGTAGGTGGTGTTGCGCTCAGCGGGGACGCGGCCCATTTCAAGAATCAGCGATTGAAAATCTTCCGGGCTGGTGTACTGGCCGGCGGTGGCTCCGGCTTCGCGCGAAATGTTTTCTTCCATCAGCGTGCCGCCGTAATCGTTGGCGCCGGCGTGCAGGCAGAGTTGCGACAGGCGACGGCTCAGCTTCACCCACGAGACCTGAATGTTGTTGATGGAACCGGCTAGCAGGAGGCGAGAAAGGGCGTGCACCTTCAAGTGCTCGGCCAGTGTGGGACCGGAGCGCGCGAGTCCTTGATGAAACAGCAGCGTGTTCTGATGCACGAAGCCTAGTGGAACGAACTCGGTAAAGCCTCCGGTCTCAGATTGGATTTCGCGCAGCAAGAGTATCTGGCGAACCCAATGTTCCGGCGTTTCGGTGTGGCCATACATCATCGTCGAAGTGGAGCGGATGCCGTTGCGGTGGGCGGTGCGGATGACTTCGATCCACTGCGCGGTCGAGAGTTTGTTGGCCGAAAGAATGTGGCGGATCTCGTCGTCGAGAATTTCGGCGGCCGTGCCGGGCAGTGTGCCGAGACCGTTGTCGCGCAGCATCGAGAGATAATCGGCGAGCGGCATGCCGGTGAGGTCGACACCGTAGACGATTTCCATGGGCGAGAAGGCATGGATGTGCATCGCCGGTACGGCGATCTTGACCGCGCGCAGAATGTCGCGATAGTAGAACGGAGGCAGGCCGTGCGGCAGCCCTCCCTGGATGCAGACTTCGGTGGCGCCGAGTTGCCAGGCTTCGATGGCTTTTTGCGCGACCTGATCCGGATCGAGGAAATATGTATCAGCCTCGCGCGGACCGCGGCTGAAGGCGCAGAACTTGCAGCCCACAAAGCAGATGTTGGTGAAGTTGATGTTGCGATTCACCACGTAAGTGACCAGGTTGCCGGAGAGTTCGGCACGCAGCAGGTTGGCGGCAGAGAGTAGTCCGAGCAGGTCGTCGCCTTCGGAATGGGCCAGCGTGAACGCGGCTTCCTGTGAGATGGAGGCGCCGTCTTGCGTTTCCAGAATTCTTTCCAGCGATGAGCGCACTTCGGGCGAAATTCGAGGCGCGACCTCGAACCAGTCGAGGGAGGGGAAACTTTCCAGTTCCGAAATCGAGAGTGGGCGGGTCACGGAGATCTCCAAACCTGTTGGTATTCCAAATTACTCCTATAGACTGCCCTTTGGCGAGAGCCTAGCGGAACAAGTCGTTGGCTGCGGGGCGCAGCAAGTCGCGGACGCGGCCGTCGGCAGGCGCGTAGGGGAATCCGCGAATGATACAGGCCGGCGTGCGGTTGAGTTTGCCGCAAACCAACCCGGCGGCGCAAGCCAGTTCGTCGGCGACGGCCTCAAGGCTGGCTTGCAAAGTGTAGCCGTGCGGATCGCTGCGGCCGCGATCGTCGCGCAGAGCTTTCATCCCGGCGATGCCGATGCAGAAGTCGACGAGGCCCTCGCGCCAGGGACGGCCGAATGTGTCGGTGATCAAGACAGGGATGGAGACCCCGGTGCGCTGCTTGAGTTCGCGATGGAGTTTGCGAGCGGAGCGGTCGGGATCGTCGGGTAGAAGCAGGGCGTGGCGTCCGCCATCGACGTTGGAGACGTCCACGCCACTGTTGGTGCAGATGAAGCCGTGGCTAGTCTCAGTGATGAGCACGCCGTTCTTCCGCCGGATGACGGCGCGGCTCTCGCGCACTGCAAGCTCGATGACGCGGGCATCCAGGTTGTATTTTTTCGCCCAGGCGATCGAATCAGCAGAGGGTTTGACGGTTGCAAGGTCGACGATGCGGCCCTCTGATTTGGAGACAATTTTGTGTTTTACGACGAGAATGTCGCCGGAGGCGAATGCGAGGCGGTTTTGCCGCAGAGCTTGGAGCAGTTTGTCAGGCAGAGAATCGCCGGATTTGATTTCATCGGCGAGGGGGACCGGAATGAGATGGAGTGCGGCATGGGGCCGGTTCGCCGATTGTTTCCTGCGCACGGCATCTGGTTTTGTGGAACTCGCGCGAGCCTTGCTCACCGGCCCTCCGTTCCTGTCGCGAGAAAGCGGTTGTCCCTCGTCCACCGTCGAAGCAGGGTCTGGGTGCGGGTTTCGCCGGGGTGGGCGAGTAAGCGCTGCAAGTCTTCGGGATTGTCTACATCGACGGCAATGCCGGGCAGTTGCAGCACGATGCAGGGTTTGCCCGTAGCCCGGGCCGCCGCCAGATGCGGTTTGAAGCTGTCGTTTCCAAAGCGCAAGGGGAAGAGATTTGCGGGACGGCGGAGGACTGCGTTGGTCCCGCGTCCGTCGGCCGCGGGCGCCAGCACCGAACCTTCTTTGGGAGCGCGGTTGAGAATTTCTTCCAACTCGCCGGCTTGAATCAGCGGAATATCCGCGGGGATGACGAGTGTGCTGTCGATGCCGCGCGCTATGCAGATATTTGTCGCCATTTCAATGGCGCCGGTTTCGCCGGGATTCGCCGGGTCTGGAATGATTTCAAGATCGTGCTGCCGCGCGAGATCGACGGCAAAAGGATCGCCGGTCACAAGAGCGCAGGCCGGACGTCGTGGCCACGCGGCAAGCGTTGCTACAACGTCGTGCAGCATGGCTTGCGCCAACTCCGTGCGCGCGGGCTGATCGAGAACTGCGGCGAGACGCTGCTTGGCCGCCGACAGATTCTTGACCGGAATGAGGATCACGGTTGATCAGAGGCGGTGCGGGCCGCCGATTTGTCAGAACCAGGTTTATCAGAACCGGACTTGTCAGAAACTGGCAGGTCAGAAAGCAGACCGCTTATAGTAGACGAGAGAACTGCGCGGGCCAGGTCGGCGCGGTCTTCCGGCGTGCGCATAATGGTTTGGGTACACTGCACCCGCAAGCCGGCTTTGCGAAGCGCTTCGGCCGGCCGCACGTCGCGGGTGTCGCACACCAGGAGATCCAGAAAATCTTCGTAAGCCTTGGCCACGCCCGCGATCGAGGAAGGCAGTCCCTGCGCGGTCATGAGGATGCCCGCAGGTCCGGCAACCGGGGCGTTGCCGATGATTGGACTCACGGCAGCGATTTTGCCGCGGGTGCTGCGCAGCGCGTCGCGAACTCCGGGTACAGAGAGAATCGGGCCGATGCTGGTGATGGGGTTGCTGGGGGCGATGAGCACCGCATCAGCAGAGGTGATGGCTTCGATTACTCCGGGCGCGGGTTCAGCGTCAGAGGCTCCGGCGAAGCGCACCGACTTTACCGGGTCCTGATACCAGCGCTGCACGAAATATTCCTCGAAACTCATTTCGCCGGAAGGCGTATCGACACGCGTCTCGACCCGCGAATCGCTCATGGGCAGAATATGTGCCTTCACACTCAGCTTGTCGCAGATGATTGACGTGGCTTCGGAAAGCGTTTTACCTTCCGCCAGAAGGCGCGAGCGAAGCAGGTGCACCGCCAGGTCGCGGTCGCCGGTGTGGAACCACGTGGGCTCGCCCAGTTGTCCCATGGCCTGCAGGCAGAGGAAAGTATCGCCCTTTACGCCCCAGCCGCGCTCGCGGCTGAGCAGGCCGGAGAGTACATAAGTGATCGAGTCTATGTCCGGGGAGACGTAAAGTCCCCACCACAGCAAATCGTCGCCGGTGTTGACGATGAGAGTGATTTCTTCTGGAGGGATGACTTGCCGGAGGCCATCCACAAACTTGGCGCCGCCGGTGCCGCCGGTGAGGACACAAATCATGCGGCCACCCTTTGTTTTTGTTTTGCGAGGCCTTCGCCATCACGCGAGGCCTGAAGTCTTTCTGAGACCAACCCAGATCTCCTGACCAGCGCCGGCAGGAACTCAGGATAGACTGGCAGGCGCTGGCGCAACTGTAGTCCCTTACTCTCGGTGCGCAGGCGGAGTTGCTCCAGATGCGGCCAGGGTTTTTCCGGATTGATGTAGTCAGGGGTCAGCGGCGACACTCCTCCCCAATCGTTGATGCCTGCATCCAACAACTCCCCATAATACGGCGCATTTAGGTTGGGAGGCGCCTGAATGTTGACGTTGGGCAGTAACAAGCGAGTTACCGCCACGGTGCGCAGCATTTCGCCTGAGCTCGGCTCGGGCACGTGAGCCATCGGGATCGTCGGCTTCGCGCGGAAGTTCTGCACGATCACTTCCTGGATGTGGCCGTAGCGCTCATGCAACTCGCGGATGGCGAGCACCGTATCAACGCGGTCTTCCGGACTCTCGCCGATGCCGATCAATAATCCAGTGGTGAAGGGAACGTGCTGCTTTCCAGCTTCTTCAATCGTGCGCAGGCGCTTCGCCGGGATTTTATCGGGAGCATTATCGTGGGCCGCACCGGGGGCGTGCAACGCGCGGTTTGTGGATTCAAGCATGAGGCCCATGCTGGGGGAAACGGCGGCCAGGCGGGATATCCATTCGGCGCTGAGCAAGCCGGGATTTGGATGCGGCAGCAGAGTCGTCTCACTCAAAACAAGTTCACACATCGCTTCGAGATAGTGCAGCGTGGACTTATAGCCGAGATGGTGCAGCGTGTCGCGCATCTCGGGGAAGAGCAGTTCCGGCTTGTCGCCTAAACTAAAGAGGGCTTCAGTGCATCCGAGTTTTTCGCCGGCACGGGCGACGGCCAGAACTTCTTCAGGGGGCATGGTGTGTGCGCCGAGTTCTCCGGGATCGCGGCGGAACGTGCAGTAACCGCAGTAGTCGCGGCAGAGGTTGGTGAGCGGGAGGAAAACCTTTCGCGAGTAGGTCACGATGCCGGGCTTGAAGTTTTCTTTCGCGGCGCGGGCGGAGGTGAGCAGTGCGGGAAGATCGTCGTCATTGCAGCGGATCAGGCGCAGGGCGAGGTCGCGTGCGATGGGCGAGCCAGGCTGAAGATCGGCGAGTTCTGCCGCGCACGATGACCTGTGCTCCTGGGCGGCTGTTCTGATGGCGGTTAGGGTCACGATGCTCGGTTCCGCGACGTGCGGATGCACCGAATCATACAATAGTGGTCGGGGGTCGGTGGTCAGCGATGGGTCAATACGCGCCTCCCCGTCCGCCAAACGCCGACCAGCGGCTCTAGCGGGTTTCAGTGGATGCTATAAGGAGATTCAATTCAAATGTGCGGTCCCAGCAACCTATCAATCTGCGTGAGGTTGCCGCTTACAATCTCCAAGTGCTCTGGAGTCCTCAGCCGTACTGCCTCCTGCTCGGAGACGTTGCGGGTAGGAACCAGCGGGTCGCCGTGGTTCCTCGAAAATCCAATAACGACGTTTCCCTTTTCGTCTGCAATGTCCACGATGGAGAAGTCAGAAGTGGGGAATCCTCGGACACGCCGACAGAATTGTGCCCTCACGAAGACAATGCGTTTATCATCAAACTGGAACGCACACCATCCTTTTTTGCGATCCTGCTTGTTGTTGCATTCAATGACCATACTCGAGATGACACGGATTTCACATGCGGTGTTCTGCCGCAATGCGCTTCGAAATTTTTCTTGCAGGACACGAACGTGTGGTTTCACATCACGATATGCCCACAGCGTAATAACAGTCCCAAGTACGAGCCAAAAAAACCCAGATACGCGCCAAGATGGCCCGGTCTTATCTGCATTTCTTGCCAATACTGAAAGACCCCAAAAACCGCCGAACAACACAATTCCGACTAGCAACATCACGTACGGGGCCGAGCGCAAAAGGCACCGCTCCCGCCGGGCTGCGACAAACCTCAGCCATCTTCGTTCCGCCGGAGTTAGAGGACGAGTGACGAGTTCGGATTTCGTCATGGGAACAAGTTCGCACCCAATTTAACATTTTGCCGGGCTTCGTTTGTGGGATATAGCTCAGGGGCCACAGCTGCTCAGCAGCTGAATTTGGGAGCCCACTAACTGATGTAATCCAGACGATTTCGCTCATTGACCCCGGCAGGCCACCGTCGTGCTAATGTAGGCAGTCGCGGCGGGAAACTTCAGATACGACATGAGCATCAGTCGAACCGAATTCCGTAAGGCCATGGGATCCTTTGCCACGGGAGTGACCATCATCACTCTCGATCTGCAGGGGGAAGTTCATGGCATGACCGCCAATGCCTTCGCTTCCGTGTCGCTCGATCCGCCGCTGGTGCTGGTTTGCGTGGACCACAGCGCGCGCACCCATGCCCATTTGCATGCCAAGAAACGCTTCGGGGTTAACGTTCTGGCCGAGAGTCAGCGGGTGATTTCCGAATACTACGCGCGGCCGATACATACTCACGGGCACGCGGAAGAAGAAGCGGGGGCGCGCTTCGACCGGACCGCGCAGGGAACACCGATGCTGCACGGTGCGCTCGCCTATCTGGAATGCCGGTTGCAGTCCGCGCAGGAGGCCGGCGACCACACCATTTTCATCGCGGAAGTGGAGGACGTCGTGGTGCGCGCGGGAGACCCGCTGCTGTTTTTCAGGGGCAAGTACCGCAAGATTGGAGAGGAAGTCGCCGGCGAAACGTAGAAAAGCCCGGCACCCTATGAAGGGTTCGCCGGGCCGGGAGGGATTCCGCAGACGTTCAATCATCCTCGCCTGACTGGTCTGGGGAGCACAAGGCTGGATGTCACGATGCTGTTGTGACGGATGTCACATAGCAGCGGCCAGTGGTCAGTGGCCAGTGAAACCTGTGGGCGGGCGTGAAATCGGGGCGGACGCCACTTTTCGGGGTCATCGAACATCTAAAGGCAGTGGTCAGTGATTAGTGATCAGTGGCCAGTAAAACTCAGGTTCGCGCGTGTGCTCTACAGGGTTACTGACTACTGGACACTGATCACTGGCCACTGACTTTCGGAGGGCAATTCATACATGAGCGAAAAGACCGTAAGAAGCGAGTCCGAGTGGAAGCAGAAGCTTACACCGGAGCAGTATCACGTGACCCGTGAGGCGGGAACGGAGCCGGCCTTTACCGGCAAGTACTGGAAAACCAAGGATGCGGGGACGTATCACTGCGTCTGCTGCGGCGAGCCGTTGTTTGATTCCTCAACTAAGTTCGACTCTGGTACGGGCTGGCCGAGTTTCTACAAGCCCGCGGACGAGAGCAAAGTCGAGGAGCACAAGGATTCCAGCTATGGGATGGTCCGCACCGAGGCGCGCTGTGCGAAGTGCGGCGCCCACCTGGGGCATGTATTTGAGGATGGTCCCGCGCCGACTGGGTTGCGGTACTGCATGAATTCCGCATCACTCGACTTGAAGCCGAAGGAAAAGGACAAGAACTAAAAAACTTAGCCACGGATTACGCGGATGAGCACGGATAGATTAATTCTGGTTTATCCGTGGGAATCCGCGTGAATCCGTGGCTACCTTCCGTACACCTTAAGCGTTGGCGGTTGCGGCCAGAGCCTTCGGCGCTTCCACCGTGGCAGCCTTCGCCTCGGCCTTGGACTGAGCCTGGTTCTGGTGCTTGTGATCGCCGCTCTTCACCTGGATGCCGCCCTTGAGCACGGCACCGTCTTCCACGCTGATGCGTATCGTGGAAACGTCTCCCGTGACCGAACCTTCGCTGCGGATATCCACGCGGTCTGAGCAATCGATATTTCCGTTCACCTTGCCCATGACTACAACTTCGCGGGCGGTGATGTTGGCCTGCACGCTGCCGTTGCGTCCAATGGTGACGCGGTTATCGGGCAGGCTGATCTTGCCTTCGATGCGGCCATCGATGTAAAGCGCTTCCGCACCGCTGATTTCGCCCTTGATGACGAGCGTACGGCCAATGGTTGCCTGCTCGATGGGCGCGCTGACGGTCTTGACTGGATTTAAAGAGTTAGGGTTGGAGGCTGGAGAACTGGACTTCCCGCCGTACGTGTAGTCTGAGGACTGGAGCATGCGACCTTCCTTCATCCCGCGCGGCACGTCCTGTCCGAGCCGCTCCTGCGGTTGGCCTGAATTTTTGACCTTGGGATGGTTCCTGTCCCTTCGGCCATGCTCACTATCGCACAGAAGTAAGTCGGCCTCCGAGATTACGGAAGAGAGTGTACGGTTGCGCAGAGGAATCGCGCTTTAGTCAGCTTCCTGCAGCGACTGGCTGAGCTCTTCCCACTCTTTGAGGAAGCCCGCGTGCGCGGCCTTCCGCCGATCGAGTTCTTCGGCCTGGCGCTGGCTCTCTTCGGCGCTGACAAAGTCCTGCAATGCCGTTTCACATTGG
>DATHOK010000244.1:0-2913 GCA_035484995.1 Verrucomicrobiia bacterium | reverse complement strand
CTCGGAGCTGAGGAATTTGGCTTCGGAACTGCAGCCTTGCTGGCTATCGGCTGCGTGATGGCCCGGCAATGTCACCTGAATACATGTCCCGTCGGCATCGCGACTCAGGATGAAAGCCTGCGCGCACGTTTTGCCGGGAATCCAGAGATGGTCGAAACCTTCTTCCGCGCCCTCGCTGCCGATGTCCGCCAACTATTGGCGGGCATGGGTGCAGGTTCCATCGACGAAATTCTAGGAGCTGTCGACCGCCTGCGGCCGCGTTCGGCCGAGGCCGAGCAAAGCGTGGCCTCTCTGGTGCAACCTATTGTCGATCCCCCCTTGCAATTTCCTTGTCCGCATGAGGACTCGAGCGCACTCCATGTTGAACTGAATCGTGTGGTCGACGATCTGGAATCACTCTCCACCCGTCCTTATCGTTTTGACATTACGAGCGAAGATCGAGCTGTGGGCGCGCACTTCAGCGGCGAGGTGCTGCGCCGCCTAGGATCTTCGTTCGGACGTTCGACTCTGGAGATGGCCGGCGTCGACTGCGAGTTCTTCGGTACTGCGGGCCAGAGCTTCGGCGCCTTCCTGATTTCCGGCGCGAACTTCCGGCTCACTGGCGAAGCCAACGATTATGTGGGCAAGGGCTTGTGCGGCGGCAGCATCGCCATCAGCGCCCAAGCCGAAGCGTCGGCGCGCGGAGATGTTCTGGTGGGTAACACCGTGCTCTATGGGGCCACGTCAGGTGAGCTATTTGTGGCCGGCCGGGCGGGAGAACGGTTTGCAGTGCGCAATAGCGGAGCGCTCGCCGTGGTCGAGGGCGTGGGTCGGCACGGATGCGAATACATGACCGCGGGCGTCGTCTTGATTCTCGGCCCGGCTGGAGCCAACATGGGAGCAGGCATGACTGGAGGCCTGGCCTACCTGTTGCGCGCCGATGCTGACGACTACTTCAACGACGATGCCATGAACCTCGACTCCGTGCGGTTCGCAACTCTCGAACCTCAGGAAGAGCGGTGGCTCCGCCGCATTCTTCGCCGGCACCTGCAACTCACGGGGAGTCCTCGGGCTGCTGACCTGCTCGCCTGTTCCGCGCTGCCGCTGCTTCGGGTAGAACCCGTGACGCCCCCATGCTCGATCGAAGAAACTTGGGCTTCGATTTTGGCCCGCCTCGCTGCCGCGGAAGCGCGGAGTTACGGCCGTGACAAACTTCTCACTTCCGAAAGACCCGTCGTCCAATGAGTCTGCTCGCCGGCCGGGCGCTTAGCCGAACCACTTCGATGCGAAGTTCGCTATAATTTCCTGACCAAACTGCATGGATTTCGATCAACTCATCACATTTCTGGAGGTCGCCCGGCAAGGCAGCTTCTCCCGTGCCGGAGAGAAAGTTTTTCGCTCACAATCGGCTGTGAGCGCGCAGATCCGCCAACTGGAGCAGGAATACGGCGACCGCCTGCTCGACCGCTCGGGCAAGACCGTCAAGCTCACTCCGGCCGGGCAGGTCTTCCACGATTACGCGCTGCGCATGAAGAAGCTGCGCGACGAATCGCTGGTGGCCGTGGCCGACCACGGCCACACGCCGCGCGGGACGCTGCTAGTCGGAGCGAACGAAGCCACTTGCCTTTACGTTCTGCCCGAAGTTTTCGGGGAATACTGCCGCAAGTATCCCGACGTGCAGATCAGCATTTATCGCAATTTCACTTACAAGATAGTGGAGAAGCTGGAGAATGGCTCTCTCGACGTGGGCGTGCTCAGCCTGCCCGTGCAGTCTCCCAGCCTGAAGGTTCAGGCGATCTACCGCGACCGCTTGATGTTGATGGTGAGCCCCAAGAATCCTTTGGCCAAGCTCAAGTCAGCGCACATCAGCGATGTCGTGAAATATCCTCTGCTGCTCCCGAAGACCGGCCATACGCGGCGCCTGCTGGATAAGCTGTTCCGCGAATACAACGCAGAGTTAAAAGTGAGAATGGAACTGCCGAGCATTGGGATGATCAAGAGCTTCGTGGCCGCCGATCTTGGCATCTCGCTGATCAGTGCGTCTTTTGCACGCGACGAAGTGGCGGCGGGCAGAGTGAAGCTGATCGAGTTGGAAGGCGCGGAATTATGGCGAGAACTTGGCCTGGCTTATCGTCGCGATCGTACCCTCTCGGTCGCCAACAAGACTTTCATCGCCGTGGTGCGGCAGCTTTCGGACTATCTGAAGAAAACTGAAGCATAGCCGCGCGGGGGTGGTTTCTTTTACGCGTCGCCTCCGGCAGACTGGGCAGCGGCTTGAATGACGTGCAGTCCGCACTCGGTCTTCGACGATCCTGCCCAGCGCCCTGCCCTGGGATCTTCTCCTGGCCGCACCGCACGCGTGCAGTGCGTGCAGCCGATGCTTGGATAATTGCGTTCATGCAGCTCGTTATAAGGCACATCGTGCTCGCGAATGTAATTCCACACCTGCTTGGAACTCCAGTCCACGATGGGATTGATCTTCACGAGACCAAATCTGTGGTCCCATTCGATTTTGCCGGCGCGGGCGCGGGCCGCAGTCTGGTCGCGGCGGATGCTCGTGATCCACGCCTGGAGCTCGCCCAGCTTGCGCTGCAGCGGCTCAACTTTTCGTAGGTTGCAGCATAGATCAGGGTTTCGCCGCCACAGCGCGGGACCATGCTCCAGCTCCTGTTCCTCGGGCGAACTCAGCGGATAGACTCTTTCAATCGTGATCCCGTATTTCTGCTCCACCTGGTCCATGAGGTTGTAGGTTTCGGGAAACAGGAATTCTGTGTCCAGGGTGAAGACGCGAAAGTTCTGGCGCACTCGGGAAGCAACATCGATCAGGACCATGCCCTCGGCGCCAAAAGCGGAGGAGATCGCCACCCCGTCTCCGAAAGCGTCGAATGCCCAGCCGAGAACGCGCTCGGGGTTCCAGGAGTCCGCGGCAATCTG
>DATHOK010000243.1:0-6251 GCA_035484995.1 Verrucomicrobiia bacterium | reverse complement strand
ATTCCCGGCAAAACGTGCGCGCAGGCTTTCATCCTGAGTCGCGATGCCGACGGGACATGTATTCAGGTGACATTGCCGGGCCATCACGCAGCCGATAGCCAGCAAGGCTGCAGTTCCGAAGCCAAATTCCTCAGCTCCGAGTAGGGCTGCGACGACAACATCGCGGGCGAATTTTAATCCGCCATCCACGCGCAATCTCACGCGGGCGCGCAGGCCTGCACGCACCAGCGCAGTATGGGCGTCGCGCAAACCAATTTCCCACGGCAATCCAGTGTTCTTGATGGAAGTAAGGGGCGATGCGCCGGTGCCGCCATCGTGACCGCTGATTGTGATCACGTCCGCGCCGGCTTTGGCTACGCCCGTAGCGATGACGCCAACTCCGGAACTGGAAACCAGCTTTACCCCAATACGCGCGTTCGGATTTACGGCGCGCAGATCGTAAATCAACTGTGCCAGGTCTTCGATGCTGTAAATGTCATGGTGTGGTGGCGGCGAGATGAGCGATGTTCCAGGCACGGCGTGTCGCAGGCGCGCGATGTAAGGAGTAACTTTCGCCGAAGGCAGTTGTCCGCCTTCACCCGGCTTCGAGCCCTGCGCCATCTTGATTTCGATTTCGTCGGCGTGCACCAGATATTCCGCAGTGACGCCAAAGCGCGCCGACGCCACCTGCTTGACGCGGTTATTCGCATCCGGGCGCTCGTAGTAAATGCTGGGATCTTCGCCGCCTTCCCCGGTATTGCTGCGCCCTCCGAGGCGGTTCATGGCAATGGCAAGCGTCTGATGGGCTTCGGGCGAAATTGCGCCGAGTGACATGGCTTGCGTGCTGAAGCGGCTGAGCAGAGAAACTTCACTCTCCACTTCTTCCACGGACACAGCCTGCGCGGGACGGACCTCGAGCAAGTCCCGCACCGAAACATTTTTTCGTTCGTTCGAGAGTACAGCCAAAGATGCCTGATTTTCCGCGGTCGGCGACTTGATGTAGCGATGCATGCGCCGCACCAGTTCCGGCGAGCTAGAATGCAGCTCGCCGTTTCGCCGGAAGCGATACAACCCAGCATCGCGAAACTCCGCAGCGGCAGAGCCAAAGCCCGCGGCGTGGCAAGCAAGGCAGTCCTCGAGAAGACTGTCCAGTGATTTCCCGCTGAGCGTGTGTCCGGCATCTTCGAAGAACTCATCGCAAACTGCCGGATCGAGACCGATCGTTTCAAAGATCTGGCTGTTCCGGTAACTGCTCATGGTGGATATGCCCATGCGCGCCAGCACCTTGCGCAGACCTTTCTCAATGGCAGCGCGGTAGCGCGCGGGGCCCTCGATATCAGCGCGCGCGCTCAAGCTCATGGCGAGATAGGGATGCACTGCGCTCGCCCCTGCCGCGATCAAAAGGGCGACGTGATGCGTATCGATGACCTGCCCCGTTTCCACAATCAGCGGCAGTTTCCATGCGCCGGCAGCAGTCATGGCGCGCCACGCGCACGAAACGGCCAGCAGCGCAGGCAGTGCGGCCCGCTTATCGCTCACGGCGCGATCGCTTAGCAGAATTGCTCTGCCAGCTGCTGCCGCGGTCGAAGCGTCTTCGCGGATTTGATTCAACACCCGATGCGCAGCCTCGACACCTCCCTCCGCGTCGAAACTGAAGTCGATGCAACGGCTCGTCAGGAGCGATTCTTCAAGCGAATCCATCTGCCCTGCATCAAGCAGCGGAGATTCCAGCTTCGTGTTTTCGCCGAGACACACATCAAGTGACATCACGTGGCTCTCGCGCAGTGGATCGATCGGAGGATTCGTAACCTGCGCAAACCGTTGCTTGCAGTAATCCCAGAGCGGACGCGGCAGGCTAGACAGCAAGGCCGGGGGAGCGTCATCGCCCATGCTCCACAGCGGCTCTTGGCCATTTTCTACAAGCGGCTGAAAGAGCATACGGTACTGATCTTCCGTCCAGCCAAAAGCTGCCATCAAACGGTTGGCGTCGAGACTAGTCGGCGCGGCAGTCTTTTCCACTGGAAATAACGTCGCGGGATGCAGACCGTCACTCGCATGCACAAGGCGCGCCACCTCGCCCGGCCGGAAGAATGTCCCGCTCGCGGGATCGGCAATCAGCATCTCGCCGGGACCCAGCCGCTGGCGTTCGATCACCTGCTTATCAGACAGATCTGTGATGCCCACTTCCGAGCCCACGATCAACAATCCATCCGAAGTCAACGTATAGCGCAGCGGCCGCAGACCGTTGCGGTCAAGCTTGGCGCCTATGAGATGGCCGTCGGTGAAAAGCAGCGCAGCCGGGCCGTCCCAGGGTTCTTGCTCGGGAGCGCTGTTGGCGAGGAATTGGCGCAACCCAGGGTCGAGACGCTCGTCGTGCTCCCACGCTGGCGGCACCAGGCGCATTGCGGATTCGGCGATGCTGGAACCGCTCCGCACCATGGCTTCGAGTGCGTTATCAAAACTTGCGGAGTCGCTCATTCCTGGCTGCAGCAATCGCGAGTTGTCCGGCAGCCGGAGCTGGCGGCGCAACGCAGCCCTGCGCGCCTGAAACCAGCGGCGATTACTGCTGATGGTATTAATCTCGCCATTGTGCGCCACAAAGCGAAAAGGTTGGGCCAGCGACCAGCTCGGTTGCGTGTTCGTCGAATAGCGCTGGTGGAAAACCACAAACGCGCTTTCAAACTCAGGATCGTTCAGGTCAAGATAGAACGGAGCCAGTTGCTCCGGAGTGAGCAGTCCCTTGTAAACGATGGTTCGCGAAGAGAACGAGCAGTAGTAGCCGGCACCGCAAGCGGTTTCTAGCTCCTGACGCAAGCGGAAAAGCCGCAACTCAAGGTCGAAAGAATCGAGCCCCGTAGATTTTAAGTGCGAAGACCCAGCGCGAGGCGCCACAAAACATTGCCGCACCACAGGCAGGGAATCGCGCGAGCGTGGTCCGAGGATCGAAGAATCGGTCGGCACCGACCGCCAGCCCAAAAACGCGAGGTCGAATTGTTCCACGGCTGACCGAATCGCAGCCAATGCATCATTTTCCCGGCCGCGCTGAAGAAACACCATGCCGACGCCAAACTCTTCGGGCAGTTGAATCCCGTCAGCGCGAGCCACTCTGCGGAAGAACGCCTTCGGAAGCGCGACCAGCAGGCCCGCTCCGTCACCGCTGCGGCCATCGGCGTCCACGCCGCCGCGATGGGCCAAGCGCGCGAGAGCCTCGAGCCCGCGTTCCACCACGCCATGCGACGGGGGTCCGCCCAGTTGGGCGATGAAGCCCACACCGCATGCATCATGATCCGCCGAGAAGGTGAGGCGACTCTCCGCCATACTACTTGTCTAACTTGAAACACCCATCCAAGTACAATCGTCATTTTCGATGCGATGGATGGGTTTTCTGCATGGCCCGTGCAAGTGATTTTCAGAGGGTCCGCTTACGGTTCCTGTATCGTTAGGCTTCGATATTTCTTCAGGTAAAATGACGACTCTTGCCCCAGTCAGCGCCGCCATGGTCAATCTTTCTGATATCCAATCCGCCCTCGCACGGATTCGAAAATCGATCTATGTATCTCCCTGCACGCGGTCGGAAACGTTCTCCGAACTCACCGGCAACTCGATCTATCTGAAACTGGAGAACCGGCAGCGAACCGGCGCCTACAAAGAGCGGGGCGCCCTCAACAAGCTGCTAAGTCTCACCCCGGAGGAACGTTCTCAGGGCGTGATCGCGGCCTCGGCCGGCAACCATGCGCAGGCCGTCGCCTACCACGCCTCCAAGCTTGGCATCCGGGCAAGAATTGTCATGCCCCTGGCGACTCCGCTGATCAAGGTGTCGGCCACGCGCGGCTACGGCGGGGATGTTGTGCTTCACGGAGGGAATTACGACGAAGCGTACGAGGAAGCATTGCGAATCAGCGCGCGAGATCACCTAACCTTTGTCCATGCCTTCGACGATGATGTAGTCATTGCGGGGCAGGGAACTCTGGGGCTGGAGCTGCTTGAGCAGCATCCCGATCTTGAGGCGGTCGTCGTGCCGATCGGCGGCGGTGGACTGATCGGCGGAATCGGTTGCGCGCTGAAAGAAACGAATCCCCGCATCCAGGTCATTGGGGTTCAACCGGCGCGGCTGCCTTCGGTCAAGGTTGCACTTTCGGAGGGGAAGCCCGTCACCTTGCCCTCAGCTGTGACTATCGCGGATGGAATTGCGGTGCGCCGTGCGGGCGAGCGCACGCTACCGCTGATCCAAAAATATGTGGACGAGATCGTCACAGTAGAAGAAGAGGAGATTGCCAACGCCGTTCTGTTGCTGCTGGAGCGAGAAAAGGTTCTGGCCGAAGGAGCCGGAGCGTCGGCCGTAGCTGCGATCGTCAATCGCCGGATTCCGATGATTGGCGACAAGACCGGCAAGAAAGTTGCCGTGGTGGTGAGCGGCGGCAACATCGACGTAACTTTGCTGGCACGCATCATCGAGCGCGGCCTGGTCAAAGATGGAAGATTAGTTCGACTGCGAGTACATTTGCCGGATTATCCCGGAGCTTTGCACCGGGTCACCGGCATCCTCGCTCAACACCGCGCCAACATTGTCGAGACTTCCTACGACCGCGCCTACCACAACGTCAATTTGGGAGACACCGCCATCGACATCACCATGGAGACGCGCGGTCCCGACCACATCGCCGAACTGATTTCCGCCCTCGGCGCCAGCGGCTACACCCACGAACGGATCCTCTGATCGGAGTCGAGAACTCATCCGCGGACAGCCGCCATTCGAAGCCGAATGGTCCAGCGAGCGGAGCAAGCCGTCGGAGATAAACTTGACGGTTGAGAGTTAAGCTTCTCAATAAGCAAATTCGGTTGCTTACAAACCCAAGAGGCGTATCCTTTTTAGGGGCTCGGATCTACTCGCGGCTGATCCCGCGCCGCGTTTGGCCCCAAGAACCTATGGAGGTAGCAACATGACTTCTGGCATTCTGACCTCGTCCGGGATCAAAGCTCCGGTCGACTACATTGAAGACGTGATGATCAGTGTGAAAGCAAAGAATCCCGCCGAGCCTGAATTCCATCAGGCGGTGCGCGAGGTCTTCGATTCTCTGCGGTTAGTACTGGCCAAGCATCCCGAGTATCAGTCGAACCGCATTCTCGACCGCATCGTCGAACCCGAACGTGTGCTCATGTTCCGCGTTCCCTGGCTCGACGATCAAGGAGGTGTTCAGGTAAACCGCGGCTTCCGCATCGAGATGAACAGCGCCATCGGGCCGTACAAAGGCGGACTGCGCTTCCATCCCTCGGTCAACCTCGGCATTCTGAAGTTCCTGGCCTTTGAGCAGGTATACAAGAACTCGCTCACCACGCTGCCCATGGGCGGCGGAAAGGGTGGATCGGATTTCGATCCCAAAGGAAAGTCCGACAACGAAGTGATGCGCTTCTGCCAGAGCTTCATGACCGAACTGCAGCGCCACATCGGACCAAACACCGACGTTCCCGCCGGCGACATCGGCGTGGGCGGACGCGAGATCGGCTATCTATTCGGCCAGTACAAGCGCCTGCGCAACGAATTCACCGGAGTGCTCACCGGCAAGGGCCTGACCTGGGGCGGATCTTTAATTCGTCCGGAGGCGACCGGCTACGGCTGTGTGTATTTCGCTGAGGAAATGCTGAAGAGCCGCAAGGACTCACTCGAAGGCAAGCTCTGCCTAGTTTCAGGCAGCGGCAACGTCTCCCAATACACGATCGAGAAGCTGCTCGACTTCGGTGCGAAGCCGCTGACCGTTTCCGATTCAAACGGAGTGATCTACGATCCGGAGGGCATCGATCGCGAGAAGCTGGCTTATGTCCTCGAGTTGAAGAACGTGAAGCGTGGCCGTATCCGCGATTATGCGGATCGCTACAAGAAGGCGATCTTCATGCCCACCGACGTGAAGCTGGAGCACAGCCCACTGTGGAATATCAAAGCGGATTGCGCCTTCCCGAGCGCCACCCAGAATGAGATCACCGCGAAGGATGCGGCGAATCTTATTAAGAACGGCGTCAAGGTGGTGGCTGAGGGCGCAAACATGCCAAGCACACTTGAGGCGACCAAGCTCTTCCTGGATGCCAAGGTTCTCTACGGTCCGGCGAAGGCGGCGAATGCCGGCGGCGTTGCCACGTCAGGTCTCGAAATGTCGCAGAACAGCGCACGCATTTCCTGGACCCGTGAAGAAGTGGATGACAAGCTCCACAAAATCATGATCGCCATCCACCGCAACTGCTACGAGACGGCCGAAAAATACGGCACGCCCGGCAATCTG
>DATHOK010000242.1:0-2436 GCA_035484995.1 Verrucomicrobiia bacterium | reverse complement strand
GCGCTTGATGAAGGCAAGGACTGTGGAGACATATTGCAACTGATCACAGCTGCGCGCGGCGCGATGAACGGGCTGATGGCTGAGTTGCTGGAAGATCATGTCAGATTTCATGTCCTCGATCCATCGCGCAAAACGACCTCCGAGCAGGCGATTGCGGCGGACGAATTGATGGAGATTGTGCGCTCGTATCTTAAGTGAGGCTGGCGGAATGTCCGGGAAAATCAATAAGGACAGCCCGGAGCCCCCGAAGCTGTCCTTGAACCCTCCCGGTTAGAAGGGCAACGTGATGAAGTGAAGGTACCTGTGAGATGTTGCGCAATGATGGCGAAATCGTGAATATCTGATTAATTATTTTCCGCAGGCGCTGTTATAGTAGTCAGTCTTGTTGCACGGAAGCGAGCCAAACGCGCGACTAATGCGTCGCAAAGACCGCGACGCTTCGCGCGGCTCGCCCAGATCCCTCGCTGCGCAAAAACGCTTGCTCGGGATGACAGTCACCTGCGAGAGTTCATGCCTTCCACAACGTCTCGAAAGGTCGAGCAGTCGCGCCGTTTGCAGCAACGTGCCGAGAGCATGATTCCAGGCGGAGTGAACTCGCCGGTGCGTGCCTTTGGTGCGGTGGGCGGCGATCCGCCGTTTATTGTGCGCGGGAAGGGCTCGCATATCTGGGACGCGGACGAGAATGAATACATCGACTACGTTGGCTCGTGGGGACCGCTGATTCTTGGTCATGCCGCGCCGGACGTGCTCGACGCGATCGTGGGCGCGGCTTGCAACGGCACGAGTTTTGGAGCTTCGACGCCCGCCGAGGCGGATCTTGCGGAGTTGGTGTTGGCCGCGTTTCCTTCCATGCAGAAAGTTCGCTTCGTAAGTTCCGGAACCGAAGCGACCATGTCGGCTATCCGTCTGGCCCGCGCCTACACCAAGCGCAAGTACATCATGAAATTCGAGGGTTGCTACCACGGGCATTCGGATTCGCTGCTGGTGAAGGCTGGTTCGGGAGTGGCGACTCTCGGTATCCCCGGATCGGCGGGCGTTCCCGAGGAATTCATCCAATTCACGCTGGCCTTGCCGTTTAACGACATCAAGGCGGTGGAATATGCTTTTCAGAAATTCAAACATCAGATTGCCTGCGTCATTGTGGAGCCGGTGGTGGGAAACATGGGATGCGTTCCCGGCGCGGACGATTATCTCGTCGCCCTGCGATTGATTACCGAGCGCGAGAGGTCGGTGCTGATTTTTGACGAAGTGATGACCGGATTTCGCGTGGCTTTCGGAGGCGCGCAGGAAATCTACAATATTCGTCCTGACCTCACGACTTTGGGCAAGATCATTGGCGGAGGCTTACCGGTTGGCGCCTATGGCGGTCCGAGCGAGATTATGAATCTGGTGGCGCCGCTGGGGCCGATGTATCAGGCGGGCACGCTATCCGGAAATCCGCTGGCGATGGCCGCGGGCAGTGCAATGCTGAAGAATCTGCACGATCATAAGCAGGAGATTTATCCGCGGATTGAGAAGTTGAGCGGCGAACTGGTTGAGGGCGTGGCCGCGGCTGCGAAAGAAGCGGGCGTTCCGCTCTCGCACAACCGCGTGGGGTCGATGTTTACGTGGTTTTTCACGCCGGGACCGGTAACGGATTGGGATTCTGCGTCGAAATCGAACACTGAGGCTTTCGGCAAGTTTTTCAGGGCAATGCTTGATAGCGGAGTGTATCTGCCTCCGTCGCAGTACGAAGCGGCGTTTTTGGGCTCGATGCATACTGACGAGGATGTTCAGCGGACGATTGCGGCGGCGAAATCGGCGTTTGCGGGGATGAAGGGATAATTTACCGCAGAGTCACAGACGCGTGGAGAAATTCCAAGAAACCAAGACGACTGTAGCTATTGGCCTGACGTAACGGCTGACTCTTCAATCATCTGAGGAATTGTTACGAATTCATATCCCTCGGTCTTGTAGCGCGCAATCAGGTGATCGGTGGCGATCACGGTTTGGGAGCGGTCTGCTCCCATTTGCTTGTGTCCGCCATCGTGCAGAAGGATGACGTCGCCGCCGCGCATCTGTTTCGCGACTTTCCTTTCGATTTCCTCGGCAGGCGGCGCGCTCCAGTCGTAGCCGGTTAAGTTCCACATAACTGGCTCTAGGCCCAGTTCGCGGGCTATGCGGAGCACAGCAGGACGGCGTCCTCCGAAAGGAGGGCGGAAGAGATTGGAGGGTTCGCCAATCGCATCCCGTAAAGCGGAGCGGCAATGGGTGAGTTCCTGCCGGATCTCGGTTTCGCTCCCGAAGATCAAAAGAGGATGAGTGAAGGTGTGGTTGCCGACGACGTGCCCGCCCTGGACGATCGCGCGGACAATTTGCGGCCGCTGCTCGACGTAGCGTCCAATCAGGAAAAAAGTGGCGTGTACATTGTGCTTCGCGAGGACTTCCAGCAGGCGT
>DATHOK010000241.1:0-5607 GCA_035484995.1 Verrucomicrobiia bacterium | reverse complement strand
AATCAAACTCCGCCGACTGCCCGATGACGATGGGACCGGAGCCGAGAATCAGAATCTTCGAGATGTCAGTGCGTTTGGGCATTTACGATGCTAATCTCCTCACCCTTTCCACTCCTCCATCATCGTCACGAAATCCTTGAACAGATAATGCGAGTCATGCGGCCCTGGCGCGGCCTCGGGATGATACTGCACGCTGAACAGCGGCAGGTTCCGGTGCCGAAGGCCTTCCAAAGTCGAGTCGTTCAGATCGATGTGAGTCAACTCAACTTCACTCTCCGGCAGCGAATCCGGATCTACCGCGAAGTTGTGGTTATGCGCCGTAATCTCGATCTTGCCGCTCTTCAACTGCTTCACCGGATGATTCCCGCCATGGTGCCCAAACTTCAGCTTGAAAGTTTTCCCGCCAAGCGCGATGCCAACAAGTTGATGTCCGAGACAAATACCAAAGATCGGCATTCTTCCCATCAACCGCCGAATATTGTCGACGGCGTACGTACAAGGCTCAGGATCGCCTGGGCCATTCGACAGAAATACTCCGTCCGGCTTCAAAGCCATCACATCTTCCGCCAGGGTCTGCGCCGGAACCACCGTCACCCGGCAACCCTCACCGCGCAGCTTCCGCAGAATATTTTGCTTAATCCCGAAGTCGTAAGCCACCACATGAAAGCGCGCAGGCTCGTCCTTAACGCCCACCTGAGCTACCGGTTCGTGCGAACGCTCGCCCACTTCCCACACGTACGGTCCCTTCGTGCTCACCACTTTCGCCAAGTCCGTCCCGTCCATCTTCGGAATCGAGTTCGCCTTGGCCACCAGCTTCTCCGCGTCGCTCTCAAGCGTCGAGACCACGCCGCGCATCACCCCGTGATCGCGCAAATGCCGCACCAGCGCTCGCGTGTCTATATCCGAGAGCACCGGCACCTTGAACTGCTCCAGATATTCTTCCGCCACCTGCTGCGAACGCCAGTTCGAACTCACTTTCGAGAACTCGCGCACGATCAGGCCTTCGATCCACGGACGCGTGGCCTCGTTGTCTTCCTGGTTGGTGCCGTAGTTGCCGATCTGAGGATTGGTCAGGACAACAATCTGTCCTGAATAAGAAGGGTCGGTGAAAATTTCCTGGTAGCCGGTGATGGAAGTATTAAAAACGACTTCGCCGTAGCATTCGCCTTTGGCGCCGTAGCCTTTGCCTCGGAAGACTCGCCCATCTTCCAGCGCAAGGATAGCTTGCATTCTCGCTCCGGGGTGTGGATTTTAGAGATTTTATCAGGGAAACGCTTCAACACCAAGCGAGGAAAGATCCTAACGCAAGAATTCTTGTGTGGAAAAAAGGAAAATTCATCAAAACACGAATGGCACGAACCGCTTGGTTCGCCGCATATACTCCTGATACCGCCCTCCGAGATTCGCTTGCAAAGCCTTCTCCTCGACATACACGCGATAGATGTAGCCGGCGGCTCCAGAAATCGTCATGATTACGGCACTCAGCCAGTTCGTCAAGGCGAGACCAGTTCCGAAATACATGAGCATGCCGCCGGTATAGGAGGGATGGCGGACCCAACGATAAGCTCCCTTATCGATCACCGGTTGATCCGCGGAGACCTTCACGTCCCCCGTGAAGTGCGGGCCAAGCATCTTCCAGCAGTGTTTTCTCAAGAGTCGGCCAAGCCATAGTATGGCGAGACCAATCGCAAACCATGTCTTTCGATTTTGTGTAATCGCAAACCTAGCGTTCGAAGCCACGGCAAAAGCTCCGATCGATCCGATCCATCCGGCGAGCATGATTAAACCCATCGAACCGCGATCTGTCAGCTCGCCTTGCGCCGGACGAGAATGCCTGACCAAGGCGTATTCTGGGCCATAGCAATAAAGGAAGATCGCCCAGAACAGCCAGCAGTAAGGCGAAGTGTAAGCGAGAGGCTTCATAGGCGTTCCCGGGCGAAATCAGAGAAGGGTAGAGCGTAGCCGGAGCGCGAAATACGGGAAACGGACAGAAGCACCGCGAAGTTAGGCTAGTAGTCTCACCGCACTCTGCCCAGCTTATCCATCGGCCAATATCCAAACACGGCCTTGCCGTAAATATAGCTCTGGTTCACCGGACCGAAATCCCGGCTGTCGTTCGACATCGACCGGTGATCCCCCAGTACGAAATAGCTATCGGGCGGCACAACCGTCTCAGGATACGACCGCGAGTCGGCATAGGCGGGCGGAACGTAATCCTCATCCAGCGCCTCACCGTTCACATACACCTGCCCACCGTCGATGCGGATGCGGTCCCCGGCCGCTCCGATCACGCGCTTGATATAGCTCTTGGAAGGGTCGCGCGGATAACGAAACACCACAATATCCCCCCGCGAAATCGGCTCCAACCGGTAGACAAACTTATTAACGAAGATTCGCTCCTGGTCTTCGAGCGACGGCATCATGCTGGTGCCTTCGACCTTCACGGGTTGGTAGATGAACACGATGATGAAAGCCGAAATCGCCAGCGAGAGCAACAGGTCGCGCAGCCAGACCCCGAAAGCCGGCCGCAGACGCACTCCAGAGTTCGGCTCGGATGGCCCCGACCGGGGAAGCGACGGCGCCTGCAGGTTTCCTGTTCCGGTGTTTGGCCTGTCGGGCATTGGAAACTCCCATTGTATACAGATTGGCTGGCCCGGCGGCGAGTTGTACAAACCAGCCCCTCACTAATCAGGTCGAAAGCAGGTTAAAATAACTCATTCAGGAGACGTGCATGACGCCAAGCAGGCTATTCCAAAACAAATACGCTCACCGCGCCCTGACCCTGATTTTTCTATTAACGGTCACCCTCACCGTGTCAGCGCAATGGCCTGCTCAGCAAGACGAAGGCGGCATCCCAGCCTATAACGCCGGACCTCCGCCAAAGGGCACCGCACTCCCGGCCGTCCTCACCAAGGCCGATCTCTGGGGAGCGGACGCGCAGTATCCCTACCAGACGCATGCCTATGAGTTGGCGGCAAAGATTCCGACCGTGCTCCACCAGCAGCCCTGCTATTGCTATTGCGACCGAATGGGCCACAACAGCCTGCATAGCTGTTTCGAGAACACGCACGGAGCCCGCTGCTCGACCTGCCTGAAAGAGCTTTACTACTCTTATCAGCAGCACAAGAAAGGCAAGACCGCCGCACAGATTCGTGCCGGAATCATCCAGGGCGAGTGGAAGTCGATCGACCTGCAATCGGCTGCGGCTATTAATTAGGGCGGCCTTCCGTAGTGTCGCGTCCCATATTGCGTGGCATACATGGGCCTATTCTCGCGATGGCTTCCCGTTTTGGAATGTTGATGGAGTGATTCTGCGGCCGCGCTACTGCAATTCCTGAAGCGCGATGTGAGCCCGAGGAGGTTCGCGAGCTACATCGGCGGGCGCTCACGGTCACCCATTTTGCTGGGTAGTCGCGACTGGGTACTAAGAACTGCATGTCGTCGAATTGCCCAATACCCGCCCTTTGAGTGATACTTGTGTGTCGGCTCTTCGAGTTTCAGGAGCTAAGGAGTCCCTATTACGACGAGCACAGGAAAAATTCTCCATATGGCTCAAAAGGCTAACCCCAAGAAGTCATCCATTGCGGACGACCCGCGCGTCACCCAGGCTCTACAGAATTACGAGGCCGGGCTGCGGGCTTTGCAGGAACACAAGTTCGAGAAGGCGAAGCCATTGTTCCAGAAAGTGCTCGCCGGGCCCAGCAAGGAGCTGACCGACAGAGCTGCGATCCATCTCAGCATCTGCAACCAGCACCTCGAGCGGTCGACCTCCCAGCAGTTCAAGAGCGTGGAGGAGCACTACGACTACACTGTTTCTCTCATGAACGTCGGAGACTACATCACCGCCCGCGAGCACATCGAGAAGCTCTTAAAGCAGGCGCCCAAAACCGATTTTGTCATCTACGGTTTAGCTGCGCTCGATTGTCTGACGGGCCACGTAGAGGACGCACTCAAGCATCTGGACGAGGCTCTGCGCCTGAATTCTGGGCTGCGCTACCAGGCGCGCAACGACTCCGATTTCCACAACCTGGCCGAAGACCCCCGCTTTACCGAGCTGTTGTACCCGGATCCTGCTGCCGACCTTTCTTCGCCGGAAAGCTCTTTCCGGGAAGACGAATCGTTCTGATCGGTGCAAACTGATCGACGCAGATTGGATCGAAGCAGATTAGATCGGCGCACCCGATCCTCAGATGGAGACCAGAATCGCTGATCTGTTGACCCTGGAGAAGGCCGCGCGCGAGCGTGGTCTCCGCGTGGTTGCCATCGGCGGCGGCACCGGTCTCTCCACTCTGCTCAAAGGACTGAAACGTTTCGCTCTTACCCCGGCAGAGTTGGCGGCGGCCCCGCCCGGTATGCCCGTAGTTCGCGACCTTTGTGCCGTAGTCACTGTCAGCGACGACGGCGGCTCCAGCGGTCGCCTGCGCAAAGAACTCAACATGCTTCCTCCCGGCGATATCCGCAACTGTATCGTCGCCCTCAGCGAAGACGAAGCCCTGCTCTCCCAGCTCTTCCGCCACCGCTTCGACAAAGGTTCCGGTCTCGAAGGTCACAGCTTTGGCAATCTTTTTCTGGCCGCGCTCACGTCAATCACGCACGACTTCTCCGAAGCAGTCCGCTTGTCTTCAGAGATTCTGGTCACGCGTGGCCACATTTATCCCGCCACCACTTCCAACATCGAACTCGAAGCGCTGATGGAAGACGGCTCCCGCGTCCGTGGAGAAACCAAGATCACCGCCAGCAAAGGACGCATTCAGGAACTCTTCCTGGTTCCGCCCAACGTCGATCCTATGCCGCAGACGCTCGACGCCATCGCCCGTGCCGATATCATCAGCATTGGCCCCGGCTCTCTTTTCACCAGCCTCATTCCGAACCTGCTGGTGCACGGCATCGCCGAGGCCATCGTCACCTCGCCCGCCACCAAGGTTTACATCTGCAATCTGATGACTCAGGCCAACGAGAGCCTGGGTCTTACCGCGGCCGACCACATCCGAGCTCTCAATGGCCACGCCCGCCAGCAGATCTTCGACTACGCGCTGATCAATCGAACGCCTGTTTCCAAAGAACTCGGAGCCAAATATGCGCTCGAGGGTGCATGCCAGATCGTTGCCGATCTCGACGCCATCGAGGCTTTGGGCGTCATCCCTGTTCTGGGAGACTACCTGGAAGAGGCTGGCGTCGCCCGCCACAACACCGCCCGGGTCGCCAGCGACTTGATGCAACTTCCCACCGAGAGCAGGAGAGTCGAGCGCGAAAACCGGTCCGATGGAGAACCTTAAATCTACGCGCGCCACACTTCATGCTTTCCCGCACCAGCCACACTCGCTAGAATGTCGACATATGAAATCGGTCAGGATGAGAACAAAGATAACAATCTGGACACTAGCCGGCCTGCTATCGGCTTCCGCATTTATCGGTACAGCTGTCGCACAGAAGGACGAGGCAGAAGAACCAACCGCGATTCTGAATTTTCTCGTTATTAAAGACGACAACGGCAAGCCGATTCGCAGCGCAGCCGTCATCATGCACCCTGTCAACACCCATGGCAAACAAAGCCGAGGCGGACTCGAACTCAAAACCGACGCCGATGGCAAGACCAGTTTTGAGGGG
>DATHOK010000240.1:0-26008 GCA_035484995.1 Verrucomicrobiia bacterium | reverse complement strand
TGGCCGCGTAGAACGTGGCCACCGCTTCACGCGCCACCGACATTTTGCGCTCGGCAATACTGCGCACCAGTGCAAATGCAAATTCAAACCACGACGGAATAATCAAAATCAAAACTGTTGCCAGAGTCCAGCGCAGCGCGCCTCCCCCGGGAACGAGCCAGTCAAAAAGGAGGAGCAGAAATGTGGCCGGCTCGACCAGACTGCGCCGTAGGTTGTCGAGGATCTTCCAGCGGGAAACCAGCGAGATTGGATTCACTACGCGGGCACCTGATTCGTCCGGCACGCTCGAGGTCAGCCACTCCGCAATTTGCCAATCTCCTCGTAGCCAACGGTGTTTGCGACGGTTCGAAGCGCTGTAGTGCGAAGGATAATCCTCAATCACTTCAATGTCGCTAGTCAGCCCTGCGCGGGCGTAGGCGCCTTCGATTAGGTCGTGGCTGAGCAGCGCATTTCTCGGGAAACGCCGGTCGAGCACCTGATGCACAGCGTCGACTTCATAGATCCCTTTGCCGGTATAACTACCCTCCCCATAAAGATCCTGGTAAGCGTCAGAAAGCGCGCGGGTGTAGATATCAAGGCCTGTCTCGCCCGCATAGGCTGCGGCAAGCCGCGAACGTGCGGTGCTTTGCACGCTAACCGCGACTCGCGGCTGCAGTATGCCGTAGCCCGCAATTACGATGTTCTTCTCGGGATCAATGATCGCCTGGTTCAGCGGATGGGTCATGGTCCCGACCATGCGTTGAGCAGCTCCACGCGGAAGCTCAGTATCGGAGTCGAGCGTGAGCACAAACCGCACCTTGGGCAGGATGGAGAGGTCTCCAACTTTAACCGGGAAGCTGTCATACTCTCCGCGCAAGAGATTGTTCAAATCGAGCAACTTGCCGCGCTTGCGTTCCCAACCCATCCATCCCTTTTCGCGGGGGTTGTAAGCCCGATGGCGATGGAGCAGGAAGAAGGATCCCATCTGCTTTCCGCTGTATCTTTCGTCCAGTTCGCGGATCAGGCCGGCGCACAGATCGATCAGGGGATTGGCTTCCGGAGACGGTTCGTCAGAGTCAGGCAGATCGGTGATGAGCGCGAAGTGAATATTGCGGTCATGGTTGCCCAGAAAGCGAACCTCGAGATCTTCAACCAGGCCGCGCACTTGCTTCTCGCTCAGCAGAAGAGTCGGGATCGCCACCAAGGTCACACAATCGTCCGGGATCCCCTCGGAGTAGTCCAGCTTCGGCAGAATCTCCGCCGGAAGCAAAGCCGCGACCAGGTAATGCATGAGTTGCACGGCAGACTGTGAGCAGGGAACCAGCAGTATGAGCATGGAAAGCAGCAGCAATTGCGGCGGGCTATCGGGAGGAGTCAGCCACAGCAGGATTCCCGTAATGATGGCGAAAGTGAGGACCGCGATTCCGGTGAGGAAGAATTCGTCAGGATGGCGACGCAGTCTGGCACGCAGGCTTTGCAGAAAGTCAGGCTTGAAGCCTACCTTCTGACAAAGCAGAGTTCGGCCTTCGTCGACGAGGTAATAGCCAATATGAGATTGCCGCAGCTTGGAGCGGGCATCGCGGTAGGTTCTCAGCTGAGCCTGTTCGGCCAACTCCACCGCTTGGCGGGCAACGTCCATCTCCCCCAAGTCGGATCGGCGGGCAATTTTCGACACCTTTTCCTGGTACAGGCGTCGACTCTCAAAGTCCATCGCCGCATATACACCTGTGGGGTCGCGCCGAAGGATCGCTTCGAAAAGGATCAGCGGTTCGAGAACTTCGTTCCACGAAGTTTGTGTGATGTCTCGCAGGCTTCGCACGCATATGCCCAGCCCATTGGACGCCCCCGCCGGATCGCGGAGCAGGCACCGGCAACGTGCGGCGATTCGCTCCAGCAAAACAAGCTTCATAGCGGAAACTGCCGCCGACACTTCGCGCAATTCAAGTACCGTGCTCTTCTGAAATGCCTGAAAGAATGTGGTGAATGCCTCGTGGCGGAAACGATTGCCACTCACATCGAGAAACGCCTGCGCGAGCACCAGCACCCTGGGAACGACCTCGTCCTTTCGCCCGCGCGCATGGGGCAACTGCTTCAGTGCCTTAAGTTCAGCGGCAACGTTTCTCAGTTGCGCATAGATCAGTTGGTCATTGTCGCGGAACCAGCGTAGATCTTCGGATTCATGGTTGAGCCCCCCTGCCGCTTCGGCGCCTGCGAATAATGGCTGAAATGCCTTCTTCAACTTGCGGCAGCGGGAGGAAAACGATGTCGAAGTGCGAACACCCGGTAGCCAGCCCAGCCGGGTGGCAAGTTCGGTTGCGGCGCTGCGCAGAGCTGCAAGATCGCTGGTAAAGTCGGAAGCAGGATCGGAGAGTTCTCCGCCCGGTGAGCGCAGAACCTCTTCTACTTCTTCGGCTTGTGGGTCACGAACCATCCTTAGTCCTTGTCGTCCTTGTCCTTTGCCTAACGATAGCTGGCTGCCTGCAGTTCAAACATCTCCGCATAGCGGCCACCGAGGCGAGTCAAGTTTTCGTGATCTCCGTCCTCGGCAATGCGGCCGTTTTCCAACACAACGATTCTGTCGGCCATGCGCACCGTTGAGAACCGGTGCGAAATGAACAGAGCCATCTTTCCGGCTGTCAGCTCGGCGAAGCGCTGAAAGACCTCGTATTCGCTGCGCGCGTCGAGTGCCGCCGTTGGCTCATCGAGGATCAGTATCTGCGCGTCACGCAGGTAGGCACGAGCCAACGCGACCTTCTGCCATTCTCCGCCCGAAAGGTCGACTCCACCGTCGAAGCGCCGTCCAAGCATCTGTTCATACCCGCGTGGAAGCCTGCCAATCACCTCGTCGGCCATACTTTTCTGAGCGGACTTCAATAGACGCGGAAGATCATCGAGTTGCTCGATACGGCCCACCGCTATATTCTCGCGCGCTGTCATCTCGTACCGCATGAAGTCCTGAAAAATAACGCCGACCTCCGTATAGAGGTCTTCGAGGTTGTACTCGCGAAGATCCACGCCATCCAGCAACACCTGCCCCTCGACCGGGTCATAAAGCCGGGTGAGCAGTTTGACGATAGTTGTCTTCCCCTCGCCATTTTCCCCAATCAGCGCAACCCGCTCGCCCCGCCGGAGGTGAAAGTTCAATCCGTCCAGTACCAGGCGAGAACTTCCGGGATAGCGAAATGAAACGTTGCGGAATTCGAATCCGCGAAGAATCGGCCGTGGCGCGGGCAAGGCGTTCGGCTTCGAAGCGATCATCGGCCGCATCTCGAAAAAAGCGATAAGGTCGGTCAGGAACAGAGCTTGATCGGCGATCGAAGAGACGGTAGAAAACATTTGCTCGATGTTCGAACTGGCCTGCTGAATCGCCCCCGCGAGAAAGGTAAAGGCGCCCACACTGAGCACCCCGGTCACCGTCCGCCAGATCACGAGTACGTAGGCCAAATAGTAGCCAGCAGTGCTGAACGTCGACAAAAACGAACCTGCCACAAGCCGCCTTCGCGCCAGGTCGACATCTTCCTCATAGATCTGGTTGGAGAGTCGAGAAAACCGTTCGGTGAGAAACGGCGCAAGCCCGAAAAGCTTCAGTTCTTTTGCCGCTTCTTTGCTGCCGCCCAGCACACGCAAATAGTCCAGTTGGCGGCGAACGGGAGTCTGGCGGAAGTTCTTCGCATATCCCAGAAAAGCAAAATGACTCTCTCCCAAGAATGCAGGCACAACGCAGGCGACCAGCATGAGCAGAAGCCACGGCGAAAACAGCATGATCGCGACGGAAAGAGAGATGATAGTGATAATTTGCTGAATCAGCCGCCCGATCGACTGAATCATGCCCAGGCGGTCGGTGGCCTGGACGCGGGCGCGTTCCAGGCGATCGTAGAAAACCGGGTCTTCATAGGCCGTAAGGTCGAGCTGTGCGGCATGTTTCATCACCAGCACGCTAACGTGCCGGGTGTACTTGTCGGCTAGCAGAGCGTCGAGAAAATCGATACCGCGGGTCAGAACGCTGCCGAAAACGGCCAGCGAAAATGCCGCCGCAACCAGCCACCACAGCCGGGCCCCGGCGGCTTGATGGGTCGCGTGGAGACGCACAAGGATGTCGACGATCAGCTTCGTAATCCACAGCAGGCCGAGAGGCAGAACAGACGTGATCAGACGAAAAACAACACCTAACACCACGACCACGCGGCCCGACTCCCAAACGATTCGCAGGACCGCAGGCACATTCCGCAGAGCGGAAATGCGCTCGCGCCATCCGTTCCAGGAATCCTGTTTTCCGGCCATGGGTGAGTCCTAAGGGGCGTTAGCCCCGGGCACACTAAGCTGAGAGCACGCGACGCGACCCGCGCCAGACCGCGCTACGCTCGATTCATTGAGTGTAGCCCAATGCCTTCCGGGCAACAAGATCGGAGCAACGGCAGCCTTGAGTAGCTATTGGATGAGCAAAACAGATCGCAGGGTTGGTGCGTATCACTATAACGGATGTTAAGGGACCACGAGTCCAGCTCGGTAGTACTTGTTCAGCCCGGCCCGCCGCATCCCACGCTGGGCTTCAGGGGTTTTCATGAAGGTGTTCCACACGAAACCCGTCCGGAGATTCTCTGCCATCAACATCGTAATGCCGGTATCGATTCCGATCGCATCGGAGTCGTACCAGTTGGTGACAGGGTTGAATGCGTTTACAAACCCATACTTACTCCAGGCTGCACCGTAGCGGTTCCGAATGTTTTTCAGGACTCGTAAAGTGGCCTGCGGCTGAAAGGGTAGTGATCCGCCAGCGGCGCTCGGTACGACGGTGCCGTCGATCGGCCCCGTAGCCGGCGGTCCGCCCCAGATCACGTAGCCCTGGTTCGAGTCCGAAGCAGTGATTCCCCACAAGTCATCGCTGTAATCGGAATACTGTTTCCCCAGCTCCAAACAAAACCGCCGGTGCACATCGGTCGCAATCACCGAATTCTGGAAGTAGTCTGCGAACTTGTCGCGCCTTCCGCGAAAATCGAACCACGCCTGGGAATATTGATGCACGAATAGGGGGGCGAAAGAGCCGATGTACCGCAAGCCATCGTATTCAAAGGTGAGGCGTTTCCATGCTGTCCAGGTTTCATCCTTCAGGGGATGAGTCGACGAGCCCAGACCCAGCAGGTACATCATCATCAGTTCGCTGTAATAGTCCCAACGGGAGGGCAGAAACCCAACTTCCGGGGTCCAGCCGTGGGGCAGCAGCGAGGTGTCTTCCGAAAGCCAGGTCCAATCCACGCGCCCGAAGATCAAGTCCGCAAGTTGTCCGACCTCGGGATGGCGAAAGTGCTCGCGGCACGTAAGGATTCCGCACAGCAAAATGGCAGTGTCGACTGAGGAGACTTCGGAATCCCAAACTCTTTCTCCACTGTTAATGTCGGCAAAGTGGTAAAAGAACCCGCGGTGGTTCGGCAGCTTCTTCCACAGGAACCGGAGGGCGACAAACACGCGTTCCAGGGCATCACCGGTGGGGATCAGGCCGCGCTGTTCTCCGATGCAAAGAGCCGTCAAACCGAAACCGGTGGCGGCGATACTGGCTACTATCCCCTGATCATTCGTGCCGACGTGGCATCGGTCTTTCACCATCCCCGTCTTGGGGCTGGCCTGATCCCAGAAGTAACTGAGGTTGGCGATTTCCAGTTCGTTCAGAAACCAGTCGTCCTCCGGCGACAGAGGCGCCAGGCCGGATAGAGACGCTGGCCCTTGTGCCGATTGCTGGCTCATCGATTGCTGGCTCGAGGGAAGGGCCGACATGAGCCCTGTCAAAGACAGACATCCCCCCGCGCCCAGCATTTGGCGCATCACCTCGCGGCGGGAAAACAGATTGGACCGCACATCAGGCATTCGCGTGCTGCGATTAATCTTAAACGAAGTCGCCTCTCCCAGGGATTGAAATAAGGATTACACGCCAGGGACATCAGATTCCCTCGCTGCTGAGCTTCGTCGTAGAATATTCAAAAGATTGTGGACATAAACCGCACACCTAGAGTGAGTCTCTGGATCGGCTCGACCATCATCCTTACGATCGTTGGCGCTCTGCTCCTTCTTCCGTGGTACACCCACGGATCGATATCGCTGCGGGGAGCCGTCACTGTGGAAGACACAGACAGCAGAAAAGAACAGCCCATCGCCGATGTCGAGGTGACGGCTGATCTGGCCACAAACGCAGTGAAATCTGACTCCACCGGCCTGTTCACGCTGCCGCTGCGCGGATTCGTGCGGAGGGGCCACCCCCTCGTCCTTCACTTCCGCCAGCCGCACTACCTTCCTCTGGACGTGAGTGATTTTGTCGGGGACAAGCTCTACATCGTCCACATGTCACCCGTGCCGGCGGTCGCGCCTTCTGCCGCCCGACCCGCGGTGAAAGTCGCGAACGTCCGCGTCAGATACTCCGGCCGCGTGATGACTGAGTTCAATGTAGGCAGCGCAGTAAAGACATTTCAGGTTGAAAACAAGGGCAATGTGCCGTGCAAGGGCCAGCGTCCCTGCTCACCCGATGGCAAATGGCGCGCCACGCTGGGCTCCGCGTCCCTCGATGCTGGAACGGGGAACGAGTTCCGAAGCGCCAGAGCATCCTGCATCGCAGGACCATGCCCCTTCACCAAGATCGATTCCGACCGTGTTGCGCGAGGCCAACGCACTTTCACAGTCTCGGCCCGCGACTGGTCTGACACCGCGACTTTCTTACTGGAGGCGGAAGTGGTCCACCCTATGGTTAGCCAAATCGTTCACGAATCTTACCCGGTGATCTTTGGAGAAGGTCTAAACTTTACTCTACCCTCGACCGCCGAAGGCATCAGCATTGAAGCGGAACTGGATGGGCAGGTGATTATCTTTCCACTCGGCCCCGAGCTGTTCTTAAGTTGGGCGAGTTGCAACGCCAGAGTAAATCCCGATCAAACCAAGGTGTACCGTTGCGACCTCAAGCCTGGATACAGTTTTCAGTAAGGCTGTCTCAAATTCCCGCTTCGCGTAGAACATCATCCTCGCTAAGGACAACCATGCTAAGAATCATTCTAACTTCCCTGTTTCTGATCATTTTGCCGGGTGGCGCGCTGGCGCAGACCCCCGAGAAGATCGTGATTGATGGCTCTGCTCCCGAGCACGCTTTCCCGCACTTTTGGGAGCAGATGTTCGGCTCCGGCCGCGCCATTTTAAGCCTGCGAGAAAATTACCGTCAGGACTTGCAGGCGGTGAGACAAATCACCGGCTTCCAGTATGTCCGCTTCCACGCCATCTTTCATGATGAAGTCGGCGTCTACGACGAAGATAAGCAAGGGCAGCCGGTCCTTAACTTTTCCTATGTCGATCAGATCTACGACGGTCTGTTGGCCAACGGAGTGAGGCCATTCGTCGAATTGAGTTTCATGCCCAATAAGCTGGCCGCCAAGCCGATCCTGCAAGCCTTCTGGTACAAGCCGGACGTAGCCCCACCTAAAGATTGGGAGAAATGGGACAACCTGATCGCCCAGTTCACGAAGCATCTGGTAGACCGCTATGGCATCGACGAAGTCAGCCAATGGTACTTCGAAGTTTGGAACGAACCGAACATCGATTTCTGGGGAGGCGACCCCAAGCAGGCGACCTACTGGGACCTGTATGACCACACTGCGCGATCTGTCAAGGCGGTGAGCCCTCGCTTGCGAATTGGCGGACCGGCGACGGCGCAGGCAGCCTGGGCAGACGCTTTCATTCAGCATTGCGCGGCCAACCACGTTCCAGTTGATTTCGTTTCCACCCACGTCTACGGCAACGACCAGGCAAAAGACGTATTTGGAACGGACGAAAATATTCCTCGCGACAAGATGGTGTGCCGCGCCGTGAAAAAAGTTCATGACCAGATTGCGGCCTCCTCCATGCCCAACCTGCCGCTGATCTGGAGCGAGTTCAACGCCAGCTATTTCAACGAACCTGCGGTCACAGACGCCTCCTACATGGGCCCCTGGCTGGCGGATACCCTCCGTCAATGCGACGGTCTGGTGGACATGATGAGCTATTGGACTTTCTCCGACGTGTTCGAGGAGCAGGGCGTAGTGAAAACGCCGTTCTATGGCGGCTTCGGTCTGATGGCTGAAGATGGAATTCCGAAGCCAGCCTTCAATGTTTTCAAAATCCTGCACCGGCTAGGGGAACGGCGAATCGATGTCAACTCAGATTCGGCGCTCCTCACAAGAAAGAAAGATGGCAGTCTCGTGCTTGCCTTGTGGAACTATGCGCCGCCGGAGCACGCTGGCGCCGCCAAGACGGTTACCCTGCACTTCCAGGGCGGACACTATAAACGCGCGTACGTCTCGACGGTCGACCCCGATCACGGAGACGTTCACTCCACTTACGAAAAGATGGAATCGCCGCCCTACCCTTCGCAGGCGCAGATTGAGCAGCTCAAGCGGGCAGCAGAAATTCCCCGAGCGGCGGAGCGCGACCTGAAAGGCGGAGAATTGACCCTGACGTTGCCTTCGTACGGGCTGGCTGTGGTTGAAGTCAGATAGATCCGTCTAGGACACGCGATCCTAACACGGCTACTTTTTGGAAGGGTCGGGATCGCTCCGAATCGTCAGCCAGGCTGTTACCGCGCTTGCCAGAGACAGCGCTGCGCAAGCCAACATGATAATTCGAAATCCGAATACAAATGCTTTGTTGATGGATTCTTTGATCTCGGCACTGGTACTGGGGTTTAGACCAAGGGGTACCTGCAAGCCCGCGAGTTTGATCTCGCCCGAATGAAGCTCCCGCAAAATGGCGGGCGACAATGAAAGATGAGCCAAGCTTCTGTTCAGTTCTGAACCAAAGGCTTTCACCATCACAATCCCGAATACCGCGATCGCAAGGACCCCGGCTACGCGCGCGACGGCATTGTTGATTCCAGAAGCCGAGCCGACATGGTCTGGATCAACCGAGTTCATAACGACAGTCGTAAGCGGAGCTACCGTTACGGACGTCCCAAACCCCAGGACAATGATCGCCGGGAAGAGTGTCTTCCAATAGCTTTCTCCCACGGACGGCAGCGCGAACAGAGCAAACCCAACGGAAACAATGAGTGGACCAGCGATCAGCGGAATTCTGGGCCCATACCGAGCGACAAGTCCGCCCGACCAGCGGGAGAGAAAGAACATCAGCAAGATGAAAGGAAGTAAAGCAGCACCGGCGGCCGTGGCGGAATAACCTTGGACCTGGATCAGGTTCAATGGGAACAAGAAAAAGAAAATTCCAGTCGCGGCATACAGGAAGAGCGTAAGCAAGTTTGCACCGGTAAAGCTGCGGGATTGGAACACCGACAGCGGGAGCATTGGTGACGTGACCTTAGCTTCGACAACCACCAATGCGATAAGACAGGCGACGCCCAGGATTAAACTCGCGCAGACCATCGGACTTCGCCAACCCAAATTGACCGACTCCATGAACCCGGCAACCAAACCACCTAATCCAAGGGTTGCAAGCAGCGCTCCCGACCAATCTATGCGGCCTGCGCCCGGGATGCGGCTGTCTGGAATGTGCCAGAACGAAATGGTTATTACCGCCACCGCGAGCGGGAGATTGATAAAGAATACCCAGCGCCAGGAAGCATGCTCAACCAGCCAACCGCCAAGCACCGGTCCTACGGCGGTAGTGATCGCGGTAAAGCCCGACCAGGTACCAATCGCGCGGCCACGACTCTTCTCGTCAAAAGCTGCGCTGATAATCGCCAGACTGCCGGGCACCAGGAGAGCTCCGCCAACACCCTGAATACTTCTCGCGATGATTAATTGGTGAATGTTCACAGCGGTGCCGCAAGCCGCCGAAGCCACGGCGAAGATTGCTGTCCCGGCTACGAATATCAGACGGCGCCCGAACAAGTCGCCAAGCGAACCTCCGACAAGAATCAGCGCGCCTAAAAATAGCCCATAAGACTCGATCACCCATTGCACATCGACAACGCTTGCATGAAAGTTGGCTTGGATCGCCGGCAGAGCGACGTTGACGACTGTGCTATCGATGAAAGCCATGCTAGAGCCGAGAATGGTCGCGGCGAGCACCCAGATTCTCGCCTCTGCCGGGCAAGGTACTTCGGCACTGGTTGATCGCATTACGGCTTCATCGAAAGGCGTCCTCATGTTGGCTATGGATGCCACTGGGTGTGCATTCGGTTCTGGAGATCGGCGGCAGTGGTACTCACAGCGAATTGACAAAAGCCTTACACTGAAGACGCTCGGTGAGAAGGGCGGACTATCCTGTGTTCGGCAACGTTGACAGATTCGAGATCTATCGGCGACGATCGACGTAAGCCAATGACTTCTCTGGAGGTACAACTTCCGCAGGCTGTTCCTGCAGGCATTGCAGCGCACGGGGAGCGCTTGTATGTGGCGAAGCCATCCTCCCGGAGACGGATCGTACTGGCCTTGGTTTTGGTTCTGAGTGCGCTGTACATGGCGCTGGAATTAAAGCGCGGCTGGGTTCCCTCAGATGAAGGCACTCTGGCGGAAAGCGCCGAGCACGTGCTGCGCGGAGAGCTTCCTCATCGTGACTATCACGACGGCTATACCGGACTATTAGGTTATCTGAACGCGGCGGCATTTCGCGTGTTCGGAACAAACCTGGCCAGCATGCGTTACATGTTGTTTCTGTTTCTTCTGGCCTGGGTTCCGGCTGTTTATTACTCGGCGCTGAGGTTTGTTTCTGCACCCGTTGCCGGTGCACTGACCCTGCTGGCCGTGGCATGGGGACCGCCAAATTACACTGCTGCCCTGCCTTCCTGGTACAACCTGTTCTTCGCAACCTTTGGGCTCGCGGCCCTGTTGCGTTACATCGAAACCCAAGCTGGCCGTTGGCTGCTGATTGCCGGGGCTTGTGGCGGCATCTCGATCCTGTTCAAGCTGCCGGGTTTGTTCTTCGTAGCAGGTGCCTTATTCTTTCTTGTGTATCGCGAACAACTTGCGTCCAGCGGCAAACCGGGCAATCGTCGCGAGATTCGGACGTACCGGGGCTTCGTCATAACCTCGATCCTTTTATACGAAGCTTTGCTGTTTCTACTCCTGCGAAAGCTGGCTAACCGTGCCACCTATTATTACTTCTGGGTCCCGGAGCTTGCGATTGGCGCGGTTTTAGTTTGGAACGAAATCTATGCTTCTCAAAATCGAAACCAAAGATTTCGCTTTCTTCTGCGTGAACTGCTGCTGTTCGCGGCCGGCGTTGCTATCCCCATCGCCATATTCCTGGTTCCCTACCTTCTCACTGGAAGCGTCGGTCTTCTCGTGCGAGACATTTTCGGCATATCGAGCCGTTTGATCGGGCTGGTGGGTATGAAGCCGCCTGTACGTTGGTTTCGTCAGGGAATCGAAGTTAACGCTGTGCTGATCGCAGTCGTGCTCTTAACCCGATCGAAAACCATCCCCAAGCTTTGGAAACAGGTCCTATTCGCGGTTTCCATGGTCATCCTGATCCCTTCCCTTCTTCTCTTGGCTCGCCGATCCCGCTATTACTATCAACACGTGTGGAGCACGATCTGGGTTTTTGCGCCGGTCGTGGTGGTTGTTGGCGTCGCGTTGCTCGCTCGCTGGTCTTGGCTGAACCGATTGGAATCCATTCCCCGGCAGCGACTATTCCTCACTCTTTCTGTGACGGCCGCGTGCAGCTTGATTCAATTTCCCTTCAGCAACACCATCTATTTCTGCTACATTGCGCCACTGGTGTTGCTTTCCATCACTGCCGTGGTCAGTTTGATGGATCCCCCACCACGGTTAGCCGCGGCTGGCATGATGTGCTTCTGCTTTGTGTATGTCTTGTTCGACTTGACGCCGGGGTTCGTTTATCACCTGGGCGCGGAGTATGCGCCTGACACCCGGACGGTTCGGCTTTCCATGCCTCGCGCAGGGGGCCTGCGTGTCACCGCTGCGAGCGCGCTCGAGTATGGGGAACTGACTAATCTTATCCGCGAGCATGCCCGCGGCGAGTACATCATGGCCAAACCCGATTCTCCTGAAGTCTATTTTCTTTCTGGCTTTCGCGATCCAACCGGAATCCTTTTTGACTTCTATGAAGACCAGTCCGGGCGAACCCAGCGTGCGTTGGCGGTCATTGACTCGCACAACATCAATCTCGTCGTGCTGAATCATCGTCCGCCGTTCGCGGGTCCAATCGCGGACGATCTCAAGACTGCGCTGGAGCGCGAGTTTCCCAATCGTGGCGATGCCGGGGACTTTGAAGTCAGGTGGAAACCATGAACGGGGCGACGGACTAACGCGCGCGGTTGAACGAGGATAAATCGAGCCGCTCAAATGACAACTACTCTAACTGATGTTACGCGATGGCCCGGCATTTCGGTCGTGGTGCCGGTTTATCAAAGCGAAGCCATCTTGCCAGAACTTGTGCAGCGGCTCTCGCAAACGCTTCCGCCTCTCGCCGGGGAGTACGAACTCATTCTGGTAAATGACTCCAGCCCCGACGAAAGTTCGGCCGTCATCGGCCAACTCCAGCGCCAGTTCGCATGGATACGCGCCATCAACCTCATGCGCAATTACGGCCAACACAATGCTCTGCTGTGCGGAATTCGGGCGGCCCAATACGGCGTCATCGTCACCATGGATGACGACCTGCAGCATCCTCCGGAAGAGATTCCGAAGCTGCTCGCGATTCTCGAGCAGGGATGTGACGTCGTTTACGGCACGCCCGAGCAGGAGCAACATGGTCTTGGACGCGACATCGCCTCCCTCGTAACCAAGTTGACACTCCAGGCGGTCATGGGGGCGGATATCGCGCGGCAAGTCTGTGCGTTTCGCGCCTTTCGAGCCGACGTGACCGCCGCGTTTGACCACTACGCAGGGTCCTTCGTGTCGATTGATGTACTGCTCACGTGGGGCACAAGCCGGTTTGCCGCAACGCGAGTGCGCCACGACCCGCGCAAACAGGGTGCCTCGGGCTACACGATTCGCAAGTTGGTCACGCACGCGGTGAACATGATGACCGGCTTCACGACGTTGCCGTTGCAGCTGGCCAGCCTCGTGGGCCTGGCGTTTACCCTGTTTGGTGTAGGAGTTCTTTTCTACGTCGTGGGCCGCTACTTTGTGCATGGGGGCAGTGTGCCAGGATTTCCATTCCTCGCCTCGATCGTCGCTCTGTTCTCAGGAGCGCAACTGTTTGCGCTCGGCATCATAGGGGAGTATTTGTCGCGGATCCACTTTCGCAGCATGCAGAAGCCTCCTTACGTTGCGCGTGCCGACATCATGAGCGAGGAGGTTGGTTCCCCAACAAAGAGTCGGTCGTTTAAGCAGTACGGATAGGAGTCTCTTGATAAAGCGCTGTATCCAAGGTGAACAATGAGGGCCACAGCTTTCCATTCGGGGATGCACTTGAAAGAGGAGTGTCTCATGCCGGGTGGGCTGGTATGTCCACTGTGTTCTTATGATGGCGAACGTTCGTCGGTTCTTCGGCTGCAATTCGACCCTGACGTGTTTTTGCTCGCATGTCCGAATTGCAGTGGTTCTTCCGCATCACGACTGCCTACCGAGGAAGCTCTTCGTGCCTACTACAGTCGGTACTACGAGGCCGGTATCTTTCAGGATTCGAGCAAAGTCACCTTCCACGATCCGCAGCGATTTGCCAGGCATCTTTTGCGGAGAGCTAGGCCACATCTACAGGGCCGGAACCTGAAGATCCTCGATTTCGGCGGCGGGGATGGGAACCTATCTTTGGCCATTGCGCAGCTCTTGTTGAGCGACCGCACAAGGCACATTGATATCATTCTGGTCGACTATAATGCCGGTCCAAGCCTTTGCACTGGGCGAGATATTTCCCTCATATGCCGCGAAAAGCTCGACACCGCCGATGCAAAGGACTGCGATCTCGTCCTTGCCAGCGGAATCCTCGAACATATCCCATATCCACAGTCGGACCTTGCCCGGTTGTTGTCTGCCATGCGGCCGGGTGGCTTGTTTTACGCGCGGACCCCCTTCGCCGCTCCGCTGTTCCGGATCCTGCAGCGCATAGGCTTGCCCACTGATTTCACATATCCCGCGCACGTGCATGACATGGGCGAGACGTATTGGTCAAACATTCTCAGCTTCCTCCCTTCCGAGTTTCAGCACTACTCCGTGGTTTGGGCCCAGCCATCCATCGTCGAAACCGAATTGCGAAAGAATGTTATGCGTACATTGGTTGCCCATGTCATGAAGTTGCCTTGGTGGATATTAGGAAGTCGCTATCCGTTTGTAGGTGGCTGGGAAGTGTTCATTAAAAGGCCACCCGAGTCGATCGCCTGAATTGTCTGTTAACGAACCTGTTGTAAGACCGCTTTCTCAAGAGGAGACCTGATTTTCGGGAGTCCGAATGCCGCAAAAACTAACTGTGCTGGTATTGGGCGTTGGCGGAAACGTCAGTCAGGGTATCTTGAAGGTCCTGGCTATCAGCAAGCTTTCGTGTCGCGTGATCGGTGCCTGCGTCAACTCGCTGTCATCCGGCCTCTACACGGTCGACAAGGCATATATCTCGCCTCCAGCGAGCGATCCGCAGTTCATTGACTGGCTAATCCGATTGTGCCGCGTGGAGCAGGTTCACGCCATCTTGTCCGGGGTCGAACCTGTATTGGCTGTTCTCGCTGATCAAGCCGAAAAGATTCGCGCTGGGACCGACGCTATCTGCATAGTAAGTCCTGCAAAATGCCTGGCGGTAGGGGATGACAAATTACGTACTTCACAGTGGCTGAAAGATAACGGGTTCGCTTTTGCGAAGACCGCGGACGCCGCAGACCCGGAGGGCATAGATGAGTTGGTGCGTGCCTGCGGCTATCCGCTCATCGCGAAGCCTCGGCATGGCAAGAGTGCCCAGGGGGTTTTCCAACTGCGCAGTGCCGAGGAACTGCAATCGGCAAGGGCGAGGAACGCTTACCTCATTCAAGAGTACCTGGGAGCTCCTCATCAGGAATACACCGTCGGCTGTTTCAGCGATAGTGACTCGAGAGTCAGGGGAGCTTTGGTTATGCGACGAGACCTTCTCGAGGGTACAACCCATCGGGCGGAAGTTGGATGCTTCCCGGAGATACGCAAAGAGGCGATTCGGATTGCGGAAGCCCTGAAGCCGATGGGGCCGTGCAACATTCAGATGCGCCTCCATCACGGTCGAGCCGTGTGTTTTGAGATCAATGTTCGCTTTTCCGGAACTACACCGATTCGAGCCAGGATGGGCTTCAATGACGTAGAAGCCGCCCTGCGTCACTACGCATTGGGCGAACCGGCGGCGGATCTCCCCGTGATCACAAAGGGCATCGCGCTCCGCTATTGGAATGAGGTTTATGTAAGTGAGGTCGCCAGGAACCGACTCGATGAGTTTGGGGAACTAGACCACCCGAAAACATACAAGCCGTTTATCGAAGACTACGGGATGGAGAAATGAGAATATTCCTTACCGGAGCCACCGGCCAGGTCGGGCGGGCGATTGCTGCCTCTCTCGCAAATCACGGCTACCAGGTGGCTGGCGCAAGCCGGCATTTCCGTCGCGTACCAGGCTTGTTCGAACACGTTGCAGTGTGCCTCGGGTCGGAAGATGCCTTCGACCAGATCGCGAAAGCCCTCCCGCCGTGTGAAGCAATCGTGCACGCAGCTGCCTCCTTGTCCCACGATAACTACGACCCCTCCATCTCACTCACGAATTGTCTGGGAACGCAGCAAATCATAAAGCTTGCGCATGTCTGGGGCACGCCTCAGTTGGTCTACATCTCCAGCGTACCGGTTATCGGTCGCCCCATCGAGCATCCGATTACTGAGAATCATCCGACCCAACCGCTGACCGCTTACCACGCTTCCAAACTCTACGGCGAAGATCTGATGCGTCTGGCCGAAGGTAAGGGCTGCCGCGCGGCGAGCCTCAGAATTACATCGCCTTCCGGGCCGGGAACGCCTGAGAATCGCATCTTTGCGGTGTTCGTTCGAAGAGCGTTGACCGGTGAACCCCTGCAAATTCTAGGGCGGGGGAGCCGCAGGCAGAACTACGTGGATGTCCGCGACGTTGCAGCCGCTGTGGAAGCTTGCCTGACAAAGCCCGCATCCGGCATTTACAACATAGCGGCCACCGACAGCATCAGTAATTACGAACTCGCGCAGACTTGCATCAGCGAACTGAGTTCCTCTGCCAGCGTTGAGTTTGTCGCAAAGCCCGATCCTGAGGAGGGAACCGTCTGGGATGTTTCCGTGTCCAAAGCTTGCCGAGACCTAGCTTACCGGCCCCAGTTTACGATTCGAGACTCTCTCCGCGCGGTTGCTGAAGACTGGTCGCGTCGGGATACCGAGTGATGTCTAAACCAATCGCGATCCCGTTCAATCGCCCCTGTCTCGCGGGCAACGAGTACAAGTACATCGCTGAGGCGATCGCGAACGGCCAGGCCTCCGGGGATGGCCCCTTTTCGCGACGCTGCCACGAGCTGCTGGAACGGGAGTTGCAGGCGCCGAAAGTTCTTCTTACAACTTCCTGCACGCACGCGCTGGAGATGGCGGCGATCCTGCTCGATTGCGGGCCGGGTGATGAAATAATCATTCCTTCGTTCACCTTTGTTTCCACGGCAAACGCTTTCGCGTTGCGCGGGGCCCGCATCGTGTTTGCCGACATCCGTCCTGACACTTTGAATCTGGACGAAAGCCGTCTGCAATCTCTCATCACGAAGCGGACAAAAGCTATCGTTCCTGTGCACTACGCCGGCGTTGCCTGTGAAATAGACGCGATCTGTAGCCTTGCACGCGAGCACGGCGTTCGAGTCGTTGAGGACAATGCCCATGCTTTGTTTGCTCGCTACAAAGGTAAGCTCACCGGCACCTTCGGCTGCTTAAGCACCCAGAGTTTTCACGAGACCAAGAACATTATTTGCGGCGAGGGCGGAGCCCTGGTGGTGAATGACCCGGAGATGGTCGACCGCGCCATGATCATCCGCGAAAAGGGGACCAACCGCAGCCAGTTCTTCCGCGGTCAAGTGGACAAATACACCTGGGTCGATATCGGTTCCAGTTATCTGCCGTCCGATCTGCTGGCCGCGTTCTTGCTGGCGCAGTTGGAGGGCCGGCAAGAAATCCAAACCAAGCGACGTCGAGTCTGGGATTACTATTGGCGGCACCTGCAGCGCCTGGCCCAAGAAAAGAAAGCCCGGCTGCCCGTGATTCCCGCAGAGTGCGAACAGGCTTATCACATGTTTTATTTGATCCTTCCCTCGCTGGAATGCCGCCAAGCCTTGATCGCGCATCTGAAGGAGCACGGGGTACTAAGCGTCTTTCATTACGTTCCCCTGCACTTGTCAGCAATGGGAATCAAATTTGGAGCGAGAGAGTGTCCCGTCACCGAGGACCTCAGTTCCCGTCTGCTCAGGCTGCCTTTCTATAATGACCTGACCGAGGATGATCAGGCGCAGGTCGTAGGCTCGATCAAGGACTTCTTCGATGTGCGGGATTGAAAAGTCGTCTGCCGCCAAAAAAGGTATTCAATGATTGAAACGTTTCGGCCGATCCTCAACTTGCCGTGGGCGTACCAGATGTGGGGTGGTATCGTAGGCTCGGATGAATATAGGAAGACCCTGGCAAGAGACCACATCCGCGCCAGGCAAAGCGACAGGATCCTTGACGTCGGTTGCGGACCCGGAAGCATGGTCCCTTATCTTGCAAGTTCAGAATACGTCGGCTTCGATGCGAATCCTGATTACATCCAGCAAGCACAACGCCGCTTTCCCGAAGCGCACTTCACTTGCGATCATGTGAGTGAGTACAATCTGCCTCAATCGGAATACTTCGATATCGTGATCGCGCTGGGCATTCTGCACCACCTCGACGATCCGGAAGCTGCGCAACTATTTCGAATGGCTCGTCGCACTCTAAAGCCTGAGGGCAGGCTGATCACCTTGGATGGCGTCTGGGCGGCCGGTCAATCGAGATTTGCGAAATTCTTGCTAAGCAGAGACCGGGGACGCTTCGTCAGGCATGCAGACGAATACGTGGCGCTTGCGTCGACTTCTTTTTCGGCCGTTAACTCCACGGTCCGCCATGACATGCTCCGAATTCCATACAGCCATATCATTCTGGAATGCAGGCGCTAGTCGATGCCATCGTCGATTGAACCCACCTCCGGCGGCTACGATGCCTCACTCTTTGACGATTTGGCACGCGTGGAGGATCGCCATTTCTGGTTTCGCGCGCGGAACGTCTTAATTTACGCGCTCGCAAAAAAACTCTGTTTTGGGTTGAAGCCTGGATACCTCGTTCTCGAGGTTGGTTGCGGAACCGGAAATGTATTGAACGCTCTTCGCAAGGCGTGCGACGGCGGCCTTGTGGTTGGCATAGAGCGCTTCTTTGACGGTCTCCCGCACGCTCGGCGGCGGTATGCCGGGCCACTCGTGCAGGCGGACGCTGGCAGCCTTCCTTTTGGAAAACCATTCGAACTGGTGGGAATGTTCGACGTCCTTGAGCACATACCCGAGGAACGTGAAACGCTTCTCTCTCTGCGTGAAATGCTCGCACCCGGAGGAAGGCTGATCTTGACGGTCCCGGCACATCAGTTTTTGTGGAGTCACTTTGACGAAGCGGCCCATCATTGCCGTCGCTATTCAACTCCGCAGATTCGCAAGGTCTTGGCCGAAACAGGATTCGAGATAGAGTTTGCGAGTCACTTTATGGCGTGCATCTTCCCCCTGGTTTGGGCATTCCGAAAAATCGGAGGCCTTCGGAGATCCAGTAGTCCGGAAGAGGCAAGGAAGCTGACGATGCGGGAGTTTCGTCTTGTACCTGTAATCAACGCTCTACTGACATCTGTAATGACACTTGAAGCCCGCTGGGTAGCTCGCGGCCACCACTTGCCATTTGGCACTTCTCTGGTTGTCGTTGCGCGAAGCAATGGTTAGGCATGCGCGACACTGAATCCGTGCACACGACCGGAACGGAGTCCATCATCTCTTGAAGACTAAAACCACCTGTGGAAGGTGTAATAGGAGTACGCGGGTTCAAAACCAACACGGCACCACACTCTCTGCACGGCGACATTTGTCACCTGCGTGGAGATAAGCATCCGCCTTGCCTGCTTTTTTTTGCATAACTCCAGTCCATTCAACATAAGAGAACGGCCAACCCCGATTCCCTGCCCTTCAGGAGCTACCCCGAACAACAAGCCCTCCATTTCCTTTGGGCTATTCAGCCTGAGGGTTAGGAAACCGACAATTTTCTTATCGATCTCCGCAACCAATACTTCGGTGGCAATCTGTTTTGACGTGCACGATCGCACTGCCCAGGAAACGTAGCCTTCGTCGCATTTGCGCCGATCCAGCCTGGGATCGGCATGGTAGTGACCGCGATATCCCTTGAACGCCGCTGCAGCGACTGTCTCCACCTGGGCGGTGTCGCCACGCACAAATTTCCGAATGCGGGTTCTCGGAGCATCGTTAGGAATCGTGCGCTTGGCGAGGTCGAAGCTGTAATAGACGAGGGTGTCCATCAACAAGAAGCCTCGGCTTTCCATCTCTTGAACGGTGCGAAGCTCTTTGGTCGCGCAACGGGCGATCAGCAGCTTGATCTGTTCTGCGACACAGAAATCGATAATCTGCGAAAGATTCTTCCCTTCTACCTGCGCCCTTGCCACGTGAACCGCAAATCGCTCGCTGTCAATTTCCGAGAACGCAATTATTTCTTTACCAACCGCCATACTTCCGTTTCCTCTGATTCGGTCCCGACGAGTCGGCTGTGACGGCGAGTCTGAGCCTCGCCTCAAGACTTCTTCGCCTTCGCAGGAGGAACCAGAGCCACGGCGGCCTCGGTGGTGAGCAGGAGAAAAGTGAACGTCTCCTGCAGATACAAGCGGACGGCGGCATCGGTATGGCTGAGATAACCGATGGAGACATCCTGGCCGATGTGCAGATCGAAATCGCCACCACGAGTGGTCAACACGAAGGCGCCGGCGATGGCGGGGGCCCAGATGATTTCATCCTTCACGAGTCGCTTGACGTGCTCCAAGACCGGGTATCCGTGGTCGCTGGTTTCAGCGAGCGCGGTGTAGCAGTCGGCACCAAGCAGGACGGAATAGGGGCCGTTGACGCCGACGAGGCGCAGTTGGCTCAAGGCTTGGGCAATTGCATCCGGGTACTCGCGCACGTCAGCGGGCAGCGTCATGATCGGGTTGCTGGTTCCTTGACGGATGCCCCCAATGCCGGCGGCGGCGTAACCTTCGAATATCGCGCCATCCTCGGAAAAGGCGATCTGTCGCGCCGCGTCTTTCGCCGGTTGCCAGTCGGAGTCGTTCGCGCCGCGCTCGACGTCGTCGATCGCCTGGCGATCGAGGTCGAACGGAACACGCAACTCGACCACCGCCTTCACCTCGCGCTGCCTCGCGAGAATGCCTTTCTCCGGGGCCGTGATAGTGCGTAGGTGGCCGGTGCCGACGGCCGAGAGCCCAGTGCCGGCGGGCCCGTTTACGTCCACGACGCGCCGGCCGGCGAGGTACCGCTTGAACGTGCGCGATGTTTCTTCCTCGATCTGGGCCCAGGCCGAGTCCGAAATAGGGGCAAGTTCGCGATGGAGGTTATTCATGTCGTACGTCTCCTTTGAGAGAACCGATGCCGAGCGACCCCTCGCGCACCGATGGATTGGATGAAGATGTCATGGATGAAGAGGTTTCGGCTGGGGGCGCCGGCGTTGGAGATTCCACCGCAGGCGGGTCTTCATTAGTTTCGTCTTCGCCCACATTATCGAGAAATGTCGCCGACGGAACGAAGAACAAGCATCCCGTGACGGCGCGGCTGAAGTCGAGTATCCGGTCGTAGTTGCCGGGCGGCCTGCCGACGAACATGTTCTCGATCATTTGCTCGATGGTGCGCGGCGAACGGCTGTAGCCAATGAAGTACGTGCCAAATTCACCCTGCGAGGGCTGGCCGAAGGGCATATTGTCGCGCAGGATCTTGACCTCTTTTCCGTTCTCAACGATCGTCGTCAGAGCGTTGTGCGCGGACGTTGGTTTGACGGAATCATCCAGTTCGATGTCGGACAGCTTAGTGCGGCCGATGATGCGTTCCTGCGCCTCGGTGGAGATCGCATTCCAGGCCCCAACATCGTGAAGATATTTTTGCACGATAACGTAGCTGCCCCCGGCGAACGCAGCGTCCTCCTCGCCGATGAGCGCGGCTTCGATGACTGCTGCGCCTCTGGGGTTCTCCGTCCCATCGACGAAGCCGAGGAGATCGCGGTCGTCGAAGTAACGGAAGCCCTGCACTTCGTCCACTGGCGAAACGGCATTTCCTAAACGCGCCATGATTTGCGTCGCGAGTTCGAAACAAAGATCCATGCGCTTGGCACGGATGTGGAACAGCAAGTCGCCTGGCGTAGAAACCGCGTGACGGGTTTCGGCGCGGAACTCCCGGAACGGATGGAGTTCTGCCGGTCGCGGCTTCCCAAAGACGTGGTCCCATACGTTGGATCCAATCCCCATGACGCAGGAAAGGCTCCCTTCCAGATCGCGAAACTCCACGGCGCGCACCAGTGCGGCAAGATCTCCGCAGAAGGCCCGCAAGGTGGCGCGATTTTCTGAGCCCGCGTTGAGAGTCGCGACCAGGAAAATCGCGGCGCGAGTAAGCAGCGCAGCTACTGGCTGGGCGACGACAGGGACACCACCTGCCGCTTCGGAGGCTTTCATCGGACCGGGATCCATCGGAGGTGTCATCCTGGCGGCGTGCGAAAGTTCGGACGACAAGTTTACCATCGCCGGCCGACGAACATGCAAACGTTCGACTTTCTCAACGAGTTCACGCCCGAGTCAGCGGGTGTTTACCTGGATCAGGCAGACCCGATAAGGCTGCAAGCCAGAACTAGCAGCACGATCGACGCTATGACGACATACATGTGGTCGTGCTCCTCCGCGAATCCAAAGATTGAGAAGGCCACCCGTGCAACCGGAGTCGCGATGAGCAGCAGCAGCCCTAGCTGGATAACGCCGCTGCCGTTCAACGTAACCGCATCACGGAGGATACCCCCAACGCTGCGAAGCTCTGAAGGTTCACCACGAAACACGCGGTAATCGGTGGGGGAGCGCCCATTACGCGCAAGATAAAGAATGCCACCAACCAGCACAACGACAGCAGAAACCACAACACCGAAGCGGAGAAGGTTGCCAATGACCACGTCCATGCGCCTGTCGGTCCAACTTCGCTCGCCGGCCATATCAAATCCTCCCTGAAAGCCCCTTGTAGAGCATCTCGATTCCCAGAAGCGCGATCACCAGGCTGAAGACGCGGCGCAACCATGTCGTGTCCGCTTTCACGAGAACCCGAGTGCCCAGCAACGATCCTGCAAGAACACCCAGCACTATAGGCATGGCGAGCCCAGGGTCAATATATCCACGAGCCAGATAAACCCCGGCGCTGGCGGCGGCTGTGACGCCAATCATGAAGTTGCTGGTAGTGGTTGACACTTTGAAAGGGATCTTCATCGCCTGGTCCATGGCGATAACCTTCATCGCCCCGGAGCCGATGCCCAGCAATCCCGACAACGTTCCGGCGCCAAACATCAGAGTCCACCCCAGCGGCACACGATGGACGTTATAGTTTCGAACACCATCTACATCGGGAAAGCTCCCATTCAAGCGCAATCTGGTCGCCAGCGGGTCGGGCGGAGTATTTCGCTCATTCTTCGGACGGGGCTTCCGAGACAGGTACGCTGAGCCCATCAGCACCAATCCAAAAACGATGGAGATCGCTGACGTGGAAACGTGGATGGCCAATGTTGCGCCGGCTAGCGCCCCCAGCGTGGTCGCAACCTCCAGAAACATTCCGATCCTGATATTGGAAAAGCCCTCTTTGACATAGGTTGCCGCCGCTCCAGAGGAAGTGGCAATCACCGAAACTAACGACGCCCCGATTGCGTATCGGATGTCCACTCCGAGAAGCAAAGTGAGCATGGGAACAAGTACAACTCCACCTCCCAGCCCGGTGAGCGCTCCCAAAAAACCGGCCACGAATGAACCCGCGCAGACGAGCAGGCTAAACTCCAGGGTAGTCATGAACTTTTCTGCAGGCCTCAAGCAGGGCCAGCGATGTGTGCACTGTACAGACTACCCTAAGACAAGCGATTGATGCGGAGCCTGCTCTTTAGAAATCTGCGCCGACTGAACCACAACTTTGCCAGTCATTTTCGGGTGAATCGTGTCTAAGGTCGGACGCCACTGATGTGATGAACAGCGCGATTGGAAAATGGATCAGCACGACGTCTTGCGCGTGCTTTGCCAGAAGTGCCGTCTCAAAGAACCCTGGGACGTATAAAACCGACGCACCCTGGCATCGTGTGTTATCTCAGAGTTGACTCCTCCGCGCACTAATCTCCGACTCGTTTGGAATCAAGGGATTCAACCAGCGCTCGGATGTCGCGGTTCTCGAGAACCAGGCTTCGCCGTTCTCCTCCTCCTCCTCGGACAACAACGTCGACCATGGCTCCGGCTAGATCGTCGGCCGGCACCACCTGGTTCGGGAACAGCACCCGAAACGCTGGGTAGACCGCGCGCAAAAGACGGTAGCTGAGATTGGGTTCCTTCCGCGGCTCCACCGGGTAGATGTACGCCGGACGGAAGATGTAAACGCGGGGAAACCCTTCTGCGAGTAATGCCTTCTCGGCCTCACCCTTGTAGCGCGCGTAGGGGATACGACTTTGTCCAGTTGGGTCTGCACCCTTCCCGCTCAAGAATGAGAATGCAGCGTCGGCGCTGCTTAGGCGGAGAACTCGCGCGAACTCGATCGTGTAGTCCACGGTTATGGTGCGCAGCTTCGCATCCGGTACAGCACCGGTGTAGGTGCCCAGGCAAAACACTGCTGCATCTTGACCTGAGAGCGTCTCCGCAAGCGCGGAGCAGTCCGCGAAGTCCTGGTGCAGAACCTCTTTCAGCTTGGGGTGCGAGATGCCGAGTTTCCTGCGCACGACAGCAGTCACACTCGCGACGGCAGGGTTCCCGAGCGCGTAGCGAAGGGTGTATCCACCGACCATTCCAGTGGCGCCGACGATAACAACTCGCGTCTGGCCCACTGCCGGAACGTTCAGCGATGGCCCTGAGGCGTTCATTGAAGACACCTGAAAGTCGTTGTCATGATAGTGTGCGCTCCTCGATCCAGTCGACGTAGAGCTGACGCTCCGCAAACAGCCAGGCGCCGTCTATCTTTGCAAACGTGTCGTAGTAACGCAGCGCGGCGATCATCAGTTGTCGCTTCCCACCTTCGACAGTCAGGTGATGCGCCAGGCAGTAGGCCTCACCGGTGCCTTGGTCGTTCGTTAGGCTGAGGATCGTACTTTGTCCGACGAAGTGCATAGTGGCGGCATATTTGTTCAGATCTGCGAACACAGGAGCAAGTGCCTCGCGCGAGTGCAGTTCCTGCGAGGGGTTGCGCTCCCTGGCGTTCATGTACACCACGAAGTGCGTATCTGGCGTAAACAGAGACATCTGGCCTTTCGCATCGCGACGATCGGCGCAGTGCGCGTAGGCCTCAACGAGCTCTCGGATCGCGAGGCGGTCGGCGGCTTCAGTGGGGGAGACGGCGACATGCTTGCTCATGTGGGGTATCCATGTTCGGTTCGGTACGTTCACCTACGCAAGGGTGAGCGCCGAAATTGCATTACGAAACCACTAGTTTCGTTTGTACCCTAGCGGTTGATACTTGTCAAACTAAAACGAAACAGCTATTTTCGTATCTCAACCATGGACGAACCCAGGAAAGCGTCACGGCGTGCCGGGAGGCCACGAAGCGAGCAGGCTCGGCGCAACATATTGGAGGCCGCTTACAAATTGCTGCAAGCCAAAGGATTTCAGGCAGTCGGTTCGCACGAGATCGCGAGCACTGCCGGCGTAAGCAGCGCCACCTTGTATCGGTGGTGGGGCTCGAAGGAAGAGATTCTGTTGCATGCGTGCTTTGAACATATGAAGCCGGTGCTCGCCGTTTCAGGCCGGGGCTCGGCCTTAACACGCTTGCGACGCTATGTGCTGTATGTGGGTGAGTTTCTTGCCTCTGATGATGGCGCAGTCATGGCACGTCTGGTCACCGGCATTCACGATGACACGAAACTTCAACGCATGTTTTTGGAGCGCTATGTGATGCCAAGGCGTCTGATGCAACGTCGCTTCATCCGGGAAGCCATTGCGTCACGCGAATTGAAGCGAGGAACAGATCCGGAGCTGCTGATCGACGCTCTGAATGGGCCGCTGTTCTTTCGCTGGCTTCAGGGGCACGCTCCTTTAGAGAGGAGCTTTGCCGAACGCATCTTTGATAGAGTGATTCTCGGCTTCCAGCGATAAATCTTAACCGGATTGGCCAATTACAGAAGTCGACCCGACCAAAGTCATTGCGAACATTCGCGACAAAAGCGGGTGAGTGCGGTTAGCGGCGTGTTGGGACGAAGGTGCATAACTCCTGGACGTCGACAACGCGTGAAATGAGTCGCGTGATCACACATCGTCCGCGTGCTCGCGGGTTCGGCGTTCGCGCGCACAGTTGGAGCAAGGCTGCATCGAATCGCGACGCCCCTGTGAGTATTGGACGGGACGTGGCGCTCAATTCGAGCGAACGCTCCAGCGCCCTTGGTCAGTTTATGGTCAGAGAATCGGGCTTTTGTGGACATTCGAGCAGTGCCCGATTTGTTGTAAGGATTGAAATGATGGTGGCCAGGGACGGAGTTGAACCGCCGACGCCAGCCTTTTCAGTTTGTGGCTATCTTGCACAATAAACAACTTGCAGGTTGCGGACGGCTGCGTAAGTCCTTCTAACTGCGTGCAAGTCAGAGCTATTGTGGGTTGATTTGTGGGTTGCGGCGCGTGCACCATGCTCCGTTCATGGAGGACTCGGATCGGGTAATTAAATCCCAGAGGAATTAAAGCGAAAGTGGTGTAAACTCTTGATTCATCAAAAGTACACATTCGGAATGGCCGGCCCGAAATGGAGGCATTATGATGTGGATTTCGCGTCACTCCCTTCGGCCAGGATGTTACGGACTAGTCTTGTTGCTTCTAGGTCCGATCTATGCAGCTGCCCAGAAGCTCCCGGCAACAGGGGCAGTATTCCTCG
>DATHOK010000239.1:0-5517 GCA_035484995.1 Verrucomicrobiia bacterium | reverse complement strand
CTTCAGCATCATCACTGGAACCGCAAGCAGGCTGCCCGCGCTTTGAACATCAGTTATCGAGCCCTGCTTTACAAGATTCGCGACGCTGGTCTGCCGTCCAACCGTGCCGCTCGCCGCCCTCAATCCACTGAACTGCCGAATCCCGGCGTCGCTGCCGACTGACCGGCGTTCACTTTCTGCAACGCGCGTCCTAAGACGTTCCTCGTCTTTCGTCCCTGCCACACCATCCTGAAATCCAATCGGTGGCAAACCGGGGACTCCGAGCTTAGAAAATAAAAAAATGCGCCGGGCGGGACAGCTCATTTAAAGTGGTTGCAAATGTCCACAACCGGAGAACGCTTCGAACGAACAGTTGCCATTATGGAACGCCTGCGGGCGCCGGGTGGCTGCCCCTGGGATCGCGAACAGACCTTCGATTCCATCAAGCCCTACACGCTCGAAGAAACTTATGAAGTGCTCGAGGCCATCGATAATCGCGACTGGGAAGAGCTTCCCGGAGAACTCGGTGACCTGCTGCTGCAAGTGCTTTTCTATTCGGAGATGGCCAAGGAACAAGGGACATTTTCGATTGACGACGTTCTCGATCGGCTCTCGGGCAAGCTGGTGAACCGGCATCCTCACGTATTCGGCGACGCGAAGGCCGACACTTCTACCGAAGTGAAGCGCAACTGGGAAGCGTTGAAAGTTGAAGAAAGAAAGAAGCGTCTTGGCGGGGTCGCGGATGCAGCTGGCAACTCCGCGGCCAAGACTACGCCATCGATTCTGGCCGGCATCTCTTCGTCGATGCCATCGTTACTCGAGGCTCACAAGCTCAGTTCGCGCGCGGCGCAGGTTGGCTTCGACTGGCCCAACATCGAGGGCCTGTTTGACAAGCTCAGCGAGGAAACCGGCGAACTTCGCCAGCATTTGCGGGAGTTTCCCGCTCCCGGTCCGCTCCCGGAAGGTCGCGGCGTAGCCGGTTCCGGGCGGCAGACTGTTTCAGAAGATCTAAGGGCGCGGCTGGAGGGGGAAGTCGGCGACCTTTTTTTCGTGCTGGTCAACATCGCCCGTTATCTCTCGCTCGATCCCGAATCCGCACTGCGCAAGACTAACCGCAAGTTCCGCCGCCGCTTTGAGTGGATGGAGCAACGCTTGCACGAGCGCGGCGCCACTCCAGAAAGTGTTTCGATGGAGGAACTCGAATCCCTCTGGCAGCAGGCAAAGCAAGAGGAGAAGCCAGCGTGAGCCCGGACCCCGTGCTGATTCGCCGTTGTCAGGGCCTGGATGAGCTGCGAGCCTGCGTTGCCTTGCAGAAAGATGTGTGGAACTTCAGCGACGCCGAACTGGTTCCGCTGCGCATGTTCGTCGTGGCTGAAAAAGTCGGCGGGCAGGTGATGGGCGCTTTTGACGGGAACGAAATGGTTGGCTTTGCGCTTTCCGTGCCGGGTACTCGGTCTGGCCATGTCTATCTTCACTCGCACATGCTTGCCGTTCGGAAGGACCAACGCAATGGGGGGCTCGGCCGCCGTCTGAAGCTGCTGCAGCGCGAAGATGCATTGGCGCGAGGCATCGAGTTGATCGAGTGGACTTACGATCCGCTTGAGATCAAGAATGCGTACTTGAATATCGAAAAACTGGGAGCCATTTCCCGGCGTTATAACATCAACCAATATGGAATCACGTCATCGCCCCTGCAGGGCGGGCTGCCGAGCGACCGGCTGATTGCCGAGTGGTGGCTGAAGTCCAGGCGCGTGGAAACGCTATTGGCAACGGGAAAGAATCCGCCCTTCGAGCGGGAGACTACGATTGAAGTTCCGGCGCAGATCTATGAGTGGAAGGCCGCGGCGGAAACGCGAGGTAAGGCCCAGCAGGTGCAGGAACGCAACCGCGAACAATTTCTCCGGGCGTTCGGCGATGGGCTGGTTGTGCTCGGTTACGAGCGCGATTCCGATGGCAACGGAAAGTTCGTGCTGGGTAACTGGGATGAGGAGTGGTCGTACGCATCGGAAGAGGTCAGTGGCTAGTACCTAGTACCTAGTACCCAGTACCGAGAAAATACTAGAAGCGGACAGTCGAGGCCAACGGGTGCAGCGCGTTCCTGGGTACTGGATACCAGGTACTGGATACTGAATTATGAGAATTGAAGCCATCACGCTACGCGAGATTCACATGCCGCTCGTCCATTTCTTTGAGACGAGCTTTGGACGCACCTACAGCCGCCGCATCTTGCTGCTCACCGCGCATTGCGACGGGGTCAACGGCTGGGGCGAGTGCGTCGCCGGCGAAGATCCTTTTTACAGCAGCGAGTGGACCGAAAGCACCTGGCCCACGATCACCCAATATCTTGCTCCGGCCGTTCTAGGACGTACTCTCGAATCAGCCCGCGACTGCGCGGCTCTTTTCTCCCGAGTGCGAGGTCACCGCATGGCGAAAGCGGCTCTCGAAAACGCGTTGTGGGATGCCGAGGCGAAACAGAAAAACCAGCCCTTGTGGAAGCTGCTGGGCGGAACGCGGACTGAAATCGCTTGCGGAGTTTCCATCGGCATTCAGGATTCCGTCGAACAACTTCTTGAGAAGATTCAGATTGAACTGGCCGCCGGGTACCGTCGCATCAAGGTGAAGGTCAAGCCCGGCTGGGATGTAAACGTGCTCGAGAAAATACGCTCACGCTGGGCCGATATCACTCTTAGTTGCGACGCCAACTCTGCCTACACGCTCGATCAGGTAGAGCACCTGCGCTCCTTCGATCAATTCAATCTGCTGATGATCGAGCAACCGCTCTGGGACGACGACATTTTCTACCACTCCCGGCTGCAAAAAGAACTTCGCACCGCCATTTGCCTTGACGAGTCGATCGTCAGCGCCCGCGCCGCGGCCGTTGCGCTCGAAACCGGCGCATGCCGCATTATCAACATTAAGGTCGGACGCGTGGGTGGATTCGGCGAAGCCAAGAAGATTCACGACATCTGCCACGCGCACAAGATTCCGGTCTGGTGCGGCGGGATGCTCGAATCGGGCATCGGCCGCGCCCACAACATCGCTCTTTCCACGCTCGAGAATTTCAGCCTGCCCGGTGACGTCTCCGCCTCCAAACGCTATTGGAAGGAGGACGTCATCGATCCGGAAGTGCAAGTCTCGCCGCAGGGAATGATTGCGATCAGTGACCAGCCCGGAACCGGTTATCGCGTTAAAGAAGATCTCATCGAAAAGCTGACAGTAAGGAAGGAGACGCTGCGCGCGTGATGCTCGAAACCACCCCTCGAATCGTTGCAGCTGTTGTCGTCAATTGAGATTTCGTCGGTTACGAATGTACTCTTCCAGAAGAGACAATCTCTTTCGTTTCTACGAATGCCCCGCCTCATTACCTAAGGTCTCAAGCTGAGGTTACATTTACCGCCCGCTCCAACCCCGGTATTTTAGGGTCGGCATCTGCCCGGCCTATGTTGTGTGGGGAGCAGGAAGCGATGGCTATGCTTTTTCGTGGGTTTCCAAGAAGGTCCGAAAGCAAACGCAATGGAATGAGCATTATGGGGAAGGCTCTATCTCTTGCATTCGTGCTGATTGCGCCTGCACTGGCGCAAAATCAAATGCAAGGCGGACCGCCCGCCACGGCTTATGGTCCGACTTACGATGTGAGTTGCGGCTATAGTTATCTCTTATCAACAATTCCTTCTGCGGGCAGAGTGGGTCTCAACGGTCTGGATGTGACCGGCCACGCCAACTTTCTCCCACGTTGGGGAGTCGCCGTAGACTCCGGTTACGTTCACACCTCCAACGTTTTGGCCACCGGACAATCGGGCTACACTCTAACTTTCCTTGCTGGCCCCGTGTTTCATCTGTTTGAGGCCAGAAAGACGCGGGCGTTCGTACACGCTCTGGTCGGCGCGGGGCTGGTTGACAGCGCTGTCCCTGTCAGCGGCACCGAGTACTTACAGGGATGGGTGGCAAGGCCGGCCTACGCACTCGGGAGTGGAATCGAACGCACGGTAGCGGGGCCGTTCGCGGTTCGCCTCACCGGAGATTACCTGCGCACCGCATATGCAGACTCTACCGGCGACGTGCGCTCCCAGAACAATCTTCGCCTGACCGCGAGCATCGTCTTTCGCCTGAGGGATCGCCAAAGTATAGCTGCCGGCCGCTGAAGCCTTCCTAGTGCGACTTAGGATCCGTCGCTCCTGCTCCCGGCTTACGATCCTCAACTAGTTTCGCTTCTTCCGCCTTCAACAGATCCACACCCTGGGCAAACGTCGTATCGGCGGGCACGCGGCGGAAGCCGCTGAACACCTCTTCAGACTTAATCGCAATACTTTTGAATATAAGAATCTTTCCCGTGAAGCTAAGGGACATACGCGAAACTTCCCATGAGCCATCGCCAACGTCGGATTGCTCGACCAGAAAGTGCCCGCCTTTATCGAGATGCCCCAGAATCCCCCAGCCGAAGCCGACTTCCTTGAATAGAGTTCCGTCGATTCGCGCAATTCTGCGCGATGCGGGATCAATCAGCAAGAATCCCTGCATGCCTTCGAGCACCTGTTCCACGCGAGAGGGCGATTCATACGCCGGATTGGGCCGGAATTTCAAACGCACGAGCCGATTTCCCTCCTTACCCAACTGTGCGGTGCTCTGCTCATCGCCGTCATAGTCATAGAGAAAAGCCTCGGGAAGAGCCTTCACGATGCGCAGAGTGCGTTCGGCCGTCTGCTGCTCCTGGGAATGTTTGCGACTGAGCTGCTCCGGATCGCTAACCAGACCCGCCAAGTGGTTTTCCTCGCCCTGCATTTGTTCTGGCGTGAGCGGTTTGTCGTCGTATGCGATCGTCATGCCGGCCATGGCGCTCCGCGTTTCCACATAGAGTCTGGTTTGTGAACCCTGCGGAGTCTGCTTGCGCGACCGGAACATGTGCTTGATCGAATCGTCATCGGCGGCTGCTACTTCGTTGGCAACCGCGATCCGCACCATTTCGATCGCGGAAGCCGAATCCACTGGAAAACCCGGCTGAGCGGCGGCAGGGAAGGAAGTCGCACTCCTCCCTGTGAGCAAGACGCCTAGGAAAACAGCGGTAGCGATACGAAGCAATCTTATCCGTCTCATTTTGCCCGGCACACTTCCAGTGTAGCAACTGGGCTTCCCGGTTCCTCGACAATGTTGCCAAGAGTGCGTTTGAAACTTAGTCGCAGCCTGGGAAAAAAAGGATGCCAGTTCTCCACGGTTCAGTGAGCGAGCTTGGACGTAAATATTTCCGAAATCATGGGATCGCGAGGAGCGTCCCATCTCGGGAAGTGTGAGCCATTTCTAATCTGAATTGTTCGCGATCGGGCATAGTATCCGAGTATGGATGATAGAACGAAGCTCGCGGATCGGCGGGAAGAATCCGAAGCAATCCAAGTCGCGAATGATTTGTACTTAGAACACGATGAACACAGCCCCGCAGCCACCGCCGAATATCGTCTGAGGCTGGAGCGGCTGGAACAAGTTCGGAAAGACATGAAAGAATTAGCGAAAGCCATTGCTGTTCAAAATTGATCATTTCTTGCATTG
>DATHOK010000238.1:0-9047 GCA_035484995.1 Verrucomicrobiia bacterium | reverse complement strand
CGGCCGTTATCGCCAGCAGAAGCGGAAAAACAATTCGCGCCAGACGAAAACTTCGGAGCATTGCAATCCTCCCGGGAGATTGCGGCAAAAGCCTGGCCAGCCGCCGCATTACAGAAGCGCCCCAGCGCAGCGGGGCTAACGATTGGCGCAACGACAGGGTGCAGCGACGAAGTATGGCGCGTCCCGCTGGGACCTGTCAACCGCAGACGAAAGTCTCTAATGGCAGGCTGGGCGCGGATCTCGGCGCGCTCCTGCGTTCCCTCCCTCGATCGGGCCACACAAAGGCACGTTCGTGGCGTTCCCAAGGCTGATGATCACCGCTACACTACGCGAGCCTTGCTTGCATCAGCTGAAAAACTTTCAGGGTTTCAAGGCATCCAAAGCTTATGGCCGCTCATAGTGAGCCTCTCCCGGCGAAGAAGCGTTTAGATTCTTGGAAGGAAATTGCCGCCTTCTTTGATCGCGACGAGCGCACCGTCAAACGTTGGGAAAAAGAACGCGGGCTTCCGGTGTACCGGGTGCCAGGTAGTGTCCGCGGTGGCGTTTTCGCCTACGCCGACGAGCTGGCAGAGTGGCTGCAGGCTCCGCAGCATAACTGGGAGCCCGTCGAGATCGCTGCGGGAGTAGCTGCCTCCGCCGATGGGGCCCGGAGTCGAACCATCCCCGTCCATGTGCTCACCGTCAAGCCTCCGGACGATGTTCCCACCTCCGATCTTCGCCTTGTTCTGCCACCCTCGGCGACTAAAGATTTCCTATGGATCCTGCCCCTGGTTCTGATCGCCGGCTCGTTTCTTGCCTTTTCGTTCGGCCATCGCGAACCCCGGTACAAAAATGCGCTGGCTGCGCCGCAGCCGCCCAGCGCCGAGGCTCAGGATCTCTATCTCAAGGGCCGCTATCATTTCGAGAAGCGCACCCCCGACGATCTGAACCAGGCAGTGGATTTCTTTACCCAGGCCATCGTGCATGATCCCGCTTATGCAGCGCCCTACGTAGGCTTGGCCGACAGCTATAACCTGCTGCGAGAGTTCAGCCTCATGCCCGCGCAGGAGGCCTTGCCGCGCGCCCGGGCCGCGGCCGCCAAAGCAGTGGAACTCGATTCCAACTCCGCCGAAGCGCACAACTCGCTCGCATTCGCCAGCTTCTGGGGATTCTTCGACGTGACCACGGCCGAGCGCGAGTTCAAGCGAGCCATCGAGTTGAATCCGGGCTTGCCGCGCGCCCATCACTGGTACGCGACGTTCCTCATCGAGACGGGGCGCATTCAGGAGGGACTATTGGAGATCGAGCGAGCGCGGCAGCTCGATCCTTCTTCCACTCCCATCCTCGCCGACAAAGGGTGCATTCTCGCCGCAGCGGGAAAGACAGAAGAAGCGAGGGCGTTGCTGACGCAACTTGTAGCCTCTCAGCCTGAGTTTGTTCCTCCCCACCGCTACCTGGCAGAGGACATTTATTTTCGCGAGGGCAATTACGCGGGATACCTAACAGAAAGTGCGACGGTCGCGCGTCTGCGCCACGATGCCAAGGCGCAGAAAAACATTGATCTGGAGAAGGCGGCCTACGCGAGCGGCGGACGCCGTGGACTGCTTGAGCACCGCCTGACCACCAGGCGTGAATCATTCGACCACGGCACCGGTTCGGCCTTCGACGTGGCCGACGCTTACGCAGCACTCGGCCAGGATAATGATGCTCTGAAGTATCTCGAAATCGCCCGCCAGCGCCACGACCTTCGACTCACCACGCTCATCACCAACAGCGAATTCCAGCACCTGCATCAGAACCAGGAGTTTCGCGAAGTGGTAGCCAAGGTCGGCCTCCCGCCAGTGCAGTGAAGTAGCAGCCCATAAGAGTGTGGTTACAGGAGGGGGAAATCGAACCCCCAAGGGCCGAAGCTCGGCCGATTCTGAGACGTTCTACGGCTCATTATTAAACCCTCATTATCATTAGAATTTGCAGCGCCTTGCCGGAATCGGGCGTTGCATATGTGACGTTCGGAATAGTACTGTCACGTCCCGTTAGGCATAATTTGGCACAAGTTTGCCCCCTGCGAAGAACATGCTCACTTACACGGCCGTTAAACTTTTCTCCCGCCCTCGCTCGCAGATAAGTGTGGCGACTCCTTACGTCCGACTCTGAAAGACATACACGGACGTTCGCATGCCTAGTACGGGTCTTGACAGCCGAAACCCGTTTTCCTAGAATTCTGTTCAACTTTCTATCCTTCCGCTTTCAGGTGGGTATGTCTGACAGGCAGGCTTCCTCCCAGCGGTTTTGCTGGATATGCGGCAAGACCATTTCCTTGGAACAGTGCAAAGTAGACGAGCAAGGACTTCCCGTGCACGAAGAATGTTATGTCGCAAAAGTGGTAATGAATGCCAACAGCCAGAATTTACGGTCTCCGAGTGCGTAGCTTCTGCTGTCTCTCGTTTGCGTTTTCCGTTTGTCGTTAACAGGTGTTTTACACTCACTGAGAACTGGCCGATCTGAGTCAAAGGAGTGCACCGGCGCGTTCAACTCACGCCGCACGCCAGGTAGCAGCACGGGATCTGCGGAGTTTGAGCGGGCTTGCGAAGACTCCGAATCTTCCTAGTTCTCTTCAGGTGCTGAAAATTCCGACAGCCGGTTACATCTAGAACCGGACGGTCCACAAATGGCCACCGTGTGCAGGTAAGGTAATTCCGGCTTTCCAGTACTGTTTTCCCAGTACCGCAGGTCGCGTCGTCGATTCGACCGGAATCATCCAGTTCAACTTCCCGTAAGGCGACTTCTGCCCCGGAATGAGTTCCCCGTTTGCTCGTTATCCGGGAGCGACAGCGATTGATTCTTAGTGGCTTGGCCGACTTGTCGTTCTTAATCCATTGGGATACGCTCGGGTACTTAGCTGCGGATGAATCGGCAGCGGCTCGGATAAGTGGTGCATGAAGAGGATGAACTCTAGTCTCGACGCCGAACGCTTCCAGAGCGGCGCGGACAAATACGCCGCCTACCTCGAGACGCCCGAAGGCCGACTGCGCCTCGATCTCGCCTTTGCCAACCTGCAGGAGTTTCTGCCGCAGGATAGACGATCTTTGCGCGCTCTGGATATAGGGTGCGGGACCGGCGCTATGGCGTTGCGTCTGGCGCAACTTGGCCTTCATGTCACGTTGCTGGATTCGTCTCCCACAATGCTGGATCTCGCCAAGCGCTCCGCTCAGGAAGCGAGAATAACCGAGGAGATCGTGGTGAAGCAGGGCGACGCCGCCCAATTGTCACACTTGTTCGAAGTGGGATCATTCGATGTAATTCTCTGCCACAATACCCTGGAATACGTCGACGATCCGTGTGCTGTCTTGCGGAGCGCTGCTCACTTGTTGCGCGCTTCATCCAGCATAATGTCGGTTTTGGTGCGCAATCAGAGAGGCGAGGTGTTAAAGGCTGCGCTGCAAAACGGAGACTTGGCGGCGGCTGAGCGAAACCTAACTGCTGAGTGGGCAAACGAATCCCTGTATGGAGGCATGGTCCGGCTATTTACGGCTGAGAGCCTTCATTCCATGTTTACAGCATCTTCGCTCGCGATAAGTGCCGAGTTCGGTATAAGGGTCGCATCTGACTTTTTGCCGACAAGTGTTTCCCGAAATCGTGAGTATGAGCGCATCTTCGAGCTAGAGCGCAAGCTGGGCATGCAACCGGAGTTCGCCGCGATCGCACGCTATACCCATTACCTCGCACATCCCGCAGCTCCGGTCGGGAGGGTGGACAAGTGAACCACGTCACAGCTCGGCCCTCGTCAATCCGATCTCGCGTGCTGACGCCGGATGCCGGTATCGCGCTCGGCCTCGGGCTCACAAACGAGTGCAATCTCACTTGCGCCTTCTGCTACCGCGATCCAGCTCGCACGGATCGCCTCTCACTGGATCAAGTCAAGGCGGTCATGGAAGCTTTGCCCGTGAGTTCGGTGAATCTTGGCACTGGTGAGAACGGAATGCATCCCGACTTCAAAGCGATACTAGCTTACCTGCAAAAAAAGCCCGTCAAGCTGACTATCACTTCGAACGGTCATAGTGTTGCAGTTCTTGAAGATCGGGAACTACGTGCCTTCCACGACATCGAGTTCTCTCTCGATTACCCAACGCAAGCAGAACAAGATACACAGCGTGGGGACGGCAATTGGGAGCTCATCCATCAACAGGCAAATCGATGTGTGAAGCTGGGAGTGCCGGTCACCATCGTCGCCGTCATGATGAAGCCGAACTATCTGCGCCTGGCGGAGGTGGCGCGAGTCGCCAAACAGTTTGACGCTCCCCTGCGAGTGAACGTGTATCAGGCCGTCCGATCAGACGTTTATGCGTTGAGCTACGCAGAATACTGGGAGGGCTTCCGGAAACTTTTTGCGGAGACTGACGTGATCGCAATTGGCGAACCGCTGGTTCGGGCAATGACAGGGCTGCCACCTCTGCAAACTGGTTGCGGTGTAAGCACTGTGCGGGCAACGCCTCGAGCCACAATACAACCTTGCGTTTATTGGCCAGGATCGGGTCAGATGCTTTCGGATTTGATATCGGCGGGCGCTGACATTCTGAACTCGACACCTTTCGAGCAGGTGCGAACCATTCCGCCTGACTGCGAGCCCTGCGATTTCCGGGAGTCATGCCACGGCGGATGTGCCGGACGGCGACAGTTGCAGGGCGCTCTGCTGCAACCGGACTTCTATTGTCCGATCGTTCGGGGAGAGCGCCCGCGACTCGAGATCCACATGGCCGCTAATCGCGATCTGCCCAAAGTGAGCAGTTCATGTACTACGGTCGTGATCGCCCGGTAATGGGATTCGCGGCGAATGACATCCTCCGATTCTTGGTGCTTCGTCTTACTTCGCCTCCATCCAGGCATCCGACCCCGTCACCTTCACCGCCAGCCCCGAAATAAAGATGTGCAGCGGTTTGCCATCGGCGGTGCCGCGATGCTCGGTTGAGATCTGCAAGGGACCTGCCTTCTTGTATCCCGTCCAGGTTGCCTTGACCAGGTTCGGCTTCTTGTCCCCGCCGTGCCGGAACACGAGATACTCAACGCGGTTGTCTTTGCCGACGTAAAGGTCCCAGGTGTCGCCGGGCGTGTAACCGCCGAGTTCTGATCCATATTTCACCGAGACCAGCGTGGCTGATCCGGTCCCCGCCGGCAGTTTCTTCATACCTTCATCGGTCACGGCGGCGCTCGTGTCCCAGTAGGCATGTAACGGGAACAGGAGCCAATAATTATCGTTGGTAAAACCGGCATCAGTTTGCTTCTTCGTGTCGTCGTTGATCTCGGAGCGCATGTAGGTAACTTTCACCGGCTTACCGTCTTTATCCATCCCCTCATAGGAGACCTTGCCAGTCTTGGGTTCCCACTCCCACTTTCGGGAAGCTTTGAAGAGTCCGGTTATCTCCCCGTTCCAGGTATAGCGGATCGCCTCAACCTGACCCCACGAATCGAGGCCGTAGGTCTTCGCGATTTGTTCGAGAATGGGCGGCCGGGTCTGCGCCAAGGAGGTTGCGGTAAGGGCCACCACAGCGAAAGCCAGAAAGCGAATCTTCGAAACGCGGCTCAGTTCTGTCATGGAAGTCTCCCCTTTTCAAGATTGAATCCAGTTTATCTAGATATCCCAGAAAGTCTTTTGGATACGGAATTTTAGGCGCGGAGTAGTTTACTCCGATTTCGCGCCGGCATCCTTGGGTTTCCTCATGCGGTGCGACCAGACAAGCGCAACGGCAAGAGCGACCGATCCATATTCCAGCAGCAAAATCCAGCCAGGAACGATAAACGGTTGCCCAATTGCGCGCAGATGCCAAACGTAGTAAGTCGGGAGAATACTCACACTCCAGATGATGATCGGCAGCGTCGAGCGCGACCGCAGAAACGGCAACATCCAGAGGAGGTACCACGGATAGACAACCGGTGCGCAAAGAAGCGACGCAGCCATCGGCCACGCGAACGACGACGCCGACACCTCCTCTGGCTTTTTTCTGAACTTGCTTCTGAACCCGGCCGCGGTAAGAACGCCCACGAGGACTGCCAATCCTGCTATAAGCTCCGGATGTGCAGCCCGCTCAAGGAGCGCAAACACTGGATCATTAAACCAAAAACTATGGACATAATTACCAAGTGACCCGAGTGGAATCCGTCGGTGGTTGAGGAATGGTACATAAAGGAGTATGACGACAAATGCTGTCAATGCGGCATCGCGCACACGAACGCGTTTCCAGTAAAGCGGCAATAACACAATCGGGAGCAATTTCACAGCGACCGCGAGCCCAAACGACAGAGCTGCGGCTGCGCGCCAGCGCCGCCCCAGCGCCATGAAGGAGAGCAACAGCAGCAGCGCGCCGAGGATATCGACGTGACCGCTGCCTGCCACTTCCGTGGCGAGCAGAGGATGCCAGGCGTACGCCAGAACCCAGTGTGTTCCCTGACTACTTCTACGCAAGATGTCGAGCAGCACAAAGACAATCAAGAGGTCGCAAACGACAAAAGCTACTTTCAGCGCAAAGGTGGACTCGTGAATCGCAGTTATCGCGCGAAAGAAAAGCTCTGCGCCAGCCGGATAGGGGCTCGGCAAATTCGGATTGTTCAGGGTGCGAGTCTCGGTCGTATGCAATTTGCTGAACGCAGGGTCGCTGGGAACAACGAGATAGGGGTTATAGCCTAACCGCTGTATGCGACCATCCCAAACATATCGGTGAATGTCATCATCCGCGCCGGGGGACAGTCGTAGAAATTGAAGATGCCAGAGAGCAGAAAGCAAAAGTCCGATGACGACGACCCGTTTTGGAAACGCAGGGGCGTGGAAGAATTCAAAGATGGCAAGCAGGTACGCAACGCCGGCAATCGCCAGTGGAATGAGAAAAGATGGTGCACCGAAGCTGCCGAACTTGCGCGCGCATATCGTGAGCGACACGAGCATTACTGCGCCGAGGATGTAGAGTCTGCTGGATGGAGTGAACCTCACAAGTCTCCGAGGGAGGGTTTGAGTTGCTCCACTGCTTGCCTCCACTGTGCCAACCAGGCCGCGGTTCGTGGAGCCCTTGATGGAAAGACCCGCAGTTCTTCTGCCAGCCGTATCAAGTCAGCGGCCACGTCGATGTCATAAAAAACGTCCGCAGTGCGCACAGAAAGACCGAGGGAGCGGGCGCGTTCCAACAGCCGCTCCAGCGCGTTCGACGTTCCCATTCCGTCGCCCACGAAAAGTCCTGGATAGTTAGCTTTGGTTCCGACCAGATAGTAGCCCCCGTCGTATGTCGGCCCCACAACCACATCGCAAGTAGCGAGCGCCTCGAACGCTTTCTCCAGCACGGATGCCGGCAGATGCGGGCTGTCGCTGTTGAATGCGATGACGCGCCGCCTGCCTGCCCCCGCGAAGTACGCAAACACCGAAGTAAGACCGGCAGCCAGTCCCTCACCAGTTTGTGCGACAACACTCGCGACGTCGCGCGCCAGCCGAGCGAGATCCTCCACATCCGAAGCGGGGCACATAATGGCAATCTCGGTATTGCCCAGCGACTGCGCCAGCGCCAGTGTGTCGTCAAGAAGGCAGCGATAAAACGTGGTGACATCAGGTAAAGGAACACACTGCGCCAACCTTGTCTTGACCATGCCCGGCTTCGGGGCTTTGGCCATGATGACCAGCGTGCAATCGCCTGTGCGTTGGCGACGGTTCGTCGGATCGGAGGACTCCATAGGAAGTGCTCAGCCAGGCCTCACGCTCGTCGCGGCATTCCGGCCCCTTGGATGGCGAAAATAATAGCTCACTATCCGGCTGAGAATGAACCACGCCGCTCCCACCGTACCTTTGACCGTGCCACTGATCTTTGATTTACCGACACGCGGGTAGTAGCTCACCGGAACTTCTACGATGCGAAATCCAGTAACAGCGCCTTTCAAGATCATTTCGACGGCCCAGCCGTAGGTGGCCTCCTGGAGAGCGAGTTCGCGGAGAACATCGGCGCGCGCAGCACGGAACGGGCCAAGGTCGCTGATCTTCAGTCCATACAAAAGGTTGATCAAGCTGGCGGCGAGCCAATTGCCGAACGCAGCATGCGACGGCATTGCCCCGGGAATACGTTGTTTCCCAAGACGCGAACCCAGTGTGATGTCCGCGCGTCCCTCGGAGATGGGCGAGAGAAGAAGAGGCAGTTCTGCGGGACGATCACTGTAATCGCCGTCAAGGAAGACCACCACGTCAGGATTTTCTGCGCTCGCGAGTCCTGTCAAACAAGCTCGCCCATATCCGCGCCTTGGTTCGCTGACAACGCGAGCTCCCATCTTCGCCGCGATTTCCGGAGTGCCATCCGTTGAGTTGCTGTCGACAATAATGACCTCTGTGACGAGATCAGAAGGGAGATCGGCAAGCACACGGCTAATGGCCTGCGCTTCGTTATGCGTGGGAATAATGACGGACACTCGCACGGGATTCTAGCTCAAAGCACCCACCACGGAGCGGACGGCCACCGCTGCGCAAGCCATGCGTCCACGCCCCACGCTCTGCCCGCGCGCCCCACCACCAGCCCAAGCGATGCGAGCACCGGAACCAGCAATTCCCAGATCCACGCCGTGCCCCACTCTGATATCCAAAGGCTCCCAAGGTAGAGAAATGCTAGGAAAGCAACTGGACGCGTAAACAGCCCGATGACGAGCAACACACCACAAGAGATCTCTGCCAGCGCTTGCATTGGAGCCGCCATGGCAGCATGGCTCGCGGCTGCTTCCATCACAGTTTTCCAGATCGCCGGCGAGTGACCCGCCTTAACGTAGTAGTTGATTAGGTTTGCGTAGCCTCCAGGTGTGTAGAGGCCTTTCCCCAGATTCTCGAAGAAGACCCACACCAACATCGCCCCAATCGTGACGCGCACCAACGCCAGCCCGTTTGTAGCGGGGGGGTGCTTGGGTGCCTGACTCGGTGTCGGGCTTGCGTTCTGCCCCATCAGGGAGCCTCGTTACCTGTGAATGCTGTACTTTTTTGCGACGAACAGACTGGTTCGGAACGACGATCAAACATCCTATGCCGTTCTTCGCAGTATTGCTAGTGGATCTGCAAAGAA
>DATHOK010000237.1:0-9999 GCA_035484995.1 Verrucomicrobiia bacterium | reverse complement strand
ATCACCAGCCGCATCAACGCGATGATCGGCAACGAAGCGTTCTACATGCTGGAGGAAGGGATCGCTTCTGCGGCAGACATCGACAAGGCGTTGAAGCTGGGGCTGAATCATCCGATGGGTCCGTTTGAACTCGTCGATCTGGTTGGATTGGACACGCGACTGAACATTCTGGAGTACCTGCACAAAATGCTGGGGGAGAAATATCGTCCAGCGCCCCTTCTGGTGCAGTATGTTGAGGCGGGACGGTTGGGGCGGAAGGCCGGTCGCGGCGTTTATGAGTATCCGGAAGTCGCGGCGAATAAGGATGCGCCAGCGAAAGTCGTGCAGTAGGAGTGGCTGCGGGCTTGTGCCCCCCTGCCGCCGGGCTTCGGCCGCGGGACAGCCGAGGCGGCTGTCTTTACTTGGATCGCTAGCGCCTGCGGCCGAATTTCAAACCTGACAAAGATTCGACTCTTTCCAGTCCGATCCCCTTACTGGCAATCAGGACTTGAAAGCTTTCGCCCATGCCTGCGGGCGTCACTAGATGCTTGAGTTGCAATGCTACTTTGGCACGCTCCTGCGGCAGGCCGCATCCTTCGAAGGCGTCAGCAAACTGGTTCGCTTCGCCGATGCCCATCAGAAATTGGGATTGGGTGATCACCTTCTGCGTCTTCATGCCTTGTTTGTGTGCGGCGGTGGCGAGCGCGGTGAAGTTTACGTCGGCGGTGATGTCTTGTTCGCCCGGGGCTTGGTAGGGGTTGGCGCTGATTGAGTGCTGGCGGAGGGCCTTCAACGTACCGCGGTGGCGTCCGGCTAATTGCTCTTCGCGGGTATAGCCGTAGTCGATGGCGACGAGGAAGCCATGCTGGATGTTGGCGGCCATCTGCTCCATGAAGTGTTGTGCGGCTAGAGGTGCTTCAATGCGCTCGTCTGGTTCGGGATGGACCGAATAACGGTCGATAAATTCCAGTTCCCCGGCGGATGGTTGCGCCCAGCTTTCGGTGAATCGGCCGTCGCGCGTATCGATGCGCAAAGATCCTTTAGTGCCGAGGATTTCGACCGGGAGCGCGTCGAAGAATTCGTTGGCGAAGACGATGGTCGGAATGTTGCGGCCGGACGTCTCGTTGAGAGCATCAAGCGTGCCGAGTTCAGCTCTTCCGGATTCGAGATGATCTCCCAGAGTCTCTTTGATCCGCTCGCGCAAGGCGGGCGAACTTTCCAAGAGGACATAGCGCAGGGCGCGATAGAAGTCCGGAAACTTCTTTTCCGACCAGTCAAGAACGTCTTGTGCAAACAAGCCTCGGCCGGGGCCGAGTTCGAACAGTTCGATTCGCCTCGGAGAACCCAGGGCTCGCCACATTTCGTCGAACTGCCGCGCCAGAAGTCGGCCGAAAACGGCGTGGACGTCGCTTGACGTATAGAAATCTCCGGCCTTGCCGAACTGCTGTGCGTTTCGCGAGTAGTAACCCAGGTCGCGATCGTAAAGGCAGAGTTCCATATAGCGCGAAAAGGGGATGGGGCCACGGTCACGGATTTCCTGTTCGATCTTTAGGCGAAGCTGATTCACAGTTCTTTCCGGCGGCGTTCGGCGCGGTCCTGCGGGGTGCGGATGAACATCTCGACGAAGTAATCGTGCAACGCATCGTAGAGCTGGCGCTGGAAGCTCCACTCGAACTGCGGGTGGTCGAGGTCGCGGGGGTGGAGATCGAAGTAATAAGTGTGCACCGGTACGGATGCGTCTTTGAACTGGATGATGACCTCCACGCCTTCGCCTTTGGACCGGGCGGAGAAATTCAGCAGAGGATGTTCGTAGAGGCGTAGTTGAGCCAGAACGCGGTCAAGGCGCGTGGCGGTGGTTTCGGGCATGTGGGGATTGTAAGGCAGCCGGCGGGACGCCGGCGCTACTCGTAGCGCAGCGCTTCGATGGGATTCAAGCCGGCGGCCTTGATTGCCGGGAGCATGCCGCTGACGATTCCCACGAAGCTTAGAATCACGGTCGACCAGATCAGAGTGGCGAAATCGATGTAGAGGTGAATATCGCCCTCGCTGGCGTCTTCGATGAAGGCGCTCCATAGCGTGAGCGAACCCACGCTCCAGGAAACCAAGTACGCCAGCACCACGCCGAGCAGGCCGCCAATGGCGGTGATCACCAGAGCTTCGGCGAGGAACTGGAAAAGAATATGCCAGCGTCGCGCTCCCAGGGCCTTCTCGACGCCGATTTCGCGGGTGCGTTGCGTCACGGAGACGAGCATGATGTTCATCAGGCCGACGCCACCGATTCCGAGTGTCAGCAAACCGATGAACCCGAGCAGTATCTTGATGCCGACTGTGATCACGGTGAGGTCAGCAAGATCTTTCACGGCGTCGAAAACGAAGATAGCGCGGTCGTCCTTAGGATCGAAGTTGTGATGGAAGGCCATGGAATTGCGGATGGCCTCGACCACCTTGCTGTGGTCGCCTTCGTAATCCATCATGATGCCGTCGAGGTAGAAACTATTCTTCAGGTCGCTCATGGCACTATACGGAACGTAGACCAGGGAGTTCATGTCTTCGTCGCCGTTCGAGATAGTGTGCCTGAGGATGGCGACCACCTTGTAGGAGATCCCGTCGATGCGAATACTTTCGCCGAGAGCGTTCTGGCCGGAGAAAAGTTTCTTCTTCACGGTGGCGCCGATGACGGCCACGCGGGAGTGGGTGAAGTCGTCGCGCTCGCCGAAGAATGAGCCCTCGCCCACGTCAAGAGCGCGAATTTTCTCGTAGCTGGAATAAATTCCGTGAACCCCGTAGCTGGCGCTGCGTGTGCCAAAAGACACCTGGCTTTGCTTATCCACCTCGGGAGAAACGCGGGTGAGCATGGGGACCTCGGCGCGCAGGAAGTCGAGATCGTCGCGGGTCAGGCGGACCTGCGCGCCCGCCTTGGTGCCTCCCGCCTGCTGGGAGGTGCGCCCCGGAAAGATGGCGACCAGATTGCCTCCAAAGGTGCGGAAGGCGACCATCAAAGCGTTCTGAAAGCCGGTACCGTAAGCCAGCAACAAAACCACCGTGGCAATGCCCCAGGCCATGCCCAGCATGGTGAGCAGGGAACGGCGGCGGTTGTGCTTCAGCGCGTTGAAAGCTTGTGTGCCCAGATCGCCCAGCATAGTGAGTCCAAAGTTATTCCGTCGAAATCGGTTTACTCCTGTCGCAGTGCTTCCACCGGGGGAAGCAGCGCGGCTTTGCGTGCGGGATAAAGACCGGCGACGATGCCGGCCACGGACAGAGAGAGAATGGCAATCGCGGCGGAAGCAGGCACGATGCGCGGTGTGTCGAATCCCTCCGGCGAAGGCAGTTGCGCCAGCAGAGCCACGAAGGCGGTTGTGATTGCCAGGCCGATGCCGCCGCTGAACGCAGTAAGAAATGCCCCTTCGACAAAGAACTGAGTCAAGATGTTTCGGTGCGTCGCCCCTAGAGCTTTGCGCAGGCCGATTTCCCGGGTCCGTTCGGTCACCGACACCAGCATGATATTGATGATGCCGATGGCGCCCAGGCCGAGAGTTACGATTCCCACCACGCCCAGGAAATAATCCATTGCATCAAAAATCTTAGCCACGCGGATGGCGCCGTCGATGGTGTCCCAATCGTTGAAGGCGTCGTCGAGACTGGGATCGAATCCGTGATGCCGGGCGATGATGGCGTGAACCTCATGCATGGCTTCGAGGTGTAGTTCTTTTTTTATGGGCCTGTAGTTGATGAAGGAGATGGCATTCTCCGTGTTCTGCGCCTTGAGCGGGAAAAGCATCCGCATGGTGTCGAAAGGCACGAAGATGCGGTTGTTCGTGCCGTTGTTGCCCTCTTTTCCGATCTTGGGGATGACGCCGATCACTTTGAAATCCATGTCGTTGAGCAAGATGGTGCTGCCCACGGCAGGCTGCCCCGGAAACATGTTCTTGAGCAGTTCCCATCCCACCACGGCCACACGGCGATGCTGGGAGTTGTCCTCATCATTGAACCAGCGTCCGGGATCAGTAGGGAGAGTACGAATCTGGTTGTAAGACGGAGCCACCCCGAAAACCTGGCCGTTGGTGGAACCGTAATCGCTGACGGCGCGAATGTCATCGCGCTCCAGCACTGGGGAAACCGCGCGCAGAAATCGCGACTGGTCGCGGATGGCGAAATAATCGGCGTAGGTAAAGTAGTAAGGTTGCCCAGACTGATAACTGCCGACTACGGCGGGGATACGGCCGGGGAAGACGAACATGATATCCGCGCCAAGTTCGGCCATGTTCTTCTCCTGACCGCTGCGGAAGCCTTCTCCCAGGCCTACGAGCAGCAGCAGGGAGCCCACGCCCCAGGCGATTCCGAACATCGTAAGGAACGAGCGCAGCTTGTGCGCCCAGAGCGTGGCGAGCGATTGCCGCACGATATCAAGAAGTATTCGCATGTGATACACCCCCACGCCTCCGGGGAGGTGCGTGGGGGTCCCGGGTACGATCGGGCGAGGGGTCTCAATCCCGCCCTACCGTTTCACGTCTTAGTTCTGATCAGAGGTACGCAGCCGGGCCATGCGAAGTTCCCTGCTGCCGTTGATTCTTTAGACCGCGGGAAGGCGAAAAGGGTTAGCTGAGGATCGGAATTTTGGAGACGGGCCGCGCGGCTTACAGAAGGCTCGAAGGAACTGTGGGTGAGAGGCTAGAACTCGAAGTACCCCCCGGCTGGGACGGAACGAGGCGCGCCGTTGGTGCCGGTTGCCGGAAGCAGCCCCAGGATTCCGCTCAAGTTCTCCCAAGCTGCCTGGTTCAGCGCGGGGTCTGAGCCGACCAGGTCGCGAATCATATCCCACGCAGCCAGATTGAGGGCGCCTTCGGGCGGTGGGCCCATCGCCAGGGACACAGAACATTGAGGACAGAAAGAGATGCGATGGGCTGTGGATTTCTGGCGCGGCTTAACGCCTACGGTTTGGGCGAACATATACAAGGCCACAGATTTCTGTCCTGGCTCGAGTTCGCGGTTACAGCGAAGACAGCGCATGTTCTCCAAGGTCTCTCCTAGAGCGGATTGCGGCCCTCGAATATGAATACTGTCTTTGAGGCGTCACGCGGCACAAGTATGTAGAAGGATTCCGGTGAGCTTTCGCTCGGAAACAGGCCGCCTCAGGGAGCGCATCAAACTAGTGGGTCCAAGGGTCGACGAGCGGAACCGCGATGTCTTCAAAGTGCGCGGTGTTGCGGGTGGCCAGCGTTGCGTGCTGGGCGATTACAATGCCCGCGATCATCGTATCCCGTAGGTCGCCCGGACGACCACTTCTTTGCCGGGAGGCCACCAGGTCCGCCGCTTCCTCGGCGGCGGCAACGTCGAAGGGAACGACATGGTGGTCGATCTTGTCGAGGAGTTCCTGGAAAGACTGGATCAAAGCAGAGCGGCGTTTTCCTCCGGGCATGATCTGTAGTCCGAAGCGGATCTCAAGAACCGTAATGGAGGTTATCCAGATGGATGCGCGAGGCTGCCGGTCAAGCCACGCGACGACATTCTTGTCGGGCGCAACGTGCATCAAGGCCGAGAGCACGTTGGTGTCAAGAATGGTCATGGTCTAAATCACGGCTCAAATGATGGAACGTCGATCCTGTGGCCCCGCAACTCGGGGATATCGGAGATCAGCCCGGTTTTGCCGAACAGGGTGGAAATTTCGGTCCCCAAGCCGCCGGCAGGAATGTTGGTTTCAATAACCGCACTGCGCAGGATGTCCCGTACCTCCTCTTCCATGCTGCGGCCATTCCTTCGGGCGCGGCGCTGCAGGCTCGCTTTCACCTGATTCTCAATGTTCCGGACGACGAACTGGGCCAAGGCTGCCTCCTGCTTTAGGAAACGATATCATGATATCATATTGTGCCGGGGAGGCAAAGTCAAAGACTGCTCGCACCTGGGAACCAAGCTGTGCTCTAGGCACAGGCTCATAGCATCGTGCACTCTGTTGCAATGGGTGCTGGCGCGAGAAATCATCGAGATTCGGGTTTGCCGCATGCCCTGTCGGCGCTGACATATCGACCATCGGCCACATTGGTCCGACTGTCACAGCTTCGCAAGCTTTGCGAGTGCGAAGAGGTTGCCGCAGTTTGCTACCGCTGGCGCGACGACGGCATAGAGTTCCTGCTGGTCCGGACGCGAAGCGGCGGGCGCTGGACGTTTCCCAAAGGCAGTGCGGAGCCGGGGCTGACTCATGCCCAGGCAGCGGCGCTGGAGGCGTTCGAAGAGGCGGGAGTGCATGGGCGGATCGAGGAAGCTTCGTTCGCAAGGTATGTCCGTCGGGGACCGAGCCGCGGCAGGAAATCCGATGCAAGATCCAGCGAGGAAGAGCTTGCCGTCTCTGCGCATCTCTGTGAAGTAACCCGGCTCAGCCCTCCGAGGGAATCTCGCCGGAATCGGACGTGGTTTGCGGCGGTCGAAGCTCGGCGGCGTTTGTGTGAGGGGCGCAGGAGTGAAGATGGGGCCGAATTCACCCGTGTGATTGATAAAGCTGTAGCGCGCATCCAGCGACGGCGGGACGGAACCGGCATCGTTGACCATGGACCGCAGGATCGACCGCGGCAAAACGGGCTGGATCTGGAAATGCCGCAAAAAGATGGGTTACAGAAAGTGCAGTTCGAGGCGTTCGCGGAATCGCGAAGTGGCGAAGCTTCACTGGTGCAGAACGTCCGTCGCCAGCTGAGCGGGATGCGCCGATTCGCTGTGCCCGCTGTTGACACTCATTCTCGTCTGGTCTTGCGAGGTGACGTTTTGCAATTCGACCCTGCGCGAGAGAAGAAGGCGAAGGCTTTGGGAGCGGGTACGAACAAGGGCTGACCTGCGCTTCGTCCCAACTCTTAATTCCTTACTCTTTGTTCTTCGGCCGCTCGTACGCTTTGGCCAGATACTTTCGGGCTTCTTCGAGAGCGGCAAAAGTGTCGTCATTAGTCTGGATGGCTTGGCGATATTCGTTGATGGCACGCTCGCGCTGGCCGGTGATGTCGAAGATTTTTCCGAGTTGGATGTGGCTCCAGACCTCAGTCCAGCGCGGCTCGCCGTCGCCGTTGATGGACGCGCGGTAGGAGTTCGCCGAGGACTGGTAGTTTCTCTGCAGGAAGAAGACCTCTGCTATGCGGTAGTGCGCGAAAGAGCTGTTTTTGTTGAGGTCGAGGGCTTTGTTGAATTCGGCAAGCGCACCCGCCAGGTCACCTTGCTGCTGCATGGCCATACCGCGGAGAATCGAAGCCCGGAGCCTCACATCCGAAGAATTGGTGAGCACGTGATGGTCGGGATCGACGGAAATGTGGCGCGGGCGTCCGAAGGTTTCAACGGTAAAAGCTGAGTTCGTGCCTACCACTTCGAGCTTCTTGTCTTCGGTTTTGCCGTCGGTGTCAATGCGCAGATCGACGGGCATGCGGAACAAGTCGAGATCCTGGGAAACTTCCCCGGTGACTCGGAAACCTTTATTACTGCCCAGGCGGTAGGTGGTGTATTTGAGTTTGAATTCGGGGGCGCCAGTGGAATCGAGCCACTGCGAGAAGAACCAGGTGAGTTGATCGCCGTAGTACTTTTCAGCGATGGTGCGAAAGTCATCGATGGTGGCCGATTTGCCAGCGTAGGTCTCGGCAAACTCGCGCATGGTTTTGTTGTATTTGTCTTCGCCGAGCACCCAGCGCAGCATATGCAGGATCATCGCTCCCTTATCCGTGACCAGCGACTGAAACTCCGTGGAAAAAGGATCGAGTTTGCTGGCGCTGGAGAGCGGAACAGTGTCGTAAGCGAGGGCCCCGACCGACATGTCTTTGACAGTTTCCTCAAGTCCGGCCACGCCCGCCGCGCTCTCCACGTACATGGCTTCGGAATAGCGGGAGAAGCCGTCGGTCAGCCACCAATCATCCTTGGTCGCGGGGCTTACCGAAACTCCCCACCACTGATGGGCGATGGCGTTCGCCAGCAACCGGTAATTAGTCTTTTCCGTGATCGATGGACCTGCGAGGCCGGCAAACTCTGGCGCCCAGGCGTAGGGAACCGTGTCATTGGGGAGTTCCACCACATTGAGCCTTTGCGATAGAGGTGTGCCGTAAAGAGTGATGAAGTACGTGAACTCCTGAACTGCGGTGCTGGTGTATTCCGGGGCGAGCTTCTGGTGAGTGGGCTTGAAGAAGACGTGCAAGTCCATTCCAGCTTCATCGCTTTTATATTCCTCGAAGGTGCCGGCAACGATGGTGCCGGGGAAGCTGGGTTTGGTATAGGCGAAGGTAAATGTCTTCGTTGGGAGACCGTTGCTATTGGGCTTACTTGACGGCGGATTCTCAGTCACCGTGGATTTTCCGCTTCCGATCGCGAGCATGTGCGCGGGCACGGTCACGCTGATGGTTGCGGTGAAGCGGTTGAGACCGTAGCCGCTTACCGGGAACCAGCGCCCGGAATAGAGCAGGTAGCTGGTGTCGTCGCCGACATAAGCGAGTTTAAGACCGGGAACCGGGCTGTCATCGGCGGTTTCGAGCTGGCCTTCGTATTCAAAGGTCAGCGTCATCGAGGCGTCTTTGGCCAGGCCATTGGGCAGCGGCACGCGGATGCTGGAATCCTGCGTGACGCGCTCGGCCGACAGCGGCTGGTTGTTATCGTCGAGAACCCGGGTGACCCGCAGATCATTATGCAACTCGAAAACGGCGACCGTGAGATCCTGAAGGGCCGTGAATTTAACCTTGGCCCGCGCAGAAATCTGATGGAGATGAGGAGTTAGTTCTGCCTCGATCTTGTAGTCGTCGACGCGCAGGTGGACCTTCTCAGCGGCCCGCGAGGGGGTCGCGACGAACGTCAATACCAGCAGGGCAAGGGAACTCGACAGGACGCTCTGGGCGCGCCGAAGACGAATCTGCATTAAGGAGAGTCTCCCGGAAATGGGCCTACCACTTCCCTATGATGAAGATTCTCCTCTAAAAGATGCTGGGAGCACAAGGTTTAGAGGGAAGCCTCTAGCTCTTAGCTTGAACCACGGCGCGGCAAGGCCAGGATGATTTCGGCGGCCCGGTCTGCTGGGTGTGGGTATGGGCCTTGAGCAGCGCTACGCGGCGGGCGCAGGCGGGCTTTCACCTCGCTCAGGCCCTCGAGCATGCGGTCGCGGGCAGGCCCGTCGGGGAGGATTTCCTTGACCTGCGCGACCACTTTCCCAGCGGTGAACTCGTGCTGGACCAGCTCTGGGACGACTTCCATGCCCGCAATCAGGTTGACCATGGCAAAGCGCGGGACTTTGACTCGCGGCTTGCCGAGCAGGTAGGTGAGCGGTGAAACGCGGTAGACCATTACGAACGGCGTGCGCATCATCGCGGCTTCTACTGTTGCCGTGCCGCTGGCGATGATGCCGGCGCGGGAGTGAAAGAGCGCCGCCAGGGATTCGGGGACGAATGTGACGCGTTGCTTTCCCGGCGTTTGTTTGCTGATCAGGCTTTGCAGAAAGCCGCGGTCGAGCGTGGGTGCTATCGGGAGTAAAAACTCGTAGTCGGGGCCAAGCTGGGCGGCCGCTTCGAGGATGGTCGGCAGGTTCATGCGCACCTCTTTTACACGGCTGCCGGGCATCAGGGTGATCCAATGTTTTACCGGGTCGAGATGAAATTGTGCAGCGAAGTCGTTGCGCGTTATGGCTGGTTTCGGCAAGTCGGCTAGGGGATGGCCGACGAAGGTCGCATCCACCCCGCGGTCGCGGTAGAACTTTTCTTCAAAGGGAAAGATCACCAGCGCTTTGTCGACATAGTTGCGGATGAGGCGCACGCGTCCCTGGCGCCATGCCCAGAACTGCGGTGCGACGTAGTAGACCACGGGAATGCCCCGCTTCTTCATCTGCCGGGCTACGCGCCAGTTGAAGGCAGGCGAGTCGATGACGATCGCGAGATCGGGCTTGCGCTTTTCGGCTTCCTGGATCAGGCGTTGGAACAAGCCGTAGATCTTGGGCAGATGGCTAAGGATTTCGGTAATGCCGACGACGGAGAGATCTTTCGCGTCGACGACCGTGTCGCAGCCGGCGGCACGCATGCGGTCTCC
>DATHOK010000236.1:0-6496 GCA_035484995.1 Verrucomicrobiia bacterium | reverse complement strand
TGGGGTTTGATGGCCGGCATGTTTCTTCCCTTTACGAGCGGAATATAGGAAAACAGAAACGCCGCGAAGAGCACGCCGATCAGCGCCGCCGGCCAGAATGTTGTGGCGGTTATCGCACCAGCGGGGCGGTAGCGCAGGATGAAGTAGGAGTCCATCCAGATAAGAATGCTGGTCAGAAGGCCGGGGGAATACTCGTGAAAGTGGATCGCCCACCAGAGATGCCAGAATCCATTAAAGAACCGCTCGATTGACCACGCCAGGGGGAGAATGATCCATGAGCCTCCAAGCAGATCGTAGAGGACGACGCTGGCGATCATGACGGCGAAGTAGGCGGTGTTGAACCAGAAGAATTTTGTCCAGGAATACTGCGGCCACCAATGTTGCCGAACCTTCTCCACAAAGCTGCCGCCGAGCAGGGACTCGTCGAGCACATGAACGACGTAGGCAGCCACCATGAACCAGAAGCAGAAAATAAATGGCATGGGAGCGAATTATAGTACTGGCGGCCAGGCGGCGTGGCTGTCGCTGTCGAGTGGCCAAAATGGAACAGATTCGCGCCAGAAACTTCTGCCACACTGCAGGTATGCCTAACAAGTCTGCGGTTTAAATTCAGGCTGTCTACCCGGTTCGCCCGATGGCTCACGCTAGATACACGCGTAGGATTCAGGCAGGATGGCGTCAACCGCATTCAGAAGAATGCCGCAATAAAAAAAATACAGGAGGAACTTATGAATAAGGATCAGGTAACGGGCAAGATCGATCAGGCAGTAGGCAAGGTGCAGCAGAGCGTTGGAGAAAGTGTTGGTAACGAAAAACTAGCCAATAAAGGAGTGGTCAATCAGGCCAAAGGCGCGGCGAAGGAAACATGGGGCGACGCGAAGGACGCCGCGAAGCAGATCCATGAGTCGCACAAGCAAGCCGCTTCCGAAAAGGTCGCTGAGAACCGCGAGAAGATCAGTCAGTCCGTGGATGACACGAAAGAGAAGGCCAAGGCCAAGATCGAGGAATTCAAAGAGCGCCACTCCGCTTAAGCTGCCCCCTTCCTGGGCGCGCTCGCGGCAGGAGGAGCGCGGTCGGAGGCGAGTTGCAGAAGATTCATCGTCGGGAGTCGCCCGCTTTGCGTGCGACGCTATTGTGCCAAGTTGGGCTTTTGCACAGGCTGTTGGTGACATCTGCTGCTGCAGTTCTAGTCGCCCATCCCTAAAATCTTGTCATTCCGATGCGCGCTGAAAGCGCGCGAGGAACCTGCTGTCCTTTGGAGTGGCATTGCTTTGTGGTCGCGCAGAGAAACAGCAGGTTCCTCACCGCGCCTTCGGCCCGGTTCGGAATGACATCCCTAAGAGGGCGAGCGGCAATGGCGGAGCGGCGATACTGCGTTTACATCATGGCGAGCAAGAGCCGCGTAATCTATGTGGGCGTGACGGGCTTTCTCATGGCGCGGGTCTTGCGCCACAGAGCCGGCGACGGCGGGGCATTTACGCGAAAGTATTGTGCCAACCGGCTAGTTTACTATCACAGCTTTGAGAACGTCGGCGATGCGATTGCGCGCGAGACGGAGATTAAGAAGTGGCGCCGGGAGAAGAAGGTGGCCTTGATTCGGGCAGAGAACCCGACTTGGGAGGATCGATCTGTCGGCCGGGTGGGGCGAGGCGGCAGTTGTGAAGGTATCGAGGACAGCAGGTTCCTCGCCGGCCGTTCCGCCCGACTCGGAATGACATCCTTTTTTATTTCCACAGTCCACGAGTGTGACATCTGACCTTGTGGCCGCCCACAAATCGAGTAATCATGGTCGAGGCCGTGACGGTCGGGTGATGACGCTTCGCCCCGCCTCTAAGTTCTTTGTTTCATGGATTTTAGGATCTAAGCCCTTTGCGATGCGGATTTTGCGGGGAATTTCCTGCTAACTCGATGACTCCACTAGACCCCAGGGGGAGGGGGTATCCAGATAAGATGCCACGCCGACGTAAAGCAAAGCGCTCAAACCTGCTTCTCCAGAATTTATTTTTCGGAAAGCGTCGTCCTGGGAAGTCTTGTTAGTCTGAGTCTTAGGATGACTCGGCAGAAGATCCACACGAGAATTAACGCCACGATAAGAAGGCCCAGCAGTTGCCACTTGAGTTGGCTCACGAGTTGGCGGGCGGCTTGCATATCGTCGAATGAAGTCCACTCCTCGCGAATTTTTCCGTCGACGATGCGCCAGACTGTGATGCCACGAAGTTCGATCCTGGCTCCGGTTGGAGGGAGTCCATATCCGGCGGTGGTGTTGGTGCCCCGGAAGGTCCATACCACAGTGACCAGGTCACCTTCGGCGACCATCAGGTCCACGGTCATCTTGAGATCGGGAAACGCCTTTTTCTCGGCATGCACTGCGGCTTGATCCGCTTGAAGGTCGAAATTTTTGTGGAGGCCGTGGTTCACGAAATCGCTGGCGTAGATTTCGTCCGCAACCTGGAATTTCCCCTGGTTGAAAATCTCTTCAAACACACGCGCGGCGACCGCTTTGTTTTTGGCCTGCTGCGAAGTGGCGTCTGGCGGGAGTGCGGACTTATCCGTTGCGAACAGCGTGGCCGCAAGGGTGAGGAACAGCAGCAGCGACGTTCTCCGCATAATCCTTCTCCGACAGGCCGTGTTAGCGGCTCTCTTTCACGACGCGTCCGTTGAGCGGCTGGATGGGACGGACGTCGTGGGGATAGAGGTTGGCGAAGGCGCTGATTTGGCCGGATGAGACCTCGACGGGAGTCTTCAGGACAAACCAGGTCACGCCTTCGGTGCACGGCGGAGCCGTTACCGAGCCCATGTACATGTAATAAGAGGTGTCGCGAGGCAGCAGGCCCGAGGGATTGATGTCGACTCCTGGAACCGACTGCTCCTCGTGGGAGAAATCAGACAAGACCTTGCTCTCGGTCTTGGGCATGTGGTCCCAGATCTGCTGGATGGTCGCGTTCGCTTTGCCGGCTCGGAGAAGAACTGCGACTCCGGCAACCTTGCCATCGCTGTCCTGATACATCAAGTGAGCGACCATGTCGTAAGGCTTGCCGTGAATGTACTCTTCGCTGGGACGGTGAAAGTGGAATTGGGTTAGCTGGTAACGCTTGTCGCCGACGATGAGAAGGCTTCCGGTTCCCGGAGCATCGTGGTAGTTCACTCGGATGGTGTATCCGTTGTTGACGAGATATTTGAGCGGGGCACTTTTCGAGTCGAAGCGCAGGACAGGAAGATCGGCTTTCTCTGCCGTTTGAATGTCGATAGGAGACTGTTCCTTGCCGGTGTTGCAGGGGGCGTAACCAGGATCGAGTTCGCTCCAGTGTTCTGCGCCTCGTGGCCCTTCGTAGGCCCATGGTGTCTTCCACTGGGCTGGTGCGCTCACAGGAAGAAAAGCTGCGACCGCCAACGATACTAATGCCATCCATCTTGTTCGCATAAAGCACCTCTTTTTGCGGGACTGGTCCCTCGCTCTCGCGGCACTATCTTAACCTGAGGCTGGTTCATGCGTTGTGATTTTCTAGGTGAAGGGCGTTGAACAGGATCGCTCGAGACCAGTTCAACGAGTTTTTCGGGTGAGAAGAGAAATGAAAAGCCCGGCTTGATCGGAGCCGGGCTTACTGATTAGGGTTGCTAAAAAGTGCTAGGCAGCCGCTGATCTTTTTGTACGACCCTCCGTCGTGACGGGTTGAGCTACTTTACGCACGAGAAAGGGTTGCAGGTTAGGCTCTGAACCGGCCCACTCTATGCTCGCGATCGAGTGTCCGGGCAAGCAGGTTACGAAGTAGCGCTCGCCGTTGGGGCTGGTAACTTCAAACTTGCCGGACTCGCCCTGTAGAGCCTCAGCAACATCGTAGGTGGAAATGCTGTCATTCAGTTTCATGGGGACTTCCTCCTCATTCTTGTTACAGGTTGTTAGTTGGTCGTCCCCTACCCTAGGGAGGAGTTGTTAATTCATCATAGAACTTGAGACGAAGGAGTCAAGGCCGGGGGCGTATTTTTCAACGATTTTTTTACTACGGGATTTGTACTAGAGAACTCTCCCGAGTTTGGTTTTACATTCCTTTACTCGCTCTTTAGATTTTTCTATCTAGAGATCGAGGAAGCGGTTGCGACCCTGATCAGGGGGCAGCATACAGGCTTCGGTGCGGCCGAAGATGCGGAAGCGGCGGCGGGCTACGGCGTTGTACACGGCGTCTCGGAGGGATTTGGGCAGGAGTTGCAGGAGGGATGCGAGTGCTTGCCAGCGACTCGCTAGTTGCTTCAACACGAAGAGGATGGCTTCGGAACGAGAGAGCAGATATTCGTCGGGGAGTTCATAATTCATGACCACGTAGACTGTGTCGAGATCGCTGGGGCTCGCGCCGTGACGGGTAAGGATGGGCGTGGCAAATGCGTTTTGCAGCGAGGCGAAACGGAAGGTGGCGTTGCGATCGCGACGAAGGACGAATTGGACTAAGCGGTTGCAGAGGCCGCAGACGCCGTCGTAGAGGAGGATGGGGTGGGGCATTGGATAGGGCTACAAGTGAGAGGTTAGCATTTGCTCGGGGAGGAACGGCAGGGATACAGGAATTGAAATCCCAAGACATTGACGTGTGTGGAATGCCACCTTTGCAAAGAGCGCAAAGATGGGGCACCCTCCCTTGTGGTGGCGCGATCGCGGCCAAGAGCAAAATCAACGCCGACGATGGCGGAGTAGACGGCAGACTCTCCTCGCGCTTTTCGACGCTATCGCGGCTACGAGGGGCGTCGCAATGACGACGAGGAGGTTATGAGCCTAGACGAAGTAACTCTGATCGCAGTCGCGGGTGGTGTTGGGTTTGGCGAAGGTAGGGCGTTTCGGTGCTTGCGCTCTTAGAGCGGATTATCTTTATCAGTTGCTCTTTTTCGTCGCGCGTCCAGTGAGATAGGTTGGGGATCTCCGACAGGACCAGGGACCAGTTTTCGAGGGACTGCTTTTGAAGAGGAGTCCAGCGGGAGGGGTTGAGGTTTAGGGCGTGGGTTACGGCGGCGGTCGAGGCTTGGCGAATTCTCTGGCTATCCCCGTTGAAGCCTCGCGACATACGACGATTGATTCGCAGGCCCAGGTTGCGGGTGGAAAAAGTGTCCCAGGGGCCGGAGTTGTTCTTTCGCCCCTTCGGGGCTCGGTGATCGTTCACTTCGTTACCCAGGGCTTGCGCCCCTTCGACAAGCTCAGGGCAGGCTCTGGGCTGCATTCTGGCGCCGCTTCGCGACTGATTGAGGTCCTGATTCGCTAGAACTCTACCCGTCGGTTCGTGCGCTTCATAGAACATGTGGGCTTCGGCCAGGCGCCTCAGGGTGCGGGCGGGGGTTCGGTATTTTGGGTTGGCGGCGATTTTCTCTTCTTCTCGCTCACACAATTTTTGGAGATCGGGGCGGCCGGGGCGGAAGCCTAGTTTGCGGTAGAACCAGAAGGCTCCGCTTTCTAGGGCTTCGTCGTTGTTCTGGCCGATCTGGTAGGGATAAATCGAAATACACTTTGCATTCGTCAGGGCGCGGAGACAGCGCAGGGCCTGGGCATAGATCCATGCGGTTTCTCCCTGGCGGTAGGTGTAGAAGGTGTTGAAGCCGACTTCGATCCATTCGCAGAGGCCGATGGCTTCGATGTAGTTGATGGGGACGCCGTTTTTCAGGGTGTAGCCGGCAATGTAGGCGCGGAGCGGGAGGCGGCGGGTTGGAGGCAATCCCCAGAAGTGCATGATGACGCCGCGGCCTAGGTCGGCTTTGACTACTGTGCTGGGGTCACCCAGCGTGGTGCCGTAGAGTTCGCGGTAGCGGACCACCATTACTTCGCGGATGGATTGCATTACCGATTCGCCGGCGGCGGGGGAGAGTTTTTTTAGTTTCGGCGCGGGCTTGGATAGTTCGTGCGCAAGATCTACTTCGCTACGCTGGATTAGTGCCGATTGGTGGAAGTAGAAGCGGCGGGGACTGGTCCAGTTGCGGGTGCGGGAGAGTTTCAGGTTTTCGAGGTTCCACAGGAGTGGGAGCCGGAGGGAGTCGTAGAGTTCGGATTGCTGTCGGCCGGGGAATGGGAGTCTGGCGAATTGGTTTAGCAGCCAAGGGAGTGCGTCCTGGCGGCCTCTGGCAGCGTCGACCCAGGTTGACCACGGGATGTTGGCTTCTACGTCGGCGTCTTCTTCTAACAGCGGAATGAAACGGGGCCAGGTGTTGCCGCGAGCGCGCTCGGATTGGTAGTCGTCCCAGTAGTCGTTCCAGGCGATCTCGATATGTTTGGGAATGCGATGCACGAGCCATTTCGCTACGTCGAAGGAGAGCGTGTCTTGCATGGTGGTGCCGGCTATGCCGGAGGTGTCGAAGTCGTCGAAAACGGACATATCGGCGTTTGTCACGCAGAGTTGTTCTATGCGCTGGTGGAAAGTGTTCAGGAGATCTTCTACGCGCGGGATTCCGGAGGGGCCGTGAGGGAAGGCTCGGAGGAATAGCAGCGCTTCGTGGAAGCGGATTAACTGGTGGGGATCTAGTTGGAGAT
>DATHOK010000235.1:0-9384 GCA_035484995.1 Verrucomicrobiia bacterium | reverse complement strand
CCGATCTCAGCAGAATCGTTGGCGTGTCAAGGCCGCCGGTGCTGGCTAGGCAGCCGAATCCCATTAAAACCAACAGATATAGGGAAAGATCGAAGTATTTGTTGATTGCCTGTCCTAAGGGAATCACGTCGATTTGTGGAGCGGGCTGCGGCATCGAATGCTACGAAAATCCGGCTTGAAGGGCAACCTCAGGTTCAACTTCTGGTTCAACTTCTATTGTTCGACAAGTTCCATCGAGAAGGGAAGGCCCTCGTACGAATTTCTTGCACCGAAAGTCACCCGTCTTTTGCCCCGCGCCTGCTTGACGCAGCACTCAGAGATAAAGATGCGCGGTCGGTTTGCTAGAATGATTCAAGTCAGGCATCGGTCTCACGCGACGTACTCTCGCCAATCCCGCCAGGTCCGGAAGGAAGCAACGGTAACGGGCTCTTGCGTGTGCAGTGGGCCCCCGGTGCCTGGCTTAACCTGACTCTCTGCCCGCGAAAACCTTTACGTTCCCTTTACAAGTCTTTGCGCAAGAAATCCGTTGTCTCTCGTCTCAACTATGGCAACAAAAGTATCTGCCAGGTTGGCTAGGGAAGGTTGGCTGGGGAAAACATGCGCAGCGTTCCGTCGAAAGTCATATCGCCGAGTGTGACAATTCGCGTTTCTGGCTCTCTCTCTCAAAGTCATCTGGCCTACGTCGACCAATTGGTTTCTTCCGCGATTGATTGTGCCTTGTGGCCTCTACTCGATCTAACTCACCTGCAGGAACTGGACCGCGCTGCGCTAATCTACCTCTTAAGCGGGGAGGGCCGCCATTTCGGCGTCCTCGCCTGCCCGAACTTTATCCGCGAATGGATGCAACACGAGAAGGAACGCGAAGCCGCCTGATCGCCGCTGCCTCTGCTACGCCGACCTCAACCGACCTAACTAGTAACATCCCCCGACAACAATCCCCGTAGAAATCGCTAGAACCGCGCTGTCATCAGTCTGAGTTAGACATTCTGCTTCCAATCCTGCAAAATACTGACTCTCATACTCAGGAGCTCTAATTGACCAAACCGATTCTCGCAAGAGCGAAGATCAGCGCCCTCGGCACCTACGTGCCGCCTCGGCTCCTCACCAACGCCGACCTCGAGAAGATGGTGGACACCACCAACGACTGGATCCTGGCCCGCGTCGGCATCCGCGAACGCCACGTCGTCGAAAAAGGTGTGGCCACCAGCGATCTCGCGGTGGAAGCCGCCAAGAAGGCGCTGGCCCAGCGCGGCATCGCTCCCAGCGACCTCGACGCAATTATCGTCGGCACAGTCACGCCCGACATGTTCTTTCCCTCAACCGCCTGCCTCGTCCAGCACAAACTAGGAGCTGAGGGGGTTTGGGGATTCGATCTTTCCGCCGCCTGCTCCGCGTTCGTTTACGCCGTGCAGACCGGCGCGCAATTCATCGCCACGGGAACCCACAAGCGAGTCCTCGTGATCGGCGCCGACGTGATGTCCTCAATCATCGACTACGCGGACCGCGCCACCTGCGTGATCTTCGGCGACGGCGCCGGCGCCGTACTTCTCGAACCCGCCGAAGACGATTCCGTCGGCTTGATCGACTTCATCCACGAAGTCGATGGCTCCGGAGGATGCTTCCTGCAAATGCCCGGCGGCGGCAGCCTCAATCCGGCAACCCGCGAAACCGTCGACAAAAAAATGCACTTCGTTCACCAGGACGGCCAGCAGGTTTTCAAATTCGCTGTGCGCAAGCAAACCGAAGCCTGCCTGAAGCTGCTCGAACGCAACGGCCTTAAAGGCTCGGATATCGATGCCTTCATCCCGCATCAGGCCAATTTGCGCATCATCAACGCCACCGCCGAACGCCTGGGGCTGCGCCCGGAAAGCGTCATCGTCAATATTCAGTGCTTCGGCAACACCACCGCAGGCACGATTCCATTGGCCATGAATACCGCCGTCGAACAAGGCAAACTGAAGAAGGGAAGTCTGGTCCTGATGGCCTCCGTGGGAGCGGGATTCACCGTAGGCGCCGCCCTATTGCGCTGGGCCTTCTAAACTGATTTATGTGGGGACGGCCGTCCTCGGCCGTCCCGCCGAGCGAAGCGAGGCGCTCCAGTGACCGTCGGCGCAGTTCTTACCCGGCCCCTGATTCAGGGTGGAGCAGCCTTCAGCGCTGCGTCCCGGCGTGCCGCGAGGGTGGAGCAGCGCTTCAGCGCTGCGTCCGGTGCAGCGCAGATGACTGGGCTTTAGCCCAGAGGTACGTTCGTAACACTCCTCCACGTATTTGAATATCCCCAACCAGCAACCAACTGTTATGTTTTCCCGAGCGTCCGCTCCACGTGGGGATGTGGCGGACGAGCAAGGCTATGCTTCGTGCCACATGCTGCTGCCTGCTGCTGGCTCTCATTTCGCTAAGCCAAGCGGCTGCCCAGAAGTCGAAAGACGACTCACAGGAAACCAAAATCCTGATCATGGAACACCTGTGGAATGAAGCCCAGGTGAATCGCGACGCCCGCGTTCTCGATGCCATGGTCGGCAGCCAATTCATCAACACCGAGTACGATGGCGAGGTTAGCGACAAAGCCAAGTTCCTCGCCGACATCAAAGACCCGCAGTTCAAACCTACCATCCTGACGATTCAAGATGTGAAGGTCAGCATGTATGCCGACTCAGCCGTGGTTGTCGGCATCTATCACACAAAAGGCATGTACCAGAACAAGCCCTACGAGCACTTCGGCCGCTTCACCGATACCTGGATATACTCCGAAGGCCGCTGGCAATGCGTCGCCAGCCACACCAGTCTGCTGAAGAAGTAGTCTTTATCCGGCCAGTTTTTCCGTAGCCTTCTATTCAGAGGCGTCATCCCGAAGCCCCGCGCTTTCACCAGCGGGGCGAGAGCCTGCCCTGAGCGAAGCCGAAGGGGATCTCGCGCGAAGTCAAAGGGCCCCGCCGACTCTAGGCACGCTCCAAAGCATCTATCGCCTATAAAAACTTTTGATAGCGGAATTTGCTTCCCCATCCGCTCGCAGACGATCTAAGGAACGAGCCTGATTTCCTCTAACTCGCTCAGGATTGTTTAAATGGAAGCAACGCCCCGCCCACGCCGCTGGAAAACCCTCCTGGCCTTCGCCATTATTTACGTAGTCTGGGGCTCAACATTTCTGGCGATTCGCATCGGTGTGCGCGAGGTACCGCCGCTCCTGCTAGCCGGGATGCGATTCTTCGCAGCCGGCATCGTGCTCTACGGCTGGATGCGCGCCACAGGCACCGCTTCGCCAACCCGCGGCGAATGGGTATCCACGACCTTGCTGGCGGTACTAATCTTCTTGGTGGACTACGGATTGGTCTTCTGGGCCGAGCAACGCGTCCCCTCCGGGATCACTGCGGTCATGCTGGCCACCATTCCGGTCTTCACCGCGCTCGCTGAGATTCTCATCCTGCGCACGCAGCGCCTCACCCTGCGCCTGGGAATCGCGCTTGTGGTAGGTCTTGCCGGAGTAGCGGTCCTGGTCAGCCGTTCCGTAAGCTTCGGCGACGCTCCCATCGAAAGCTCGGGCGCGCTCGCCTTGGTCGTGGGCGCGATCAGCTGGTCTCTGGCTTCAGTTCTCTCCCGCAAGCTGAATTTGCCCCAGTCGAGGGTCATGAGTTCGGGAGCTCAAATGCTGGTCGGCGGAGTCCTGCTCATACTAGCCGCCGCCATGTTCGGCGAGTTCCGCGGTTTTCATGCGCAGGACGTGTCGGCTCGCGCCTGGCTCGCGTTGCTATACCTGATCGTCGCCGGCTCCATCGTCGCATTCACGGCCTACGTCTGGCTCATCCACCACGAATCTCCCACCAAAGTCGGCACCTACGCCTATGTGAACCCGGTGATCGCTGTGGTGCTCGGATATTTCTTAGGCGGGGAAGCGTTGGGCGCGCGCACGATCTTGGGAACGTTCCTGGTGCTGGTGAGTGTAGTGGTGATCACAACCACCCCGAAGAAAGAGGCGAAGATCGAGGTGCCGATCAGAAAAGAGATTCAGCGCGCTTGATCGATTTCTATTCGCAGGCGTCATCCCGAGGGCCCCATCCTTCTGCCGATTTCTATTCAGAGGCGTCATCCCGAGGCCCCGCGTTTTCTCCAGCGGGGCGAGGGATCTCGCGCGGATCGTTCGTCACGTTCGGCTTGTAGACCTCGCCCCACCCCTCCGCCAAGTCCTCCCAATGAGGATTCACGGACTCAATAAGCCGTATCTTCTTGCTCCGTCGCCAGCCCTTGATCTCCTTCTCGCGGTCGATGGCCGCGTCAGGATAGAAGAAGCATTCGAAGTATGCCAGCCGAGTCAAGTTGTACCGGCTCGTGAAGCCCGGAACAAGCTTGTTCTTGTGTTCAAACACGCGCCGGCTAAGGTCGCCCGTTACGCCTGTATAAAGCACGTGTGATCGCGGCCGGTTAGTCATGATGTAAACGTAAAACCGTTTAGGTTTCCGCATACTGAACCCTTTCCAGCGCAAGAGACCCCCTCTATTGCTGGCGCTCTCGATCTCCCGAAAGGCGTCATCGGACTGACGCATCCTGAACCCCGCCGAAACCGTCTTCTGCCTAAAGACTCCCACTCCCGAAAGGCGTCATCCCGAAACCCGGCGCCTTTCAGCCGGGTGAGGGATCTCGCGCGGAGCTAGACCGCCGCCGCGAACTTCTCATCCGCCCTGCAAGTCTGTGACGAATGAATAGCACCCCAATGGATAAAGAGGGAGCGCCACGCGCCGGATCCCTCGCCCGCTCGAGAAAACGCGGGTCTTCGGGATGACGCCTCAGAGGAGCGACGAGAACCGGTAAGAATTTCCACAAGCGCGTGACATCTGACCTTGCGCACACAATTAAATCGCGCGATCATAGTCGAGGCCGTGACGGTTGGCAGAAGCCAAACCACCACGCCCCGAAGTCCTTTGTTGTCTAGATTTTAGTATCTAAGTTCTTTGACATCCGGATTTTGCAGGGAATTTCCTGCTAACGTGATGATTCCACACAGGGGGTGGGGGAGGGGGATACCCCGATTCTCCGCTCGGCAGCTATCGATCCAGTGCTCGCTGCGACGACGCTCCAAGCTTTATTTTCGCAACGAAATCCACTAAGGCCGCGTCATCTTCTCCGGCCGCACCAGCTGATCAAACTCCTCGCCCGTAAGATAGCCCAGCTTCAACGCCGCCTCGCGCAAGCTGCTGTCCTCCACGAGTGCGGTGTGGGCAATCTGCGCAGCCTTGTCGTATCCCACTTTCGGCGCCAGCGCCGTCACCAGCATTAGCGAGTTCTTCACGTACCAATCCACCTTGGCGCGATTGACCTCGATGCCCTTGATCATGTACTCGACATATCCGTGGCACGCGTCGGCGACCAGCGTGACCGAGTGCAGAAAGTTGTAAATAATCACTGGCTTGTAAACGTTGAGTTCGAAATTACCTTGCGAGCCGGCGAATCCCACCGCGGCAGTAGCACCGTGAACCTGCACGCACACCATGGTCATGGCCTCGCACTGCGTCGGATTCACTTTGCCCGGCATGATCGAAGAGCCAGGCTCGTTTTCCGGAATCGAAATCTCCCCCAAGCCGCAACGCGGCCCCGAAGCCAGCCAGCGGATGTCGTTCGAAATCTTCATCAGCGAAGCCGCCAGCGTTTCCATCGCGCCCTGCGCATAGACGATCTCATCATGCGCCGAAAGCGCGGCGAACTTGTTGCCATGCGAGCGGAAGGGAAGTCCCGTAAGTTCGGCAATCTTCTTTGCAGCACGTTCCGCAAATTCAGGATGAGTATTCAGTCCAGTTCCGACAGCAGTTCCGCCGATGGCAAGATCATAGAGTCCTTCGAGCACCTGCTCGAGCCGCTTAATGTCGCGCTCCAGCAGGCTGGCCCAGCCGCCGAACTCCTGGCCAAAGGTCAACGGCACAGCATCCTGCAAATGAGTGCGTCCGATCTTGACTACGTCATTGAATTCGCGCGCTTTGGCTGCGATCGCATCATGCACATTCTTGATGGCAGGAATCAGCGCGTTCTTGACTCGATCAGCCGCCGCAATGTGCATAGCCGCCGGAAACGTGTCGTTCGACGATTGCGACATATTCACATCGTCGTTGGGGTGAACCGGCTTCTTCGATCCCATCACGCCGCCAGCAATCTCAATGGCGCGGTTTGAGATGACTTCATTCACGTTCATGTTGGTCTGCGTGCCGCTGCCCGTCTGCCATATGCGCAGCGGAAACTGGTCGTTCAGCTTCCCCGCAATCACCTCGTCAGCAGCCTGCACGATCAGCTTGGCTTTTTCCGCCGGCAGCTTGCCGAGGTCTTGGTTCACGAGCGCGCACGCCTTCTTGAGGATGCCAAAGGCTCGGATCATCTCCGGAGGCATGGTGTCGCGCCCAATGTTGAAATGCAGGAGCGAGCGCTGCGTCTGCGCTCCCCAGTAGACGTTGGCTGGGACCTCAATCTGGCCCATGCTGTCGGATTCAATGCGCGTGCGAGCCGCCGGTTCTGCGGAGATTGACATGTGATTCCTGATTAGCGCGATGAATGAAGTAACCGCAAATTATAGCGCGCCCAAGCATCCGTCCTTGCCGCGCTTCCGTTTAACCCGTCTGTAAGAAAGTCACCTTCTGCGCATGCTAAAATCATCGGCTTCTACGCGTGCCTCGATGCCGATGCAGCGCGCTACGGACTCCATGCCTCACTTTCTCGCCGCCGCGGACGTTGAAACTCAAGCCAAGCCCCAACTCCGTTCGCTTCCCGAGATGCGCACCGACGTCCTCGTCATCGGCTCCGGGCCGACCGGACTGGCCTGCGCCATCGAGGCGCAGAAGATCGGCCTCAAAGTTATCGTCCTCGACAAGGGCTGTCTGGTTAATTCGCTTTTTCACTATCCTGCAGGCATGACGTTTTTTACTACGCCCGAACTGCTCGAAATTGGCGACATCCCTTTTACGACCGCATTGCAAAAGCCCACTCGCGAAGAGGCCTTGGAGTACTACCGCAAGGTCACTGAACATTACCACCTCGATATTCGCCAGTACGAATGGGTTAAAACTGTGATGGGTGAAGATGGGAACTTCAGCATCACGGCCACCGACCGCGCCGGCCGGCCTCACGACTACCGCGCCCGCAAGGTGATCGCCTCTACTGGATATTACGATCTGGCCAATCAACTCGGCCTGCCCGGTGAGGATCTACCCAAGGTCTCGCACTATTACGCTGAAGCTCATCCCTACTACGACACGGATGTGCTGGTGATCGGCGGCAAGAATTCCGCGGCGATTGCCGCTCTCGACCTCTGGCGTCACGGCGCCCGCGTCACGCTGGTCTATCGCGGAAGCCAGCTGCACCGTCACGTCAAATACTGGATCAAGCCCGACCTCGAGAATCGCATCAAGAACGGAGACATCATTGCCTACTTCGACAGCCGTGTGCAGGAGATCGGCGTCGACCATGTCGTCATCGTCACGCCGCGCGGCCCCATTCGGCTGAAGAATGATTTCGTGCTGGCCCTGATTGGCTACCATCCCGACTATGACTTTTTGCGCAGCATGGGCATAGAACTCTCTGAGGAACAATGCCGTCCGGTCTGCGATCCGGTGACGCTCGAGAGCAATGTGCCCGGGATCTACGTTGCCGGAGTGATTGTCGCCGGCTCCAGCACCAACGAAATCTTCATCGAGAACGGCCGCTTCCACGGCAAGCAGATCGCCGATGACTTGAAGCGCAAACTGCGCCCTGCCTCGTAGCTCGTCCGACAGCGAGTTCCGCACGCACGAATCAAAGCTCAAAGCCCGAAGCCCGAAAGCCGAAGCCCGATCTTTGTTAACCTAGCCACTCGCATGGAACCCCAACCCGAGCTCGCGGCTCCGTCCATTTCTCTCGGGTCCTACCTTCGGTTGCTGCGCGGCAACCGGAATTTCCGCCGGCTCTGGATGGCGCAGATCGTGAGCGAGATCGGCGACTGGTTCTATACGCTCTCGATTTACACTCTGCTGCTGCAGTTAACTGGGCGCGCCAGTTCCGTGGCGCTGGCGCTGGTTCTGCAAGTTCTGCCGCAGACCTTTATCGGTCCGGCGGCGGGAGTAGTGAACGATCGCTTGCGCCGCAAGCACGTGATGATTGCCGCCGACATGGTCCGCTTCCTAGTCGTGCTGGCGATGCTTCTGGTGCGCTCTCGGTCCACGGTGTGGCTTGTCTATCCGCTGCTGTTGGCGGAGACCATCATGGCCGGGTTCTTCGAACCGGCGCGCAGCTCGGTAATCCCAAACATCGCTGCGCGCGGAGAAGTGCTGATCGCCAACACCCTGTCTTCGGCCACATGGTCAGTTAACCTGTTGATTGGCGCTTCGGTGGGCGGAGTGGTTGCGGCCTTCTTCGGACGAGATGCTGTGTTCATTCTCAACGCGCTGTCGTTCCTAGCTTCCGCCGTGCTGATCGGTGGGATGCATTTTGCCGAGCCGCACGCCGAGTCTGGGGGTCCGCTTCGTCCACGCGATCTGGTTGACTTTTCTCCCGTGCTCGAAGGCATTCGCTACGTGCGGAATCATCGCACACTGCTTCCAACTGTCTTTGCGAAAGCTGGTGAACTGATGATCGGGCCGAGCTGGGTGATCTTTACGGTTCTCGGCGCGCATGAGTTTGCCGTGCACTGGCGCAACGTCGATGCCGCACGCGGAGCGATGCTCGGCATGAGCATCCTGCTCGGCGGACGCGGCCTGGGTGCACTCGTCGGCCCGCTGGTCTCAGCGCGCTGGGCGGGCCGCAGCGACCGCCGGCTGCAACTCGGCATTCTCTATGGCTATCTCATCATCGCCGTTGGATACGGCGCGCTCGGGGTCAGCCGCACGGTATGGATGGCCGCTGCTTGCGCCATGCTCGCGCACGCGGGCGGATCAACCGTCTGGGTTTTCTCCACCACGCTTTTGCAGCTTCATACTGATGACCGCTTCCGTGGCCGAGTCTTTTCGACCGACCTGGGTTTTTCGATGCTGACGATCGCTGCCGGCGCTTACTTGTGTGGACGCTTGCTCGACGCGGGAATCGCTGCCCGCACGGTCGCGACTTACACCGGGTTGGTGATGCTGATTCCGGCAACGTTGTGGACGCTGGCGATGCGGGTTGGAATGGAACGGACAGTAGAGACGCCCATGCCATCCGATTGAAAGCGATCAGGCTGAAGGTGGTTAGCCTGAAAATGATCAGATGAACGGCTCAGGAAGGCGCGACTCTAATTTATGCCTTTGACCAGCCCATGGTTCGCTTGCTCTCGATTGAACGCTTAGGCCTCGGCAATGGCCGCGATCGAGACTCTCATGCCGGGGATTCTAACGGGGAGTTTCGCACCTTGCCGTGCAGGCGGGTTTGATGGAAACCACTTAATCCACTCTTCATTCATTC
>DATHOK010000234.1:0-4021 GCA_035484995.1 Verrucomicrobiia bacterium | reverse complement strand
CTATGTCCACCGGAACCGGTTCCGCCAAATACCGCTGCGCCCAATGCGACATGCCGGAATCCCAATGCGAGTGCGAAAAGTACTGCTGCCTCTGCCAGACCGTCCTCGAAGTTCGCCTCTGTGAGGACGGCCTCATGTACTGCGAGCCCTGCCGCGTTGCCTGCGATTACAAGACCTCCGGCTAGAACCTAAATAACCACTGCTTCCTGGTACTCCCCAAACACCCGCCGCATCGCATCTGAAATCTCGCCCACAGTCGCGTAAGCCTCTACCGCCTCCAGAATCCGAGGCATCACATTCGCCCCCGACCGCGCCGCATCCTCCACGCCCTTCAGCGCATCTTGCCACGCTGCCGCGTCCCGCCGCGCTCGTAGTGCCCGCACCCGCTCGATCTGCCTCGGTTCTAGCGCCGGATCAATCTTCTGAATCGGAATCGCCTTCTCTTCTTCTACCTCAAACCGGTTCACTCCCACCACCACCGCTTCCTCGCGGTCGACGGCCTGCTGATACTCATACGCCGCGTTCTGAATCTCCTGCTGCACGAACCCCCGCTCAATCGCTTTCAGCATTCCGCCCATTACTTCAATCTTCCCCAGGTACTCCGCCGCGCGCTTCTCAATCTCATTAGTAAGCGATTCAACATAATACGACCCCGCCAGCGGATCGATCGTCTGCGCCACTCCCGATTCATACCCAATCACCTGCTGTGTCCGCAAAGCAATGCGCGCCGCCTGCTCCGTCGGCAGTGCCAAAGCCTCGTCATAGGAATTCGTGTGCAGCGACTGCGTCCCGCCCAGCACCGCGGCCAGCGCCTGGATCGCCGTCCGCACAATGTTGTTCTCCGGCTGCTGCGCCGTCAGCGTCGACCCCGCCGTCTGCGTGTGAAACCGCAGCATCCACGACCGTGGATTCTTCGCCTTGAAGTGCTCCCGCATGATCCGCGCCCACATTCGCCGCGCCGCCCGAAACTTCGCCACTTCTTCCAGAAAATTGTTGTGCGCATTAAAGAAGAAAGACAGCCGCGGCGCGAACTGATCGACATCCAGCCCCGCCTTGATCGCCGCCTGTACGTAGGCCATGCCATTGCCGAGCGTGAACGCCACTTCCTGTACCGCCGTCGATCCCGCCTCGCGCATGTGATAGCCCGAAATCGAAATCGTATTCCATTCCGGCACGTTCTCCTTCGCCCAGGAAAACATATCTGTAATCACACGCAAAGCCTGATGCGGCGGGTAAATATACGTTCCCCGCGCGATGTATTCCTTCAAAACATCGTTCTGCACCGTGCCCGAAAGTTTCCTGATGTCCGCACCCTGCCGCCGCGCCACCGCCACGTACAACGCCAGCAGTATCGATCCCGTGGCATTGATGGTCATCGATGTAGAAATGCTGGTCAGATCGATGCCGGCGAACAACCGCTCCATGTCCTCGATCGAATCAATCGCCACGCCCACCTTGCCCACCTCGCCCGCGGCCAGCGCGTGATCCGAATCCATCCCGATCTGCGTGGGCAAATCGAAGGCCACAGAAAGCCCGGTGGTCCCGTGCGCCAGCAAATACTTGTAGCGCTTGTTCGACTCCTCGGCATCTCCCATGCCCGCATACTGCCGCATGGTCCACAGCCGCCCACAATACATCGTGGCCTGCACGCCCCGCGTAAACGGATACTCCCCCGGATACCCAACCTCACCCTCGTAATCCGACCCCTTAAGATCAGCCGGTGTGTACAGAGGCTTAACCGGGATGTGTGACGACGTCTCAACTTCCCCTGCCAACCCCCGCGTCGGAGCCTTGACCGTGTCTGCCATGATTACCGCTCTTTCCCGCAGCAAAAAGGATTGTCATTCCGAACCGCAAAATATCTTTGTCATTCCGCAGCGCGCAGCGCAGGAACCTGCCCCCTGCAGCGCCACCACACCCACCTCACCGTACCCCGCCCTTGCTCTTCTGCCGAACCCTCCAGAACGAACTAACCCCAAACCACGCAAATGTCACCGTGAAACAGATTGCTGCCACGACGCGCCCGATCCCAGCCCGCCCGGCCTCATACTGCGCGTACTCTTTCGCCGCAGCAAACCCTCCGCTCGCGGCCATCACCAGGAAAATCAGCCCGGTAACCTCCAGCCACAACTGGTGCAACACCCGTCCAAAGGCCCGCCCCGTCGCCGACAGGGCGCCAGCCGCGGCCTGCACCGTCCGGCTGCGCTTAGCCTGCTGTGAGGCAACCCGCGCCGCCACTCCCAACTTTCGTGCCGTGGAAACCTTACTCACGGCCTCGATTTTAACAGCCTCCGGCGCTACAATGACCGAAGCCTGTGCTCGCAGCACCGGTCAGCATGTTTAGCCAGGCAACCGGCGATCGGGGGACCAATTGGACCAGCAACTTAAACAACTCATGAAGGAACTCGGCGAGGCCATCAACGAGTCTCTCTCCGATTCCGAACAGATCGCCGAAGTCGTCTCCCGCATCAAGGAGGGTGGCTACGACATTTTCCTGGTTCTCGAAGCTACCATCGGCGTCAGCAAGCAGGGCGAAAAATCCTCCGACAAGACTTCCCTCGTTACCACTCTGTCGACCAATCCCGAATTCAAAATCAGCGATCAGGACATGAAGTTCCTGAAATCCCTCCGCATCAGAATCGAAGAGGAAAAATAACAACAGACCGCTGATAGGGCCGATGTAGAGACAGCCGCCCTTCGGCTTCGCTCGCCGCAGGCCCTCGGCTGTCACGGCAGCAGCGTAAGCTCCGCTGAGGCTTCCTGAATCCGTACCGTCACGACTCATTCGCTCGAACAATTCCGCACCCACCCAGCAACTTTCTCTCCTGTGCTACCATCTACTGTTTTTCTGGGTGGCTCCATGTCCATGAAAGACACTCTCGGAGTCCTTCTCGCAGGCGGTGCTGGAGAACGCCTTTATCCTCTTACTCGCGACCGCGCCAAGCCCGCCGTCACTTTCGGAGGCATGTATCGCATCATCGACATCACTCTCTCCAACTGCCTCAACTCTGACCTGCGCCGCGTCTACATCCTCACCCAATACAAAGCTTTGTCGCTGAACCGCCACATCCGCGAGGGCTGGAACATCCTCGGCCGCGAAGTCGGAGAGTTCATCGAAGTCCTTCCCCCCATGAAGCGGGTCAGCGACCAGTGGTATCAAGGCACCGCCGACGCCGTTTACCAGAACATTTATTCCATCGGCTCCGAGCAGCCCAAGCACGTCCTCATCCTCTCCGGCGATCACATCTACAAAATGGATTACGGCAAGATGATGAAGCAGCATCTCGATTCCGCCGCCGACATCACTCTCGCTACCATCCAGGTCGATCCCGCGGAGACCTTCCGCTTCGGCGTCGTTGACGTCGACAAAGACGGCCGCATCAACGGCTTCGAGGAAAAGCCCACCAAGACCGAACTGCGTTCCCCCTGGAACCCGGAGAAATGCGCCGGTTCCATGGGCGTCTACCTCTTCAACGCCGATGTCCTCATCCCCGTCCTGCTCAAAGACGCTGAAGACCAATCCTCCAGCCACGACTTCGGCAAAGACATCCTGCCCAAGATGGTCGCCGACTACCGCGTCTTCGCCTACGACTTCGTCGACGAAAACAAGAAGGAAGCTCTCTACTGGCGCGATGTAGGGACGCTCGAGGCTTACTACGAAGCCAACATGGATATCGTCTCCGTTTCCCCCATCTTCAACCTCTACGATCACGACTGGCCCATCCGCACTCACCAGCGCCAGTACCCGCCGGCCAAGTTCGTCTTTGCCGAGAAAGACCGCATGGGCACCGCGCTCGATTCCATCGTCTCCAACGGCTGCATCGTCTCCGGCGGCCTGGTCAGAAACTCCATCCTCTCTCCCGACGTCCGCGTGAACTCTTACTCCGAAGTCGACCAGTGCATCCTGTTCTCCCACGTCGCCGTCGGACGCCATTGCCGCATCCGCCGCTGCATCATCGACCGCAACGTCCATCTCCCCGAAGGCACCACCATCGGCTACGACACCGAAGCCGACCGCTCC
>DATHOK010000233.1:0-4814 GCA_035484995.1 Verrucomicrobiia bacterium | reverse complement strand
TCGTCGTGGGGCATGTACTATCCCACGCGCTGGGACTGGATGACTTACATCGGAACCATCGGCATGTTCCTGGCGGCGATGTTCCTGTTCCTGCGGCTGTTGCCGGCGATCTCGATCTTTGAAATGCGCACCCTGCTGCCGGAAGCGGAGGTGAAGGAATGAAGCGCGATCCGGTTTACGGCATCATGGCGGAGTTCGATTCTGCGACCGCGCTGGTGGAAGCCGCACGCCGCACCCATCAGGCCGGTTACAACAAGATCGACGCTTACAGCCCGTTCCCGATCGAAGGACTGGCTGAGGAAATTGGCTTTCACCGCGACGAAGTTCCGCTGGTGGTGCTGATCGGCGGCATCGTCGGGGGCCTCACTGGCTACCTGATGCAGTACTGGATGTCTGCCGTCGACTATCCGCTCAACATCGGCGGAAAGCCATATCATTCCTGGCCGGCATTCATCGTGATCACGTTTGAGATGACGATTCTCTTTGCCGGAATTTCGGCCGTGTTCGGCATGCTCGCGCTGAACGGGCTGCCCATGCCTTACCATCCCGTGTTCAACGTACCGCGTTTCTCGTCGGCTTCGAAAGACCGCTTCTTCCTGATCGTATTTTCTTCCGATCCTAAGTACGATCCGGCCGCGACGCGCGGTTTCCTGCAAGGTCTCGGACCGCGCTCGATTTCGGAGGTGCCCAGCTAACATGGTGCGTCTTCGCCACATTTTCATTGCCGGACTAGTGAGTGCGATCGCCTTTCTCCCCGGCTGCCGCATCGATATGCACGTGCAGCCGCGACAGAATCCGCTTTCTCGCAGCGACTTCTTTGCCGACCAGCGCTCCGAGCGGCCGCCCGTCGAAGGCACAATCGCGCGGGGCGAACTGCACGAAGATGCTTATTTCTATACAGGAAAGCTCGGAAACAATCCCGGCGACTACATGCCATTTCCCGTGACCATGGAAGTTCTTGAACGCGGACGCGAGCGCTACAACATTTATTGCGCTCCGTGTCACTCCGAGGTCGGGGATGGCAACGGCTTCATTCCCTCGCGCGGCTTCGCGCGCACGCCGCCCTCGTATCACATTCCGCGGTTGCAGAAAGCGCCGGTCGGCTACTTCTACGACGTGATCACGAACGGCTTCGGCATCATGCCCGATTACGCCTCGCAGATTCCGCCGCGAGACCGCTGGAACATCGTGGCATACGTTCGCGCGTTGCAATTGAGTCAAAACGCTACCAAGGCGGACGTGCCTACGGGACAGGCTTTTCCTTCGGAGCCGCCGCAGTTCCGCGGCCAGCCTGGCTCGGGCGCGACGCTGCCGGTGATCGAAACTGACGCCGCTTCGAAAGCGGAGGAAAAGAAATGAGCGCCTCCACAACTCCACATCTCGATCTGACGGCGCCCGCGGTGGTAAAGAAAATATCGCAGCGCTCGCTTGTGATCGGCGTCGTTTTCGCTTTGATCGCTATCCTGTTGGCCCTCAAGCAGCCCGATGAGTTCTATCGCGCTTATCTGCTTGGCTTCATGTGCTGGCTGGGCGTCGCCCTTGGCTCCATGGCGATCCTCATGATCCGGCACCTGACCGGTGGCGGCTGGGGTACGGTGATTCGCCGAATTCTGGGCGCGGCCATGCGCACGCTGCCACTGCTCTTCGTGCTTTTCTTTCCTATTTTCTTTGGAATACACCGGCTCTACATCTGGGCGCAGCCGCTCAGCAATATTGAAGACAAACATCTCCGCGAGCACCTGGAACAGATCACGCAGACTTACCTGACGGTCAATGGCTTCATCGTCCGCGCCGTGTTCTATTTCGCGGTGTGGAATGTTCTGTCATTCCTGCTCTCCTACTGGTCGAAGCAAACTGACCGTGCCGGCGCGCCCGACAACAGCGGCCGTTTCAAGGCAGTCAGCGGCCCGGGCCTGATTCTCTACGGATTTACGATTTCTTTCGCCGCCATCGACTGGATCATGTCGCTCGATCCCAGTTGGATCTCGACCATCTTCGGCTTAATCATCCTCATCGGCGAAGTGCTCTCTGCGATGTGTTTTGCGGTGGTGGTCGAGCGCATTCTCTTCAACTACAAGCCGATGTCGGAGATGTTGAAGCCCGACTTCGTCCACGACCACGGCAAATGGATGCTGGCTTTCCTGATGGTCTGGGCCTACTTCAATTTCTCGCAGTGGTTGATCATCTGGGCTGGCGACCTGCCTTCTGAAATCACTTTTTATCTGCGGCGCATCGGTGGCGGCTGGGGATCGATTGGGCTGTTCCTCGCGTTGTTTGGCTTCGCGGTACCTTTCGCGATGCTTCTTTCCCGCCCGTTCAAGCGGAACATTCGCCGTCTGGTGTGGCTGGCGGTTTGGCTGCTGCTGATTCGCTACCTCGACCTGTTCTGGATCATCGAGCCGAATTTTTCCAAGACCATCCATTTGACTCTGCCTGACGTAGTTGTGCCCATTGCCATCGGAGGAATCTGGCTTTGGTATTTTTTCCGCAACTTGGGCTCGCTGCCGCTTCTGCCGGCCTATGACACCGACGCCCACGAAGTTTTGCAGCCGGCACATGAAACGCATGTGTAGTGAGATATGACGAACGAGACGTGATCGACGGATTATGAGCGACGAGACCAGGAACGAGAACGCGGCGGGCAACGGCGGCTTCGAGCGCCAGGACCTGCAGCCGAGGGGCATTCTTTATTTCCTCCTCGGCCTGGCGATATTTCTGCTGCTCTCCATTCTCGGCATCCGCGGAGTTTACGCATTTCTTGATCATCGCGAAAAGGCCGAGCAGCCTCCGGTGAATCCGCTGGTCACGAACGTTCCAACGGATACGCGCCACATCGCTCCGGGATATCCGCAGAGCGTCTTCCCCAACCCTAAGCTGGAGGAAAACGAGCGCGGCCAACTCAACGGAATCCTCTTACAGGAGGAGGACGCCTTGTACAGCTACGGCTGGATCGATGAAAAAGCCGGCATTGTCCGCATTCCTATCGAACGAGCCATGGATTTAATTGCGCAGCGTGGGCTGCCCGTGCGTCCGCAAGGCGCCGCCGGCGAAACCGCCTCTGCTCGAATGCAATCAAGCAAGAGCGGAACCGTCAACAAGGGTAAAAAGAAGTGAGCTGTGAAGTGAGCCTAAAAAAGAACAATTCGATTTCTGTTGTACGACTTTTGTTTGTGCTGGCGCTGCTGGCCTCTTCCGCGTGGGGACAGATGAATAACGGCGTAATGTCTCCCCCGGCGAACACCCGCCCTCCGCGACTGGAGAACGTTGGCATCGAGCAGCACCTCGACGCGCAGGTGCCGCGCGATCTCGCTTTCCGCGACGACACCGGCGCAACCGTAAAGTTGGGAGATTATTTCGGCCACAAGCCGCTGATCCTCAACCTGGTTTATTACAACTGCACCATGCTGTGCGGCGAAGCTCTGGCTGGACTAGCCAGCGCCATGCGCCTGGTAAAGTTCGACGTCGGCAATGAATTCGACGTGGTCACCGTAAGCTTTGATCCTCGCGAGACTACCGAGATGGCCGCTGCTAAAAAGAAAGACTACGTTGGGCGCTACGGCCGTGCCAATGCCGCAGGGGGCTGGCATTTTCTTACCGGCGAGCCGGACTCGATTAATGCCCTTACCAAAGCTGTCGGCTTCCAGTATCAGTACGACGCCAAGACGAATCAGTATGCACACGCCACCGCCATCATGGTGCTGACGCCGCAAGGGCACATCTCGCGCTACTTTTATGGTGTGGATTTTCCGCCGAAAGATTTGCGTATGGGACTGGTGGAGGCCTCACAGGGCAAGATCGGCAACGCCGTGGATGCGGTGTTGCTCTTCTGCTATCACTACGACCCTGAGACCGGAAAATATGGCGCGATGGTAGCGAACATCCTCCGGCTGGCGGCGGCGGCCACAATTCTTATCCTCGGAACGCTCTTTTTTATTCTGTGGAGGCTGGATCTTTCCGTAACCAGAAGGACGGCGACGAAGACCACAAAGTATGCTTAATAATTTTCCATTATGGCCGGTGCAGGCATCCACGATGGCGGGCCACGTGGACGCTCTCTACATTTTCCTGCTCATCGTCTGCGGGATGATGGCCTTGCTCGTCTTCATTTGTCTGCTCTACTTCGCCGCCCGCTTTCGGCAGCGGCCGGGCGTCCCTGCCGAGCACATCGAAGGTTCCACTCCGCTCGAAGTCACCTGGAGCGTGATCCCCTTCATAGTCTTCATGGTGATCTTTGCCTGGGGCGCGGTCGTGTATTTCAAAGAACGCACGCCGCCCGACGATGCGACCGAAGTCTATGTTGTCGCAAAGCAGTGGATGTGGAAACTGGAGCACGCCGAAGGCCAGCGCGAGATCAACGAACTCCACGTCCCGGTCGGCCGCGACGTGAAACTGATCATGACTTCGCAGGATGTGATTCACAGCTTCTACATACCGGCTTTCCGCATCAAGCAGGACGTGCTGCCCGGCCGCTACACGGTGGAATGGTTCCGCGCCACCAAGCCCGGCACGTATCACTTGTTCTGCGCCGAGTATTGCGGCACCCAGCACTCAGGCATGGTGGGCGACATCGTGGTCATGCAGCCGGCACAGTACGAAGCGTGGATGAATGGCGGCTCGACCGGTCCGCTCTCGGCGACAGGCGAGAAGATTTTCGCCGAGCTTGGCTGCTCCACCTGCCATCGCACAGACACACAGGGCCGCGGTCCGAACTTGCAGGGAGTTTTTGGCAAGCCGGTCCAACTCGAAGATGGACGCACCGTGACTGCAGACGAGAATTACGTTCGCGAATGCATCCTCGACCCGGGCGCCAGGCG
>DATHOK010000232.1:0-4145 GCA_035484995.1 Verrucomicrobiia bacterium | reverse complement strand
TACCATCACCGTTGCGTTCGGCACATCCACGCCCACTTCGATCACCGTGGTCGCGACCAAAATCTGCAACTCGCCGTTCTGGAACCTGCGCATGACCTGATCTTTCAATTCAGAATCAAGCCGGCCGTGCAGCAGCCCGACTTTCAGATCGGCAAACACTTTCCCACTCAGCTCGCGGTACATGTGGATCGCAGCCTTCAATTCGGTCTCTTCGTTTTCAGCAATGACCGGGTAGACCACATACACCTGGTGCCCCTTCGCGACCTGCTTGCGCAGAAAATCCCACACTTCGGACGAGCGATCGTCGGTGATTCTTCGCGTCACGATCGGCGTGCGCCCCGGCGGAAGCTCATCGAGCACGCTGAGATCGAGATCGCCGTAAAGAGTGAGCGCCAGCGTGCGCGGGATGGGGGTTGCGGTCATCACCAGAACATCAGGCTCGGCGGGATTTTTGTCAGCGCTACCGTCACCCGACTTCTTCATCAACTTCAACCGCTGCAGAACGCCGAAGCGGTGCTGCTCGTCGACAATGACGAGACCGGGCTTCGCGAACTCAACCTTCTCCTCGAGCAAAGCATGAGTGCCGATGACAAGCTGCGCGTCTCCCTGAACGATGTGGCGGCGGACTTCGCGCTTGCGGTCGGGTTCGAGCGAACCGGTCAGCAAGACGATACGATATCCCGCATTCTCCAGAATTCTACGCGCGGAAAAGTAATGCTGCTGCGCAAGAATTTCAGTAGGCGCCATCAGCGCCACCTGATAACCATTCTCGATAGCGATGATCGCCGCCTGAAAGCCAATGATTGTTTTCCCTGAGCCTACATCCCCTTGTAGCAAACGCCGCATGGGATAAGGCTTTTGCATGTCGTCGGCAATCTCTTTCAACACCCGCTTCTGCGCCGCCGTAGGATGAAAAGGCAAAATCTTCTTGATCGCCTGCCGCACCCGGTCGTCCAGACGAAAAGCGATGCCGGTTTGAGTCTTCTGCTGGCGACGTTTGAGCTCCAACCCTAATTCGATAAAAAACAATTCCTCAAAGATCAAGCGAATGTGCGCCGGTGTGCGCGACGACTGCAGATCAGCGAGGCTTTCCCCGGCTTCAGGCCAGTGCACCTTCCACAGCGCCTCACGCGGCGAGAGCAGCGCCAGCCGCTCACGCACGGCGGCTGGGATGGTCTCGGCAAGGTCGGAAGTCAGATCGTCCAAAGCCGTGCGGATGACCCGACGAAACCAGCGCGCAGTTACGCGGCCCTGCCCGGCTGACTCATAGATGGGCACGATGCGCCCCACTTCGAGCGATGTCGCCGCCTTGTCATCCGCGCCGTCGGTGCCGGCATCGCCCAGCATCTCAAACTGTGGCTGCACAATCTGCAGCTCTCCGCTACGCGAGTCTTGTTCCACTTTGCCGTAGAGCGCAATCAATTGACCGGGCTTGAACTTATCCTGCAGGTAGGTGCCGTGGAACCACAGGCAGCGCAGCTTCGATCGCCCCCGCCCGACGGTTAGTTGAAAGATGGGCATCTTGCGGGTGCGGAACAGGCCCGAGTTGCGGACTTCGCCAATCACAGTAGCCATCTCACCAGCACGCAATTCCCCAATCCCGCGTGGATTCAGCCGGTCTTCGTAGCGAAACGGTAGATAATTGAGCAGATCGCCAACCGTGGCAATGCCTTTGGTGGCCAAAATCTCCGCCAGCCGCGGACCAATTCCTTTGACGTATTGCACCGGCGTGGTGAGTTCAAGCATGGCAGAGGTTCTCAGGGAATGTTAGCAGCAAGTCATCTCACAGGCCTCGTGCGCAGCCTTATGTAGTCGTTGTGCATCAACAGCCACATTTTGCCACGTGGAGTTGCCATCCGGGCACGCCGATGGTAGCTTTCGATGGTTATGGCACCGCCCGAACTAGCCGCAATCGAAAAGAATTCCTGGCTGGGCTATTTCGCTGCCCTAATGCTGCATACCTACATTGCTTACACCTGTGCCATGCATCTCTCGCCGTGGCTGGTATTTCATTGGTTTAGGTGGGTCATGCCGATACTGGACGCCTCAGCCAGCGCTCCGGCAGCAGATTGGTACCTACAGCATTTCGCGTTGATGACGTTTCTTCCCGCGCTGGTGGTCGGGTACGTCAACGTTGCGCGCTTTCTACCCAATGTGATTCGCACCTTCATGCATGAAGACCATCATTCGATTGCAACTTGGGCATGGATTTTCCCCACGTTGGTGTTGTCATACAGAATGCTGGAATACCACGCACCATCGTCTGTCCTGCTCGGCAGCTCGATGACGGCGATGAAGTATTTCTTCGATATTGTGAAGGCCATGCCGACTTTGCAGGATCCATTTGCCAGCGACCCTATTCGCGCGTGGGCGCAAATGTCGGTTACCGCGCCCTTTTATGCTGGACTTACTTACAGCTTAGGCGCTCTCGCTTCGAAATATAGGGCGGTAGAGAAACTGTTTACATTCGAAAAACACGACGAGACGATGCCCGCCCACGACGACCCCGGTGTCTAAACCCTCGGTGCTCCTAAATCTAATCCAAGCTCTCTGCGCCATTATCCTCGGCAACGTGGCGTATTTCCTGCTCGCGCCGTCTCTCCCTCTACCGCGCCACCGGCCGTTCCAGCTTGACGCAGGCCTGGTCGCAGACTTCTGGTTTTGCCTGGTCGCCTACGGCTTGATCCGCACTGCCAGAAGGTGGAAATAGGGGAATACCCGACCCCTCCGAGCCGGGTTTTCCTGGTTACTTTAGGAACCTCTAACAAACGCCGCCGTCACGTTACGATATCCCCAGAAGCATGAATAAAATCGCAGTCCTGTACGACGCGGGCCAGGCTGTGCTCTCCACCTTCGATCTGGACGAGGTGCTGCAGCGCATCCTCGGCATCGCGCACGACTATTTTCATTTGCGGAATGTGGCGATCGCGCTGCTCGACAAGCAGTCGCAGGAATTGTACGTCCGCTCGCAGATCGGTTGGGATGAAGGCCAGGACAAGGTTCGGCTCCCTCTGGGCCAGGGAATATCGGGAGCCGCTGCGCTGAAGAAGCAGCCCGTCTACGCTCCCGACGTCAGCGAAGACTCGCGCTATGTATGCACCGCCAAGTCGACGCGGTCCGAGGTCGCCATCCCCCTAATGGTGCGGGACGAAGTAGTGGGCGTGCTGGATTGTCAAAGCGATCACCTCAACCATTTCGACCCCGAGACCATCGATCTTCTCACGCTTTTTTCCACCCAGGCATCGATCGCGCTGCAGAATGCGCGCCTGTACTCTCTTGAGGAACAGCGGGCGCGGCAACTGCAGGCCATCAATGCCATCGCCCAGCAAACCACGGCAGTTCTGGACCTCGAACAGCTGCTGGCCCGAGTCTGTGAGCTGATTCAGGGTGCTTTCCGCGTGTCGCACGTCTCGCTCTTTCTGCGCGAGGATCATGACCTGGTGCTGCGAGCCCATCACGGCACGCTTACCCCTCGCGTTCCCGAGGGTGGCCGCTTTCCGGCCAGTACCGAGCCCTGGGCCACCATCCTGGCCAGCAGCAACACGGCCATGGAAACCGATCTTTGCGTCGCGCCCGCCGGTACCAAGTTCTTCGCGGAATCAGCCTCACGCATGTGCATTCCTCTGGTTTCGTTCGGACAGACGCTCGGGATTCTCGCACTCGACAGCGCTCGCCCAGACGCCTTCCGCGACGGCGATCTGCAGTCGCTCGAGTCCGTTGCCGACATTTGCGCCACAGCCATCCAGAACGCGCACTATGTCGAGCGCGTGAAACAGCTCGCGTATCTCGATGGTCTTACCGGTATCTTCAACCGCCGCTTCTTCGAGCTGCGCATCATGGAAGAAATTGAACGCGCCCGGCGCTACGGCACGGGCATGGCCGTCATCATGGCCGACATCGATCAGTTCAAGCGGCTGAATGACGAGTTCGGACACGTCCTGGGCGACGAAGTGCTGCGCCAGGTTTCCAGCCTTTTCCATCAGCAGCTGCGGAAAATCGACGTCGTCTGCCGCTACGGAGGCGAGGAATTCGGGATTCTGCTGACTCAAACCAATGCCAAGCACGCCATGAAAATCGCCGAAAAGCTGCGCAAGATGGTGGAAGGCTGGCTGTTCCCCGGCGTGCCCAGGACCGTCACCATCAGC
>DATHOK010000231.1:0-8843 GCA_035484995.1 Verrucomicrobiia bacterium | reverse complement strand
GGATGTCCTCCTCGCTCCAGAAAAGCCCGTCACTGCGGAGTGGACTACACCCCATGTGATCGATCCATTCTCGATTTCTGTCGAGCAGAACATAGCACTGTTGCTGAATATCGACTCCGAACTGCGTGCCGTTGCCGGCATTACCCTTGCCGAGAGCAATCTTAACTTCAATCGCGAGGAACAATGGTTCGTATCGTCGGAGGGAACCGATATTCATCAGACAAAGTATTCCGCCGGCGCGGGCTACGCAGCGTACGCATTTGCGGACAACGAGATTCAGAAACGGTCTTTTCCTAATTCGTTCGGTGGACAGTGGCAGAACAAGGGCTACGAGCTAATCGATGAGCTGAAGCTGGTCGAGAACGCGCGCCGTATCGCAGAAGAGGCGGTTGCGCTGCACCGCGCCGAGCAGTGCCCGGAAGGCACGTTCGATATCATTCTCGATAGTTCTCAGCTGGGGCTGCAGATTCATGAATCGATTGGGCATCCTATCGAACTCGATCGCGTTCTCGGGATGGAAGCGAATTTTGCGGGCACTTCATTCCTGACGCTGGACAAATTGCGTGCCCTCCGCTACGGCAGCGAGATGGTAAACGTGGTCGCGGACGCGCGCCAGGAGCACGGACCGGGCCTGGGAACTTTTGCCTTCGACGATGAGGGCGTTCCGGCGCAGTGCACGCCGATCATCACCAATGGATTGTTCACCGGCTACCTCAGCTCGCGCGAGACGGCGCACACCATTGGTGAGAATCGCTCCGGCGGAACGCTGCGCGCCGAGGGCTGGAACCGTCTGCCCATGATCCGGATGACTAACATCAGCCTCTTGCCCGGCGAAAAGCCGCTGACACTCGAACAACTAATCGCCTCGACCGATCACGGCATCCTGATGCAGACCAATCGTTCGTGGTCGATTGACGACCGCCGCTACAACTTTCAATTCGGCTGTGAGATTGGCTGGGAGATCAAGCACGGCAAGCGCGTGCGTATGGTGAAAAACCCGTCCTATTCCGGCATTACGACTGAGTTCTGGAATTCGCTGGATGCGATCTGCTCGCGTGATGAGTGGACGCTCTGGGGGACGCCGAACTGCGGTAAAGGCCAGCCGCAACAGGTCATGGGCACGGGACATGGCGCGGCGCCGTCGCGGTTCAGGCTGATCAAGGTTGGGAGCGCTTATAAAGGAAGCTAGTTCACCACAGAGACACAGAGTCACAGAGAAAACCAACACCAGTCTCAATGCTAACCAGGGAACAAGCCGCCGACATCTTCGATCGTATCAAGAAATTTTCGTCTGCTGATGAAACTGAAGTGCTTTTCTCGGGTAACGACTTTGCGCTTACACGCTTTGCGAACAACACGATCCATCAAAATGTTGCGGACGAAAACCATATGGTCTCGGTGCGCACAGTTTTCGGCGGACGCACTGCTCGCGCCTCCACCAACAAGTTTGACGACGACAGCTTGCGGCGGGTGGTTGAATCTTCAGAGGCTCTGGCGAAGGTGCAGCATCCTGATCCGGATCTTTTGCCCATGCCAAGCTCAACCGAGGCTGCCGGTATCCTGGGCGGAAGTGTCCGAGCCACCGAACCTCCGTCCCGCTACTACGAACAAACTGCGGCCATCACTCCCCAGCTTCGCGCCGCGGGCGTAAAGAAGATCGTCGAAGTAGCAGAAAAGCACAAACTCACCGCCGCCGGCGTTTTTTCGAGTTCTGAATCGGTCGAAGGTATTTTCAATTCGCGTGGTCTAAGCGACTGGCACACGCAAACCTTGGCCGAGGTTTCCATCACCATGCTGGGCGCCGACTCTTCCGGCTGGCAGAAGGCCAACTCGCCCGATGTGGCCAAGCTTGATCCGCTCGCTATGGCCGAGATTGCGGCGAAGAAGGCGCTCGACTCCGCCCATCCCGCGGAGATTCCAGCAGGGAAGTGCATTGTGATCCTTGAGCCGGCTGCCGTACTCGACATTGTCGGCTTCATGTTCTGGGATTATTCCGGCACAGCGATCCTCGATGAGCGCTCGTTCCTCAGCGGCCGTATCGGCACCCAACTCTTTGGCGAGAACATCACTATCTGGGACGACGTTACGCATCCGCTGCAGACCGGATCTCCGTTTGATGGTGAAGGTATGCGCCGCCTGCGCGTCCCGCTGGTTGAGAACGGAGTGGTCAAGCGAGTTGTCTACGCGCGGGGAACGGCGGTGAGCATGAAGAATTCAGAATATAAAGACAAGGTTGGACCGGTCGAAGCTACTGGCCACGGATTCGTCTTGCCCAACGAAATGGGCGAGATGCCGCTCAACATCGTGTTTGCCCCTCCGCAGAATCCGCAAACTCTCGATCAGATGATCGCTTCCACCGAGCGCGGCGTGCTGGTCACGCGACTGTGGTACATCCGCGAAGTCGATCCTTATGAGAAGATCGTCACCGGCATGACCCGCGATGGCACCTTCCTCGTGGAAAATGGGAAAGTTCAACGCGGACTGCGCAACTTCCGCTTCAACCAAAGCTTGATCCATATGCTCTCCGAGGTCGAGGCCATGAGTATGCCCGTTCGGTCCTGCGGCGAAGAGTCGTTCGACATGGTTGTGCCCGCCATGAAGGTCCGCGATTTCAATTTCACGGAAGTGACCAAGTTCTAGAGTCTACTGGCCTTCGCCTGAGTGCCAGCGTTTCAAGCCTAGCGTTACAAAGCACTTGTACCGATCTTCTACTGCACACTTATACGTAGCCCACGTTATCCTCGGTAAAATCCTTCTAATTCGCTCATCCACAAGCAGTTAGCACTCTTTTGTTCCATGACTTCGGTAACTTTGCACACCTGATTCGTGGGTGTAGGCTGCCCTTAAGTTCCGCAAAAATCCGGATGCGCCCAGCGGCCTCAGCGCACTGGAAAAAGGCTGGTTAAGAAATCGTGTCTGACGAAGCGGCAGAGGAGCAACTGACAGTGGACCCGCAGTCACAGCAAACTGCGATTAAGCACTATGCCTCCATGCAGAGTGCTCCGCGGTTTCCGCTGCATCTGCCTGTGGAGGTCAACTCTCCGGGCGGCGCGTGTTCCGCGGAGACACAGAATATCTCGGCCAACGGCGTCCTGTTCGCGATGGATCGCGACGTTCCCGTAGGTTCGGTGGTGGACTTCACGATTCTGCTTCCGGGAGAGGTTGTGGGTTCGCGTCGCGATGTACAGATCGACTGCCATGGCCGCGTGGTTCGCAGCTTTGAAGACCAGGGCCGACGCGGAGTTGGCGTTGTGATTGACGAATACCATTTCGAGCGGGCATAGGTGCAAAGAACCTGATGGCGAGCACTTCGGTCAGCGTGGGAGAAAATAACGGCGTTCCCGAGAATGGCGGCACGGGCCAGTTCATTCGCGTGATCCTGGCCGATACCCAGGCTATTTTCCGCGCCGGCCTGCGCAAAATCTTCGCGCTCGAAGACGATATTCGCGTTGTCGGTCAGGCCGAGACTTTGCCCCAGACGCAATCTGCTGTGACCAAGTTTTCCGCCGACATTCTGATTTTTGAGTCCGCGTTGGCTCCGAATCCGGTCGAGGCGGTGGCCGAACTCCTGCGCCAGGCGCCACAACTGAAGATCGTGGTGGTTACGCCCGCTTCCGACGAACAGCTCACTCTTGAACTGTTCCGCCGCGGAGCGCATGGCATCCTTTCGCGCGAAGTCGAGCCGGAGATCCTGGTCGATTGCCTGCGCAAGGTTGCCGCCGGTGAACCCTGGCTCGAGAGTCAAGCGATTCATTGGGTGATGGAAGCGTACCGCGGCCACAACTTGCGGCCTTCCGGAGCGCGCCCGAAAGTTCAACTCACGCCCAAGGAAACGCTGATCGTTTCCTGCGTCACGCAGGGTATGAAGAACAAAGAAATCGCGGTTCGCGTGGGGACGACCGAACAAGTCGTAAAAAACTACCTGCGCAAGGTGTATGACAAGCTGGGCGTCGCCGACCGTCTCGAACTCGCGCTCTATTGCTTGAGCCATCACGTAGTCGATGGGGTCAAGCCGCCTCCGATTCCCCCAACCGCGACTCAAAATGGCGATGCTGTCAACAGCGCTGCTGCAGCCGCCGCCGCGGGTGCGGGCACTTCGAGTACGCCCGCGAAACCTTCGAATTCAGATGCTCCCAACCACATCCCGCCGCAGAAGATCTCCTAGGTTTTTCTTTTTGTATCCAATTTCATTCTGCCTGGCGCCTGCTGTTCCGGCGGTGCTGCTCGATTTGCTCTAGCGTCGCCTCTGACCATAGAATGAAACGAATGCTAAGTTGGCGATAGTTTCAGCCGACTCGGCGTGTTGCGATAGCCCTCCGGAGAGCTATCGTCCTGCGCAGATTTTCGCCGGAGAGATGGCCGAGTGGCTGAAGGCGCACGCTTGGAAAGCGTGTTTACTCGAAAGGGTAACGTGGGTTCGAATCCCACTCTCTCCGCCATATTTTCATTCCAAAGTATAAAGGCTGAAGGCCTATCGGCTACATTTTGAGGCGGATCAACAACCGCCGCCCTCTAGGCCTGAGCATCGTGCGCGCAATTTTCGAAGAAGAGGCCGAGTTCTGCGCCCAGCCAGACCGGGGAGTAAGAGATTAAAGTTGACCCGTCAACCATCCGAACATCAACCGAGTTTCTCTGATACGCCATGGACGAGCGATTGCAGAAGCGCAGTTGCGTCTGGACATTGGGCAAGCCCGGCACTTTGGCCAGCCCATAAAGCTAGGAATTCGCTCCGCCCGGCCTGCTGCGCTGGCACGGCGAGGTTCCGCATGAGGGCTCGTTGCAGCGGGTACGGAAGAACGGCGACGCCGGGCCGGTTCATTTCTTCCAGAAGTTGATTGTGGATGCCGCGTGCCAGGCGTCCGGTGAACCCACGTGTAAGCGAAGTTCGGCTCGCCTTTCCACTCAGGATCGCCTTGCGGTGCAACAGGCTTGCCCCGGACTCTTCGCAGGCAAGAAAGACCGTTCCCATCTGCACACCTTGGGCACCGAGCGCGAAAGCTGCAGCGATGCCGCGTGCATCGGCGATTCCTCCCGCTGCTACCACCGGTATCCTGACGGCATCCACGATCTGCGGTACCAGAGAGATCGTCCCTGTGAGGGAATCTTCCGAGGAGAGCAGGAACGATCCGCGATGTCCGCCCGCCTCGAATCCGGATGCAACAACGACATCGACACCGGCTTGCTCTAGAGCGACGGCCTCGTCCCGAGTCGTCGCCGTGCCGATCGTGACGATGCCCTGGCGATGACACTCCTCGAAAATCTCCTTCGGTGGAATGCCATAGATAAACGAGAAGGCAGGCACCTTGGCATCGAGTAGAACACGCACCTGATCTTCGAAGCGAACCGGCTTGTATGGGGAGAACTGCGGCTTGCTCGCGCCGACCGCTTCAAGATGCGGGGCTAGATGAGAGAGCGCGCGTTCGAAGGCTTCGGCATCGGACGTCGCTGCGCCCTCATCCTCGATCGAAACCCAGAGGTTCATCGCGAAAGGTTTATTGGTCAAGGAACGGATCTCGGCGATGACCTCCTGAATCGCCGGCGGGGCCAGGCCAAGCGCGCCGAAAGAACCGAGGCCCCCGAAGTTTGATACGGCGGCGGTAAGGCGCTGCGAGGAAAAGCCCCCGAGCGGCCCCTGGATGATCGGGTATTCAATTCCGAGTTTGTTTGAGACGCGCGTCCTGTTCCATGCTGAGTTTCGTTTCTCCAACTAAACCTCCAAACGGAGAGGCGGGGTTGTCCGCCTCCTCATGCTTCGACTCCCATGATGACGTCAACCGCCACGGGCACGCCCAGAGGAAGACTTGCCACGCCCAACACGATACGCACCGAGGTTTTGCCTTCTCCAAAAACATCGCGGAATAGCTCGGAGGCAGCATCGGCAACTTTTGGTTGATCGAAGAAGTCTCCGTCAGTTGCAAGGTAGACGCATAGTCGAACAACGCGGGTTACTTTATCGAGCGAGCCCAGTTTCTGCCTCGCCGCTGACAAAACATTTAGAGCGGCAATGCGGACCGCCTCCCTGCCTGCGTTCGCATCCAGTTCTTTCCCGAGGCGGCCGACGAACTTCGGCTCATGTCCGACGGCAGGGAGCATACCGCTGAGGAAAAGAAGATTGCCGGTCTGTACGGCCTCAACATAGGCACCGAACGGAGTTGGCGGAGGTGTGAGTTCGATGCCAAGCTCGTGCAGTCGGCGCTCCGCGTTGGCCGGCTGCGAGCTCTTGCCCCTTACCATTTGCCCGAATGCGCACCACCGTCCACGTGCAGTACCTCCCCCGTCACATAGCGGGCCTCAGTGAGATAAATCAGGGCTTCCACGATGTCCTTCACGTCACAGATTGTACCCATCGGCGAGAGCGTCTTCAGAAAGTCTTTAGGGTTGTTCTTGTGCAGTGGCGTGTCCACGACGCCGGGTGCGACCGCGTTGAAGCGAATTTTCTCTTTTGCATACTCCGTGGCCACGCTTAGCGTGATGGCTTCAAGTCCGCCCTTGGTGATCATCAAAACCGATGCCGGAATACCTGCAATCGGGTTGTTCGCAAGCGAGGCCGTGATGGTAACGACGCTTCCTCCAGACTTCTGCGCAAGCATCTGCTTGACCGCTCCCTGTGTGACGTAGAGGAAGCCTTCGAGGTTGGTGGAAGATAGCGCTTTGAAGTCTTCAGCCGTGTAGTCAGTAAAGGGTTCTGTGAAGAAGATGCCGGCATTGTTGACCAGCGCGTCGATGGATCCAAACTTCTGGACGGCTGTCTCTACGACCCTAGAAGCGACAGCACTCTCTCCAATGCTGCCACCTACGAGAGCCAAATGATCAGATTCAATGAAGGTATCCAACTTTGTGATGTTGCGTGAGTTTGCGACAACATTGTACCCGCGATCAAGGAACGACCGGACTGCGCCAGCTCCGATGCCTTGCGAACCTCCCGTTACAATGACCGTTTTCTGTTTGCTTGCCATATCAGCCTCCTTGGCTGTTGGTGAAGAACTCTTCAAATTCCGTCGTAGCGGGAATATCCTCGTTCGGCCCAATAGTCTCTTGGCTCTTCCGTGACATACGTAATCCTCGTAATGGCCTTCACGTTCTTCAAACCAAGTTTCACAGGCACCAACAGACGGAGCGGTGCACCATGCTCCACGGTAAGGGGCTGACCGTTAAAGTGTGTGGCGAGCAGCGTCTGTGGATGGCGGGCCGTCGCCAGGTCGATCGACATAAAGTAAGGGTCAGGATTCCCCGAGGCGTCGAGATTGACCGAAGACTCCACGCGCGCCCACTTCGCTTGCGACATCGGTGGGTAGGCGTGAAGAAGATCATCGAATCTCAGACCAGCCCACCACGCGATCGCACTCCAGCCTTCCACGCAAACCAGCCTCGTAATCTGCTCATGCGCCGAGAACCGAGTCAGAAGATTCCCAATGTCGAGAGAGACGCTCAGGCCGGAAGCGAGCCCATCCAGAGTCAATTTCCATCCAGGAATATAGCCAGGGTCGGGAGTAGTTCCGTTGTAGTTGTTCTTGAGCGGGGTAATTTGGGATTTGGTGTAGGTGGGTACTCTGCGATTTACAGAGTAGAGTGCTTCTGCAACATCATCGTCGATACGCAGTGCTTTGTTCAGAAACCACTCCTTCTGTGGAGAGTCCACGCTTCGACGCAGACCCAGGCGACTCAGCGTATCTCGCGGCAGGAGAAATCCAGCACCTGCTAGCGATGCCAATGCGCCGGCCCCAAAGATCAGAAAGTCGCGCCGGCTCTGATAACGCAGGACCGGCGGAGCCACCTCAATTGGGGGGAGAGGTCGCTCTCGAAAGAAAGTTCGAAGCTTTTTCACGGAGACAGATTTCACTTCCGATTCCACATTCGTCGAAGGTGTGTCTTTTTCCTTGTGGTGAATCGCTCTTCTTTTCATTGCTCATTTGCGATGGTCTCCGACCGCTTCACTCGAGTCGACCAGCCTACGATCATGCTGCGCAGTGTGTCCCACCCGTCGGCGAAAACCAGAATCACATGCGGCACGACGAAGAGGATGTAAACCCACATCAGCCAGAAATGGCAGACACGCGAGGCGGTGTACCCTCCAAAGATCGCTGCCAGCCGATGGAGCTGCATGGGCTTGTGAATCGCCCAGCCAGTAGCGATCGAAAGCAAACCGGCGACTGGAACAGAGAAGTATGCTGCGCGCTGGAGCGCGTTGTACTTTGTGTTGAAAACGGGATGCGGCCACTTGCGGCGTGCCAGTTTAGCGAAGGGAAACCCCAGGTAGTATCGAAACATCCTGAGCGCGTCCAGCAGATCAGTCCGGCGAGGCAGCAAGGAGCGCCATCCTCCTCCCATGACCAGCCCCGCAATGTACACCATGCCATTCAGCATTAATGAGTACGCGCACAGCCAATGCACACGCAGAGCCGGCGCTAACATGCCCGGCCCCAGGCTCATGTGGTTGTAGATCCAGTCGGGTGGACTGCCGTAGAGATGCTGTCCGGGCACATGAGCGCGTATCCAGATTCCAATATCCGCAGCGACATCCGTATTTCCAGTATTCGGATCTGGCTTGTGTTGATAGATCGGCGAAGCCCAGTAAATAGAGATGCCACTCAGAATGAGGCCAAGAAGGATCGGTATATTCAGCCAGTGACTCAAGCGCACCAGGAAATGGTGTTTCCTGATGACGAGCACGCCCGGCTGTTCCGGCAACGTGCTCGTGGAGGTCGGTTCACAATCAGGAAGTGTTGAATGACTCATTGCTTGGAGCCCTTACTGTTTGGTGTCGTTCGACGCCGCGGGTATGAACTGGAAAATCTTGTCCGTGACAAGTGTTCCGTCCGGAAGCTTCTCTGTTGTTGCATAGA
>DATHOK010000230.1:0-7794 GCA_035484995.1 Verrucomicrobiia bacterium | reverse complement strand
ATCAATGAGGAGCGGGAGCACGAAGAGCGCGCGCAGGAACTGGACAAGGAAAAACTTCCCGCCAACGTGAAGGCCGACGAAGAGCGAGCGCAGCGCCGGCTCTTCGTTCTGCAGATTGTTCAGCCGGGCTTGGCGGGGCTGATGGATGGCTCGGTTTCCACATTGGCGCCGGTCTTCGCGGCAGCTTTTGCAACGCGCAACACCAATGACGCGTTTCTGGTGGGCCTGGCCGCCTCGGCTGGAGCGGGCATCAGCATGGGATTTGCCGAGGCGCTTTCCGATGACGGCAGTTTGACCGGGCGCGGGCATCCGTGGGTGCGCGGCTTGATTTGTGGCGCGATGACCGCACTGGGAGGTATTGGACATACGCTGCCGTTCCTGCTGCGCGACTTCCGAGCGGCGCTGTGGGCTGCGGGAGCGGTGGTGATTGTCGAGTTGGGCGTGATCACCTGGGTCCGACATCGCTATATGGACAGTCCGTGGGTTTCGGCGGCGCTTCAGGTGGGCCTCGGCGGAGTGTTGGTGTTTATCACGGGCGTTTTGATTGGAAAATCCTGACGCAACCGATTCACGGTTGCGTGTCCAGCGGGTGCTTGCTCTTTTCGTAGAATTCGTTTTGCAGTTTCAGGCTGACATCGTCGGCTTTGACGGCTCGGATTGCCTTTGCCACCGCGTCGATCCACCAATCCATCTGAAATTTTCCTAACTCTTTTGTCGCTGCGGAGCCGTCGCCGGAATAGTGACTGGGGAAGCGCGCGTACCACCAGATGCCGGTGTAGACGTCTTCGGGGAGGTTCTGGCGGTGCTGGTCGGCTCCGGATTCGGTGGTGGCGCGGTCGAGGTGGACTGTGTCGGGGCGGGAGATCATCATCTTCGAAGTTTCGCTTTCGCCGGCGTGCATGTCGATGGTTGATTTCTTCGGCGGGCCTCCTGTTTCCGGGCTTCTGCGGTCGAACACGTAGACCACGTAGTCGTGGGGCTTATCGAGTTGCGATTGGGCGAAGAACGGGAGCAGGTGCTCGTTGCCGCCGTGGCCGTTGACGATGATGACTTTCTTGCAGCCGTTGCGGGCCATTTCGTCGGTGGTTTCCTGCAGCAGGGCTAATTGCATTTCGCGGCTGTAGGCGATGGTTCCGGGCTCGTGGCGGGCTTCGGCGATTTGTCCGAAATAATATTCGGGGAAGACGACGGCGTATTCCTGCTCGGCGGCGTGCAGTGCGGCGTAACGCACGTCGAGCAGATCGGTTCCTAGCGGCAAATGCGGTCCGTGTTTTTCGAGGATCCCGAAAGGCAAGAGGCACGTGCCTTGCGAACGGTGGATGCCTTCGCGGAAGTCGGCTGCGGTGAGTTCTTCCCAGTGGACGGAGAGCTTTGCTTGTGGCGCCTGTGATTGTGCTCGAAGAGAGCTCGATGCCGCTAACATTGCGAACAGAGAGATCATTCGCAGAGCGCAACGTGTGGTCGAGTGAGTGTGGTTCGTCATGTTCAAGTCAATTTCCCTGGTGGCGAGTTCCAGTGCAAAAAGTCTACACTTACGGCGACTGACCGAGGCGGGCGAGGGCGCCCGCCCCACACAGGTTATCGTTATTTCAGGTAGATTTCCTGGAGCAGGTCCGAACTTACGGTCTCGCGGATCTCGGCGCGCTTTTCGGAAAGCTGCTGAGCTGGCGCCTTGCCTCCCAGGATTTTGTCGCGAACCGCTTCAGTCTTTGCGGACAGGCCGTCCATAGCGGCGTGGTTCTTGTATTCGACGGCTATGCAGATGTCCCAATCCTCCGGGTTGTTCTTGGTCTCTTTGAGGAACACCTTGTAGTCCATGATCAAGCCCTGCTTCTTCTCTTCCTCGAAGAACGGCTTGCTGGACTGCTGCAGGCTGGTGAGATAGGCATCCATTTGAGTGGGTTTGACGCGAATCAACGATGTGCGCCAGATGGGGCCTTCGGTGTAGTGTTCCTGGGCGAACAACGCAGGGGCGAGTAGCAACACGAAAACGGCGAGCCCATAGAGCTTTTTCATAGTTGTCTCCTTTTATGTGGGTGAGTTAACGGCTGGATCATACGCTTGGTTCGGGGGATGGGAAAGCGGTTGCCTCCTGGGACGCATCGACGCCGATTTCGGCTGTGGATTTCTCGCTGAAATAAACTTGCGCGGCGCCGTCTCCGATTCGGGAAATACTGCGTGAATCGGGGGTACCCCCCTCCCCCGTACCCTCGGAATGTCTTGCGGGGCGCGGGGTTTGGAAAAAGTGTTGGCAAAATCTTGATGTCAAAGAGCTTAGAGGTCAAAATCTTGAGCGTACGGGACTTAGCAGGTCGCCGATGAGGCTGCCATTACTACGTCCGCTTCGGCCATGATCGCGCGAGTCCGGGGGTGAGGACAAGGTTGGGTGTCACAAGGTGGGTGTGGAAAACTTCTGCGCTGGCCGTTGTGCGGCCAGAATCCAGACATCGGTCGTGAGTGGAATCGCCTGTTCTTAACAGTTAGCTTACCGTCTGCCGGTGACTCGAGCCGCTGCGAAGATGGGAACGTTAACAAAACCGGTCCGCAAAACGGTCAGATCGCCGACTCACCAATGCCAACGACGACCTGAGGGTGAAGGCGGGCGGAACAGCTTCAGGATGCCGGCAAAGGCGATTGTTCCGGTTGCGATTGCGGCTTTCGCTTCAGAGCCAACGCGGAGATCAGCGTGATGACGAACCCAATCGGGAAGGGTTCAATGAACGTCAGTACCGCGTTCAGAAGTGGGTTCTTGTACAACTCCTTGTATCTTGTCATCTCCTCAAGCTTCGCCTGCACGGCTGCAGGACTCGCGCCCGAGGCTCTGAGCTTTTCTACCAAATGAGCACCATATTTGTCCCAGAAATCAGGCAGGAAGTTGTAATAGATAATTTCCCACGTCACGACGTAGCAGATGCACGAAATCAGAGTAATGGAGATCCCGACGGTAAAAGCTTTCAAGAACGTAATGTGGCCGTTGCCGATGTTGTCGCGATAGGACCGGATGCCGAAGAAAACCAGCAAAAACGAGAGCACAATGCTTGTGTACCCAATGACTGGGCCCCGTTCAAAGCCTATCCTGTCCTTGAACGGCACAATGGCCACCATCACCAGCGAAGAGATAGCGCCAGAAATCAACCCAAAGGTCAGTATGGTCTTTTTCATAGATATCTCTCCCCTTGCGCTCTCAGGGACCAGCGGGGTCAGCCGGCGTCGGTGCCTTGGGGAGTACGACGATTAGATTATCCCCCTCCCCGGGGTGCGTCATCCCCAGATAACTCAGCTTCGGTTGGGAGTCAAATCCTATGTCCTTCGTTGTCATATTCGGCGCATAAAACATCAAATGCGGGGGGAAAATGCCAGGGCCTTTGTCAGAAGCGGGTCCCAAACGGTTCTCGCTGGACATCATGTAGAGGAATCCGGGCTTGCTGGGATACTGGAAGCGGCCTTCCTTGTATCCGTTGGCGACATCTGCCTTGATGTCTGCCTCTGACTTGCCTGCTGCGCGCAGCTCTTCACCGTGCATGTAAACGAGCAAAAGGGTGCGGCTGCCTTCGGCGTCGAAACACGCCGGCTCGACCGTCGTTTCTGTGGGCTTTACGAAATGCCGGCCAACGAAGCAGCTAAATCCGTTGGTGCCTTCGCGAGCTTTCTCATGGCCCTTGGGGCCAAGAACGTAGATTGTGGCCTTGCTCGATACCTCGGGTGGAGCTGCGCTTTCTGCCAGTGCGATCTGACGCTCGCGCGGGACGGAGGCGTCGTAGACCTTGGGAAGTTCCTGGGCCCTCCCTTGGATTGCCGCACCGATCGACAGGACCCCAATCGACAGGACCCCGAGAAAACCCTTTCTCCAATTCATAGGCTTCATGTTCGTTCCTTTCAGGACAACGAGGTAAAACTCGCAATGCGGACGAAACATAACGCATCGGGTGGGGTCTCTGTCGTCATCCTTTCAGGTGATTTTGGCTGCAGAGGAAAAAATCATTCGTACGAGTGAGTAGTTCTTGGGGGCCAGCAGTGCTTGTGCGAGTAAATCAGGGTAGGAGGCCGAATTCCTTGCCGAGTTGCACCGCTTGCGTCCTTCGTCTAGCCCCAAGTTTGTCGAAAACACGGCTGGAATGGGTCTTGACCGTGTTCTCGCTCACAAAGAGCTTCTCGGCGATCTCGCGGTTGCTCAGGCCTTGGGCTATCAGTTCAAGGATCTCAAGCTCGCGGCGGGTGATATGGAGATGCTCTCGTTTTCTCTCGTCCAGGACGAAGGATCCCCCGGCAGGGACAGGGATCTCCTTCACAACAATTGTCTGGCGCCTTCCGGTTAGCTTGAGGCCGAGCCAGATGCCAAGAACGGCAAAGGTCGCCGCGATCAGTCCACCGTAGATTTCGATCGAATGTTCGACTACCAGGAATCGATACTCTGTCCACTTGAGCGCGGCAATCAGGATACCGCCGATCAACCCGTACATCAGCACGTGGCGCTTCATAAGTTCCTGGAGAATTCGTTACCGAAATTATCGCACCCATTGTGGTGTAGATCCTACAGCTTGCAGGGCAGGATCAACGCTTGACCGGCTTTGCTCGAGTTCACCGCTACCGGATCACTTCCGCGTAGTCGGCCAACCGGAAGCAATGCAAGCCGTCGGCAAGCGTCTCGACTGGCGATAAATCGCCCTGCACGGACCGGAAATTTCGAAGTGTCTGTAGTACACTCCTCTGCGCTTGAGAGTAGCGTTCGCGCATTCCTCTGTTCCTTTCTTCTTGTCTTCATTGTTCTCTGATGCCGATCATTGAGTACACCCCCGAGCATTTCGACGACCTGCAGGAGATGGTCGAGCGCGTGCCGGCTAACATGAACCTGAGTCACCGGCCATTTGTGGACTACTACTACGCGACCCGACCGTGGTGCAAGCTGTACCTCTATGTTTCGGACTCGGGTAAGGTGGTGGGAACTCTAGGGCGAGAGTTGCTGCGGAATAGAGCTAGTGCGCACAGCCTCTGAGGTTGAAGACTCTTCGTTCAGCGCGTATTCCATTCTTCCCGCTTGGCCGCGGCGCCTGCTCTTCGCGGTGTGCAGGTGTGGTGGAAACTCCTCGTTGGGCTTTGGGCGCTGCTGAGGGGAAAGGGATCCTTCGACTGCGCGGATGATTCTCTTCGAGAATCATCCGCTTCGCTCAGGATGACAGGGCCGTGGGCTCGGCGGACGGTCGAAGATCCGTCCCTACACAATCTATGGGGCTTCGATTAGCTCCATTTTACCGTCGCGGGTGCGGTGTAGGACCATGACTTTGCCTTTGGGATCGCGGAAGACGAAGACGTCGCGGTCGCGGAAGTGGGCTTCTTTGATGGCTTCTTCGAGGGTCATGGGGCGCATGGCTACGGCTTCGTTGGAGCGGACCAGGTGGACTTCGGTAGTTTTGGCTACGGCGGGATAGCGGTGCACGACTACTGCGACGGCGGTCTTTTCGGTCAGGCCTACCGCGGTCTGGATGGTAGCGGCTTCTTGCGGAGAGTGGCCGTTCCACTTCTTTACTTCTTCAGTCTTGCGAGCGGAGCGCTTCTTGGATTGCCAGCGGGTTTTGTATTTCACCGCCTGCTTTTCGAGGTGGTCGAGGGCTTCGTTGACGGCGATCGACATGTCTTTCGCCTGGGCGAGGCCGACTAGCGGGCCGTTGCGCGGGCTGATGGTGATTTCGGCTTTGTGGCGGTGCTTTTCTACGGCAAGGATCACCTTGGTTTCGAAGCGGTCGCCGAGGATTTTGCGGAGTTTGGTGAGTCCGGTTTCTACTTCTTTGCGGATGGTGGGAGTTACTTCGTAGTGCCTGCCGGTGTATTCCACGTTCACGAGCGGCCCTCCTGAGGTCAGACGTTAGAGGTGAGTGCAGAAGTCAAAATCAAAATCTTCAACACAGGGGACACAGAGGTCCACGGGATAAAGCTCTACTCCTTATTCCTTTACTCTACGTTGGTGCGTGCTGGGGATGCGCATGTCTTCACGATACTTGGCTACGGTGCGGCGTGTTACCTGGATGCCTTGCGATTGCAGGATGCGGGTTAGCTGCTCGTCGGTCAGCGGACGGCTGGGGTCTTCTTCTTCGATTAATTTTTTGACGCGGCGTTTTAGGATGAGGAGCGATGTGTTGCCGCCCTCGGGGCCCTGGACGCTTTCGCTGAAGAAATACCGCAACTCGAATACGCCCTGCGGGGTGTGAGCGTATTTGCTGGCCACGGCGCGGCTCACGGTGGAGGGATGCACGCCAATTTCCTCGGCCACCTCCTTGATCATCATGGGCTTCAGTTGGTCGATGCCTTTTTCGAGAAAATCCTGCTGGCGGGCGACGATGCAATAGCAGACTTTGGTGATGGTCTGCTTGCGCTGTTCGATGTTCTTGATGAGCTGGATGGCGCTCTTGTAGCGCTCTTTGACGTAGTCGCGGGTGTTCTTGTCGTTGGTGTCGCGTGTGACCAGCTTTTTGTAGGCTGGATTGAGGCGAAGTTGTGGCAGGTCGTCGTCGTTCATCAGGACGAGCCACTCGTCACCGTGCTTGATGAAAGCGACGTCGGGCTCGATGAGGCGGGCCTGGACTTTGTTGTATTGCAGGCCGGGGCGCGGGTCGAGGGTGCGGATGTAGTCGATGGCTTGCTGGACGGCGTCGGCGGGGCGTCCGATGGCTTTGGCGATTTCCTTGTGCTGCTTGCTTTGCACGGCGCGGAGGTGCTGGTCGACGACGGCGATGGCATCCTCGAGGATTTGCGCGGTGCCGTTGGCGTTTTTGTCCCCGTTCTTGTGGTGCGCGAGTTGCTGTTGGTGATAATGCAACTGGAGCAGCAGGCATTCGCGCAGCGTGCGGCAACCAACGCCCGGAGGGTCGAGCTGGCGAATCACTTCGAGAGCTTCCTGGAGATCGGCCGGGGTGAAGCCAGGCTTGTAGACGGGGCGGGGAGCGGCGGACGGCAGTTCGGGCGCGGGAGCAGCGGCTGTCGCGGCGTTTCCATTGCGTCCGGGGAGAAAGGGTTCGATTGAGAGGGCAGCGGGTGACACGCCGTCCACTTCGTCAAAAGAGTTTCCCGTAAGAATATTGGCGGCGGAAAATTCGTTTGTGTCGGTTGCAGAGGTGCCGGAGTTAAGGCTGGCGTCTTCGGAAGCTGATTGGCCCAGCGCATCGGCCTGCACTTCGTCTTGAGTTTCCTGCTGCGCTTCGTCCTGGACCAGGCCTAGAGCCTGGGCTTCGCTCGCAATATTTCTGGCTGCGGCGGCGTCGGCTTCTGGCGGCGCAGGCGGGGCCACGCCTAACATTTCTTCGTCGCTCGCGATCAGGTAACCGTCTTCGTTGAGGTTGCCGATGATCTGTTCGGCAGCTTCGCGCACAGCGCTGCTCAGGCTCAGGGCGCCCAGTTGCCAGGCCAGGTGGTCGGTGAGATTTGTGGGTTTGGAGAGGAAATTCTCAAACGACGGGCGCTCGATTTCTTCCATCTCGCCGCGCGTGCGGTAGCCGGGATCGAGATAATCCTGGAAGAAAGATCCGAAATCGATTTCTTCGAATGGGTCCTTCTTTTCGGCAGTTATGGGCACTTCTTCGCCTGATGCGGGAGCGGGACGGTCGCGCTCTTCTTCTTTGCGGCCGATCTCGTCGATCAGCGGGACGGAGTCTTCGAGTTCTTCGAGAACCGGGTTCTCGACCATCTCGGCGTTGATCATGTCCTTGAGTTCGAGCTTGTTGAGCGCGAGGACGGAAACCATCTGCACCAGGCCCGGGGTGAGGATCTGGCGCTGGGATAGTTTGACGCTCAGTTTGTGCTGTA
>DATHOK010000229.1:0-11714 GCA_035484995.1 Verrucomicrobiia bacterium | reverse complement strand
CATGGTTCCCGCGGGCTGGTGGTCGGATGGAACAGCGGATCTAGTCAAGCCGGATTAGCAATGCGAATGAGTGCGAGCGGTGCGTTCTCAAGAGTCATCTCACCTATGAAAGGCGTGTTGTGTCCTGTCCTTGTTCTCGTTGCTGGTCTTGTTCCGCTGGCCGCAGGGCCTGACGAAAAAAAACCCAAGCCGCAATATGACGAGAAAAACCAGCTTATCCGGCCTGCCGACTACCGCGAGTGGATGTTTCTCTCGGCTGGGTATGGCATGAACTACAGCCCAGGCCCCGACAGCCACGAAATGTTTGCCAACGTTTTTGTGCAGCGCTGGGCTTACAGCGAATTTGCGAACTCCGGGAAGTGGCCGGAGCAAAGCATGTTCGTGATTGACGAACGGGATGCAGCGAGCCGAAGTTCCATCAACCAGAAGGGCCATTATCAGACCGATCTGACGGGACTGGTGGTCGAGGTGAAAGATTCGGCGCGGAATCCGGATAAGTGGGCATACTACTTTTTCAACGTCGACGGCAAAACGGCCGAAGCCATGCCCAAGGGCAACCCCTGCTGGTCGTGCCACGAGGATCATGCTGCTGTCGAGCACACGTTTGTGCAGTTCTATCCCACTCTCAAGCCTGTGGCGAGGAAGTTCGGCACGTACAACGAAGCGCGGGAACAAGTGACGGAGGCGAAATGAAAGCAGCGAAGCGGGATGAACTGGAAGTAGGCGCCGATTGACTGCCGTCCACGCCACGATTGACTTCGGCGACAGGGGCAGCAACGATCCGGCAACGGAGATCTCGTTGGATAACGGCGATCCCCATCTTCGTGAAGTCGTGAAGGCGGCGGGTGAAGAACTGTCGCTGCCGGAGCGGCCTAGACGGACGGTTGCGATGGAGAAGTCTGCGCGGATTGCGATCAAGGCCAAGAGGAGAATTCTCTTCATGGATGCGGCGGACGTTATCGTCGTGGAAGCCAAAGGAAAGTATGTCTCGTTATTGCGTACTGCAAGCTCGCACATGCTGCGGGAGTCTATCTCAACCATGGAGGAAAAGCTGAATCTGCACGGGTTTGTGCGAATTCATCGATCTGTGCTGGTGAACGCGGCGATGGTTGAAGAGATGCATCCATTGTCTACCGGCGAGTATGTGCTGCGGGTGCGGGGAGGAAGGGAATTCACTGTGACTCGTACTTATAAGAAGAATCTGCAACTCCTGGCGCAGCTGTGGATCGGTATGGAGGACTTTCTTGCTGAGTAGGAGATGTATCCGTCTCGCTGTCCGCCCGGGATCTTGAGGGGGTGCAAGGGCACTTGTCAAGAAACGGGCTATGAGGAAGTTGGGCACGGCTACGCTTGTCCGGGACAAAGGATTCACGCCCAGGGGCATCGCGGTTGAGTTAGGAATCTGAGCGGGTTCTGACTCAGTCGTCGTCCAATGCCTACTTCATTCCCAGGTCGGTTAATATCTTAGGATTTTCTTCTCCGGCGGCCAGAACCTGGTGGCATGCCGAACAATCGTTGGTGATGGTCTGGCCATCGCCACTGGTATGGCTGCCATCGTGGCAGCGAAAACAACCCGGCGAATCATTGTGCCCAAGATTATTTGGATGAACGCCCCAGGTCACGCGCATGTCGGGGAAGATGTTGCGCAGGTAGATCGCCGCCACTTCGTCGCCCGCTTGCTGCACGAGCGCTCGGCGTGTCTGGTAGACCTCAGGATAATTTGCGCGATAGAAGTTGTTGAGTTCAGCGATGATGTTCTGCCGCGCAACATCACGGTTGGGATAATTCACTTTGAGAACTTCGACGGCCTTCTTCCGGATATAGGGCAGCTCCAGGCTGATGTGCCCGAGAGACATTTGCTTGTCCACTGCGTTTTCGGGCAAGTCGAAGTTATGCGTGGGCCGGTTGTGGCAATCCACGCAATCCATCGTGCGGTGTTCTCCCTTGTCCAACTGTTCTTGGGTTGGCTTCGTATCGGTGGTAATGAATTCGGTTGTCTTCCCCTGATCGTCGGTGTAATACACGACGGGGACGATCTGGCGTTCCGGGTCGGTTGAAATGTAGCGGATGCGCGCGTTGTCCGCAAGATGGTGCCCATGGATGCCGACCGAACCCTGCCATGTGCGCCCACCTACTTTTAGTACCAAGACGTCTGTCTGCGGCGTGTTTTTCTCGTCTTCCTTGTAGCTGGTGTTCACCAGTAACTTGTCGCCGGTAAAGCGCTGCGGCCAGTGACAATGCTCACAGGTATCACGCGCCGGGCGAAGGTACTTTACTGGCGAAGGAATGGGCCGCGAATACGTGTGGAAAGTCACCGCAGCGACCTGTCGCAAACCGGAGAGCTTTGATCTCACGAACCACCCAGCACCGGGCCCTATGTGGCACTCCACACAGGCCACGCGCGAGTGCGGAGAGTTCTGATAGGCCGCATACTCCGGGGCCATCACGGTATGACAAGTGGTTCCGCAGAAACTCGTCGAATCCATATATTCGACGCCGCGGTAGGATGCTGTCCCAATAATGAGAAGGTTCAGCACGGTCGCCAGTGCCACCCACTCCAACGTGCGCCGGACTATAGGCAGGCGCGGATCGATGGCGGGGTAGACTTCCGGCAGATTCCCGCTCCCGTGGAGACTGCGCCGCCTGAACCAGATGCCAAGCGGAATCAGCAGCAGACCCAGAATGAAAATTCCCGGAAGAGTCAGGAAGACCAGAAGGCCAATATAAGGATGCGGCGGTCCGGGCAAGAAGACGTCGTAAAACCAAAAGGCGATGGTGGTAAGCGCAGTGCTCGTGGTAATTACGGCACCAGTAAGGGTGATGGGGTTTTGCCCTAGGAAATAGATCGGCTGCGTCCATTCTCGGACGCTTGCTCGCAGATTCATGGAAACCGCTGTCCCTTTTCTTCTACCTTCGATGGGCGCTACGTAGACACAGTCTCATCTGTGGCCGCGGACTGTCCGCCGCGCTCGACAACTCCCTGCTATTGACGACTGGAGCAGTCTATTTTTTCAAAGTACGGATATAAGCCACCAGACCCTTAATCTCTTCCGGTTTCAAAGATGCATACTTCGGCATCTTGTTCTTGCCGTTTGTGATGATATCCGTGAGCTGCGCGTCCGTCATTCCCTGCACGTCCGCGGTTGTGAAGTCGTGAGCACCCATCTTCTTGCCCATCGCTGAACCTGTCCCGTCAGCAGCATGGCAGCCCGCACATCTTGATTTGAAAAGGGCCGATGCGTCTTGCGCTCCCGCCGACAAGGGGATGCTCACAACAAAGGCGAACAACGCTGCAATGGTAGACACTTTGAAATCGATTCTCATCATTGGTCAAGCTCCATTCAAGGGTTTCATTGCCTCTAAGATTTAAGACCACAACCGTTGCTAAAGCTGAGCAATATTGCCCTTTTTGAGAGATAGGTTCCGTGGCCCACATCACGTGTGCTGGTGATTTTAGTCCTTTCGGAGTTCTGGAACACCGACTTCGTAGAGGGCGACAAAGTCGGCATTAGCGCGGCTCACTCCGGTGAATAACCCGCGTGATCGGACTCACGGCCAACAGGACCACGGTCACGGCGTCGCCGAAGAACGTCGGCCAAGCGCGTCCGTAGTGGCGGCTTACCAATAGTCGCGGTGATTTGAGGAAGTGCTCGGCACGTGGCTGCGGGCTACGATCGAGCGGCTCGTGGCGAAGAGCGCCGCCTCCACCGTTTAAGACACCAAGAAATAATGTGAGTCCAGCGAACCATTGAACCCTGGACTCGTGTCTGTGGGGAAGTCTGTAGGTCTTTGGCCTATGGGTGGAAAGCGTGGGCTTGCTTTGGAGGCTTCCCCTTACCCCCTGAGTTTGTTTTCTACGTTTGACTGGGATAGCAGCGTTGGTGAGGCTTCCCTAACAAAATCTGATTTCGGACGCCACGCGCCCTGCCTTTCGTGAGGATAATCGGAAAGAAAACCCCAACAGAAGTTGCTGTTGTTGCGTCGGCGCTCTTAAAGTTTGTTTTTCTTAAAGCCGATATGGCCCTTGGATGGCAAGAACCTTTATTGCGTTCCTGTCAGATCAACCAAATTCTGAGGAGATACCAATGTCGACAGCAGCCATTTCCAGCAGTTCCATTTACCAGCAGACGGAGCAATATTTTCAAACTCGGCAAAGCGATCTGCACCAGCTCGGACAAGCACTGCAGTCCGGCGACCTAGGGGGCGCTCAAACGGCTTACAACAACATTGTTCAGCTCGGCCAAAGCGGCCCGTTCGCCAGCGGAGACCCGTTCTCGCGACCACAGCGGGAGCAGGATTTTACAGCCATCGGACAAGCCCTGCAGTCGGGCGACCTGGCAGGGGCACAAGCCGCTTTCAGTACGCTCCAAAGCACTTTTGGAAGAGGGGCGGGCACGCAAAGCGCTCCCAGCGCCGGTTCCACTTTGAACAGCGGACCGGAAATTATCCTTAACCTTAGTAGCAACAGCATCGCTGCCGGCTCCGCTTCCAGTGCGGCCGCCTCCAGCGGCGGGCCGGAAATTATCCTCAATCTGGGCAATAGCAGTGGCAGCACCAGCCCCGAGCAGATCACCATCAACGTCAACCCAACCAATGGCGGAGGGGAACAGGTTTCCCTCCGCGTGGGCAGCCAGGGTTCGAACGCGCAGGAGATTACGTTCAACTTGCCTCCTAACAGCAACGAACAGATCGTCCTGAATTTATTGAGCGAATCCTCTTCCAGCCCTAGCAGCAATTCCTCAAGCAGCTCCTCGGCAAATGGGGGCCTCAGCGTTTCGGCTTGAACCGGCAAGGCCGACGGTGCAGTTCGCGGGAACCATGCCCTCCCCGCCCGCCTACTGCACCGGCGCGCTTCACGCCGCGCGCCGCCCCACAAAAAATCTTCCCGATCATTGCTTACTCTGCAAGTCCTGGAGTTCCTCAGAGTCTTTCCATGCGCCCAGGTTTCGTAGGGCCCCAGCTTGGAGTAAACTGGCCCCGTCCGGGAAGAAACTTCAAGAAAGGAGAAGCCGGTATGAGGTTCAGGAAATCGGTTATCGTTATTGCTCTGTTATCGATCGCGACGCTGGGATTTGCTCAGGATCGCGGCCAGCCCTCAGCCAAGTCGCAGGAACGCATCACCCGAGAAGTTCGCCACGAGCTTCTGATGCTGCCGTATTTCGGAGTATTCGACAACATTGCTTACAAAGTGGATGGGTCTACGGTCACGCTGCTCGGGCAGGTTGTAAGGCCTACATTGAAATCCGATGCCGGGAACGCGGTGAAGCACATCGAAGGGGTTGAGCAGGTGGATAACCAGATTGAGGTGCTTCCCCCCTCGCCCATGGATGATCGTCTGCGCCGGCGCTTGTATCGCGCGATCTATGGGTACCCTGCGTTGGAGAAATACGCTCTGGGTGTGCAGAAGCCGATTCGCATCATTGTGAAGAATGGCAACGTTACTCTCGAAGGAGTGGTCGACAATGAAGGCGACAAGAACTTTGCGGGACTTCGCGCCAACAGTGTATCTGGCATTTTCTCGGTGACTAATAACCTGGTAGTTCCGCCGAAGTAGAGCATTTCAAGCGCGGCGGCGTCCGCGCTGACGCTGCCGCTGGCTTCCACTTTACCGGGAAGGCGGTCTGCCACTGCGCTTTCCTGCGTATAATGATCCGCGAACCAGGTCCGTCCGAGCTAAAGTCCGGAGGAAATGCCATGATGAATCGCCGCACGTTCCTTGAGCGTGCCACGACGGTTACTGCAGCCACGCTGCTCACCGGCCGCATCGGCCGGGCTGCGGCGGACCACAAGATCGATAGAATTGGCCTGCAGCTCTATACCGTGCGCGACCAGATGAAAGCTGATTTCGATGGCACTCTGGCCAAAGTTGCGGCGATCGGCTACCAGGAGGTCGAATTCGCTGGATATTTTGATCGCTCGCCCAAAGAGGTGCGAGCTGCCATCGACCGCCATGGTCTGGTCTCACCCTCCTGTCACGTCGATTGGGATGTTCTCGGAGACCAGTGGCTGGCCCAGATTGAGTCCGCTAAAATCATCGGCCAGAGCTACATCGTCTGTCCCTGGATCCCCGAAGAAATCCGCAACCAGCCTGACGGTTGGAGGCGCGCCGCGGAAACTTTCAACCATGCCGGCGAAGTTAGCAAGAAGGCTGGCGTTCAGTTCGCCTATCACAATCACTGGTTCGAGTTTCTCCCCGTTAACGGAAAATTGCCTTACGATTTCCTTCTCGAAAACTGTGACTCGGACCTCGTCAAGATGGAGCTTGATCTGTGCTGGATCGAGGTCGGTGGCGGCCATCCGCTCAAGTATTTTGACCGCTATCCCGGGCGGTTCGCGCTCGTGCACGTGAAGGACATGAAGAAGTTGCCAAAAATTTCCGCCGCCGGTGGCCAGGATTTCGGAGACTCGCTCAAAGACATGACCTCAGTTGGAAGCGGGATCATCGACTGGAAGCGGATTTTTGCGCAATCTGAGAAGGCAGGGATCAAGCACTACATCGTCGAGCACGACAAGCCCGACGCACCTTTCGACAGCATCAAAAACAGTTACGAATACCTGCGGCAATTGCGCTGGTGAGGCAGGTCAAGCCTTCCCGAAGGGATCCTCCAGAGACAGACTTTGCGGGGTGAATAACTCCGCGCCGTTCTCTGTGATGTGCATATCGTCTTCGAGGCGGACGCCAAACTCGCCACGAATGTAGATGCCGGGCTCGTCGCTGAAGGTCATGTTCGCTGCTAGCTTGGTGGCGTTGCCCCGCACAAGGTAGGGCCACTCGTGGCCGTCCATGCCGATACCGTGGCCCAGGCGGTGAGTAAAATATTTGTAATCCGGTCCGTAGCCCGCGTCTGTAATGACCTTCCGGGCTGCGGCATCGACGGAACCGCATTCCGCGCCCGGACGCGCCGCGGCCAGCGCTGCCGACTGCGCACGATGGACTATGTCGAAGACTTTTCGCATCTTATCCCCTACTTGTTCCGGGGCCTTGCCGAGTACAAACGTGCGCGTGATGTCGGATTGATATCCTTCCACGTCGCAGCCATCGTCAATCATTACGATCGAACCTTCGTGAATGACCTGCGGAGTCCTCGACCCGTGAGGCAGAGCCGTGTACTCTCCCACTTGTACGCTGGCCTCGCCGGGGAAGCCCATCTGTCCGTACGCCGCCGCGATCAACTCTCCCACATCATGCTGCGTCATGCCTTCGCGCAGCGCGTGATAAACCGCTTCGTACACGGCGAGGGTCACCTGGTTCGCCAAACTCATCAGCGCAAGTTCGTGCGTGCTCTTGATCCTGCGGCAACCTGCGGTCACCGGAGTTCCGCTCGTCAGCGTCGCCTGGGGAGCGGCTTTGGCAATCCCGTCGGCGAAAACGAAACGCACGGTTTCTTCAATCCCGAGCTTGCCGCTGGCCATGCCACGTTCCTTCAATCCTTGCGCCACGCGCTGGTAAGGGCTTTCGTCTTCCTGCCACGTGCGCACATCTGGATTCTCACCATCGGGAGCGGCTGCGATCTGCTCGCGGGCGCGCCCTTCTTCAAACGCGGGACACACATAAAACGCCTCACCTTTGGCGGGGAGAACCAGTGCGAACAGGCGTTCGCCGCCCCACCAGCGAATGCCGGTAAAGTATCTCAGCGACGTACCTTCCATCAGTACGACGCCGTCAAGCCCGTTCTCGCCCATTAGCTTGCGGGCGCGGTCCTGGCGTTCTTGCCGTTCATCGCGGGTTATGGGAGTGGCTTCGTTCTTCCGCGAACTTAAGCGCGCCAGGGACGGCGGCAAGGCAGATTTTTCGTCGACTGTCGCACCGAATGCCAGCAGAGGACGAGCCACTGCTGAAACTCCTGCCGCCACGCTACCAGCTTCGAGAAACCGCCGCCGCGAGATCATGAAACCTCCGTGCAAAGATATGAGATGGGACATTATATGTCCCTCGACGATTCGTGGGGGATAATTGCCTCATGGAAGCGGGCTTCCAATGTGCAGGTTGCGGCGAGTGGAACTCAACTTCGGTCGATGTGTCCGCCGGAGACCGTCAGAGCTATGTGGAAGATTGCCAAGTGTGTTGTAAACCTAACGTGCTGAGCATTGGGTACGATACTGCGTCGGGAGATTTCTTCATCACCGCCGAGTTAGAGTAAGTTGGTGGCTGAGTCGTGGCCTGTTCCGTGGTGTAGAGAGGCGTAGGAAGCTACGTCTCTACGACTTCTTGATAATATTCGCGATATAGTTAGGTGCTCGGTAACAGGGCAATCGCCGATTCAGAAAGGATAGACCTCGATGGCGACACATTACACCGGTGGTGGACGGATGGTGGCGCACAATATGGTCACGACTCAGTTTGAACTGGACGGTTTTCGCGTAACGCGGACTCTTGGAGTTGTGCGCGGTATCGTGGTGCGCTCGCGGTCGATCTTCGGCACGATAGGCGCGGGATTACAGACGCTAGTCGGCGGCAACATCACGCTGCTCACTAACCTGTGCGAGAAGACGCGCGCCGAAGCCTTCGACTTGATGCTGCAGCACGCCGCCGAACTGGGCGGCAATGCCGTGGTCGGCGCACGCTACGACGCGACCGAAGTGATGCAGGGCGTCACCGAAGTGCTAGCTTACGGGACCGCGGTATTTGTCGAGGCGACGAAGTAGGCATCGGCGATTCAATTACCGAGTTCCAATTGCCGATTGCTTCTTAGTCCTTGTACACCCAGCCCGCGACCAGCGTTGCCAGGATGGCGCCAAACCACATGTCGATCATCCAGCCATAAGGAAGCCCACGGTCACCGGCAAACCATGTAATCTGCGCGAAGTTATCCGGGAATCCGGCGAAGAACCCGGCTACAAAGCCGACCTTTAGTGCAGTGCCGGGACCGGGTCCCAAACCCTGACGCGCCCAGGCGTAAAGATGTGCAGCCGCGATCGCCAGAATAAACACGAGCGCGATCCACAAGCCCGCGAAGTAGGGATAGCGCGGCACTTTCAGAAAAAACCCGGCATTCTGTGCTGCCAGGTAGCGCGCATCGGTGATGACGTACTTGCCTACGAGAAAACTCCAGATCGTCCAGACCACGCCGCCTGCTAGACCGCCCAGCCAGATCCTGCCTCGGTTCAGATGCATAGCGCCCCCCTAAATCGTCGTTGAATAAACGGACGAAGTGTACACCTAATTCTGGCCAATGGCGATGAAACTGGGTTCGACCCTGCAGTCTTTCTCTGGGGTATAGTCGTCGGATCATGAGATTCGCGCGTGTCTTGCTTGTCAGTCTCGTTCTGTTCGGAATTGCCGCCGTCGGCCGCGCGGCTGACTTTGTGTACGTACGCCAGGGCAGCCCGCATGACGTGCAAATTCACGCCGAAGCAGGAGTGGCGATGATGGGCGGGGGCACCGACCTGGACGAAGCGTTTCGCTGGCTGTGCGCCAAAGGCAACGGCGGCGATTTTCTGATCATACGGGCTCACGGCGGCGCTGATTACAACCCCTACATCGCTGGTTTGTGCCAGACAAATTCCATCGCGACGCTGATCATTCCCAGCCGGAAAGCGGCGCAGGAACCGCGAGTAGCCGAGATCATCAGGCAGGCCGAGGCCATTTTCATAGCTGGCGGCGACCAGTCGCGCTACGTCAACTTCTGGAAGGGAACACCGGTTGAGGATGCAATCAACGCGCACGTGGCTGCAGGCAAGCCTATCGGAGGAACCAGCGCGGGTTTGGCGGTGTTGGGGCAGTTCGTCTACGGATGCCTGGAAGATAAGCCAGATGATGCCGATCTCGCGTCGCGCGAAGTTCTTGCTGATCCTTACATCAAGCGAGTGACCGTGGTGCGCGATTTTCTCAAAGTTCCCGGCCTTGAAAACATTCTCACGGACAGCCATTTCGCCAAGCGCGATCGCATGGGACGCAGTCTGGGATTCCTGGCGCGGATTGTGCAGGATGGCTGGTCGAAAGCGCCGCGCGAGATTGCCATCGATGAGAAATCGGCGTTGCTGGTAGAAGCCAGCGGAAGGGCGAAAGTGGTGGGGACCGGGCTCGGAGTTTATTTTCTGCAAGTCACGGACGCGCCGGACGTCTGCAAGCAGGGCCAGCCTTTGACTTTGCGCAATGTGGCGGCCTACCGTGCGCCTACCGGAGCCAAGTTCGACGTGCAAGCGTGGAGTGGGGATGGCGGAGAGCCTTACTCGATCTCGGTGGAAGCTGGACGGATTCACACCAGCCGCGCGGGTGACGCGGTTTATTGAGGCTCGCGTGCGCCATGAAGCGAATGACCGCTGCCCGAGGATCCCAGTCGCCCTAATACGAGAGCGTGTAGTTGACCGTTACGACAGTCTCGACCTCGACTGGTTGGCCGTTGCACATCGCCGGGTCATAGCGCCATTGACTGACTGCGTGCAGGCTTGAAGCCTCAAAATCGGGCCCCGCACTCTCGACCACCCTTCGGGTCCGCGGAACTCCGTCCTTACCGATCAACGCGTCGATTGCAACCAAGCCTTGACGGCGCTGCTGTCGCGCAATGGGCGGGTATTCTGGATTTTGCCTCTTGACCAGCCGCGGCATTGTTGGATTCATGCACCCGGCCTGAGGCACGACGCCGGCCGGCGGCGTGAAAGTTTCGGGCGCAAATTGGGCTGGAGTGGAGAGTTCGGTGATGTTCACCTCGGCCACGGTTTCGTTTCCATGATGAATGCTCAGATGACGAGGAAAAACCCTCCCGCCAACCGGCTGGAGATCGGCGTCTGAGTAATAGGGAGTGGCTCGGGCGATAATGCCGCTGCCCTCATTTATGCAGATCTCGGGCCTGTACTTCTGCTCATTTTCAATCTCGAAGCAGGTTAACTTGTCGCCGTGGTCCTTTCGTTTATTCGTTTTCTTGATCGTGTCGTTCGGAGTGAGACCCAGTTGGACGAGCGACATGGACTGGGGCGAACCCACGCTGGAGCTAAAGCCGAGTGCCTGCTGCAAGTTGTGAATCGGGAACGGTATGAGGTCGGGGCTGCGCTGGAGCCAAACGGCTCCCTTTCCCCCAATCTGAACTTCGCTGTAGCCAGGGAGACTGGTCCGCTCCTTCCATTGGTCCGGGCCGTTCCAGAGGAGCTCGTACGTGCCATCCATCATTTTTCCATGGTTCTCGACGTGCACCTCCGCCCTCATCGCAAACGACGGTAGTTCAAAGATGTTGGTTTTCGAAACGGCTTCTTCTAGGCGGGCTATCGCTTCTTGTTGTTTGACGGTGTCAGAGGCGCGGAGGAACGGTCCATACAAGATGCCAACAGTGAGCAGATAGAGACAGCATTTCATCGCCGCATCATAGAGCAGGGTCAGAAGGGAAGCGAGAGAAATGCGGGAATAACCGCGTGGGGTTATCGAGCTGCAAGAAATCTGGCTGTTTTTCTTGTCGAATACCCTGTTATCCACAGGAAAATCCGCCATGGGCGCGGAGTGCAAGAAAAATGTTAGCGAATAAATAGCGAAGGAACCTGGAGCATAAACCCAACCCCTTGTGGTCGTCTTTCTGGTTAACCACAAGAGGTCGTATTTTGCCGGATCACTCTCGAAGTGGGAACCCAACCTTCAAGTTTATGCTTGACAATCAATGACTTACGGGTAAGATGTGGGAGAAAGTGGAACGGAGTGGTCAACACAGTTAAGGTCGTGGGAACGGGAAGCTGATAAAGAGGAGCCGGTGGGAAGCCGACCCAAAAGCACGACAAACAGCCCGAAC
>DATHOK010000228.1:0-9081 GCA_035484995.1 Verrucomicrobiia bacterium | reverse complement strand
TCCTGCCAGCCGGGCTCATTTACCGCGATGAAAGGATCTCCCTCAGGGACGCCGAGATCGTGCGGCACCGCGCCTTTCTTTTTCCGCATGTGCAAGCTGGGTTCGCCCGTCAGTTGCGACTTCCAGACCCACTGCCCTTTTTCCGGCCATTCCTTGGGGACGGTCGCTGCGAACTCGCGCAGCACCTGCTTGTCGATGTCAGGCCAGAACTTTAATAGCGGCATCGAAGCATAGAACCGCACATCCAAAGTTCCGTAATACGCATAATCGAAGCATTCCAGTAATGCGAACGAAGCAGGAGCTTTGCTATCGCCGCCAACTGGCCGTCCCCAGAACGATCCGCCATCCGTCAGGGTATAAAGTTCATTGAAGAGCATGCCTCGATACCATAAGGGCTTGCTTTCATCATTCACATATGGAGCCTGCCAAGCGTCGATGGCATCGCTCCATGCAGAGGCGTTACGCAATCCGTCGCGCGTGATTGCCCAGGCATTGTTCCCGCTAGTTCCGTAGAAATCCGTATAGCGGCGATTCCACTGGCGACCCTCGCCAAATTCCACCACAGGAAAGTCCCATGCAATGACCATGGGAATGACTTTCTTCTCTCCCGGTTGCAGCGTGAAGCGCACGGCCACCGCGCCCGCCAACTTCTCGCCATCGCTTACCCACGACAGATTGCTGTTGGACAGTCGGCCATCTTTGGCGAAGTGCGTCCAAATAGCTTTTCCATCTCCTTCGGAGGGGAACGTAGCTTGGTAACTTACTTCAACGCCGGGCGACTCCAGGGCCGCGATTGCGAATTGTCCGTCAGCCTCGCGAGGAGCGGCGCTCGCGCGGTTGCGCTCGAAGACCACGCCTTTCATCGTTCCAGCATCGACGTTCTCGCTTACGAACTGATTGTGGTTTCCCTGACTGGGCGCTCCTTGAAGATCCCGGGTAAACGTACGAAACCAGCCGACCATGTTCGTCCATGAAAGGAGAACGGAAACCGTGACCGCGTGCTGAGTAGGATTTTCCGCATGCCAGCGATAAACGGCCACCGGGTAGCTTGACTCTCGGTAGTTGTTGGGCAACACCGGAGAAAACTGTTCGAGCACGACGTGGGCAGGAAATTTATCCCATTTGTAGTCGAACCACGACTTCGGATACAGCGCCGCATATTCCCCCGCGCCCACCGGATAATCCCATTGCCAGCTTGCGAGCGTTCCGTCGTTTGGATGATCCGTCATGAGAACTCGCGCTGTGCCTTGAGTCTCACCCTCCGACTGTTGAAACATGGCAAACTGATTGGCATAAACGGGCGCGTATTTGTGAACTCCCGCTTTTATATGCCAGCGGGCGAAGTCTCCCCGGTAAGTACGCGAGAACGTTCCAGAACCAAAACCGCCCACCGGCGCCCCTTGCCAAAACCCGTCGTCGATATTGCCGGGGACTCGAGTAACCCCCGGTTTCACCAGTGGAAGACCGAGGGGGCGTCGCCACGCGGCTTTCGGTATTGCGTCTGCGGCGAACGCTGCAGTCGCTAGCAGTACAAGTGTCAAGCTCGCCAACTTCAGTTGAGTATTCTTTCTCATAAATCGATCATGCAACCAATGGGCCCTTATGACGCCACTTATGGCACGGACCAGTACTTGTTGAACCCTTCGTAGTCCGAGGGCAAGCTTGCCAGGATGACTCTTCTCAATTCCAACATGTCAACTGACCCTTGTTTCTGATACAAGACCTTGCCATCCGGGGCGATCAAGACGGTATAGGGCACCGCCGACTCCCACTTCGGATCAAAGGAAGCCTGCAGCCCCGCGGTATCGTCTGACGCAAACAGCAGATTGCGGCTTGTGGCGTGCATCTTCTCAAGCAGACGCAATACGGTGTTCTTTTCGTCCGGCATATTGGCTGCCACGGTGACTAACTCGACGTCACGCACGCCATACATCCGGAAAGTATCTTCAAAATCCGGGAATTCGTGAATGCATGAGCCGCACCACGTGGCCCAAAAACTGATCAGCAGCGTTTTGTGCGTCGGATTGGTTCGCAACATCTTTAAATCCGCAGCCGATGCCATCTCCAGCTGGACCGGTTGAGATTCGATTTTCCGCAACGTCTCGAGACGTGCCGCCTGTTTCTCTTTCCACTTGGTCGAACAGCCGAAAACGCCCGTATGTGTCACTGCCGGCTCCCGATGCGCCAGGAGAGCATCGATAGCATCGCGCGCTTCGTGAGTCTTCACTAGTTCCGCACGGTAGCTGTTGTCCATACGTCCTTCATAACGGAGGCGGCGATCATGGTCAAAAACAAATACGTGCGGTGTGGCTTGTGGACCGTAGGCGTCCGTGACCGACTGTGTTTCCCCATCGTAAAGATATGGATATGTCAGGTGCTTGTACTGCGCCCGGATTTTCATTTCTTCGAGGCTGTCACTAATGTCGGAGGAATCCAGTTCATCGATGGTGATGGCCTTTGGATCATTTGGTTGAATCGCAACCACAGCAACGCCGCGATCCTTGTAGTCCGCCGCAAGTTGCGCGATACGCTGCTCATACATTTGCGCGATAGGACAATGATTGCAGGTGAACACGACTACGAGGATTTGACTTGAGGAGTAGTCGGCGAGCTTATGAGTCGCTCCATCAACGCCCGGGAGTTCAAAGTTTGGCGCGGGCGAACCCAGCGCGAGGATCGGGTGCGCCTCCTGCGCCCACGTGGTCAGCGCAAGCAGAACGAACACGAAAAGTCTGCACATGCTTTCCCTCCTGCAAATCCCTAGTTAGGCGGAAGCGGGCGTGAGGTGACATCTGCATCGACCAATCCCGTAGCCCATTTGATCGCCTCCGTGTACATCTCTTGCAGTCTAGGATCGTCCCAGTTCTCCTTTGGGTGACCAAGAGTCGAATAGTAGACGCGTCCCTTACCATACATTTTGGCCCAAGTTACCGCGAAGTCGCGGTCGGTCCTGTGAACTTTTGGATTCGACAAGTTAAGTTTGCCGGCATCGAGGCGCATCAGCACCCGCACTTTGTCGCGCGAGTAGTTTCGGATTTGGTAAATTTCATCTCTAAGAACGAAAGACCGCGGCCACTGCTCCATGCCCGGAAACGCAGGATCCTCCACAATGATGGGGGCCTCGAATGTGCCCCACGGATGCTCATCGAAGTAGCCGCCAATCATCTCGCCATATTCCGGCCAGTCCGTGAAGGTGATGGCAGCGCTATGGACACCAATAAACCCTTTCCCGTCATCGTGCACGAACGATAGAAGGTCTAACTTTTGTTGCGCGTCCATCTCAAGTTGACCGCCCGTGAAGAAGAAAACCGCGTCGAAATCATTAAGATTCTTGGCATTGAACTCGAGCTTCTTCTTGGTGAGCGCTTCCGTATCGGTGCGGATTGTCGTATCCCAGAGTCCCGTGCTCAGGCCCAGGCGCTCAATCGTGGCCATGGCGTGGGAAACGGAATCGTGGCGATATCCCTTCTCCTCACCGAGGACTAGCAATTGTTTCTTCCTGGTCTGTACCGGAGCCTGTGCGTGGCTGACGCAGAGACTGCACAACACGAGAACGAAAAGGGCAGTACCCGAATGTACAAGCTTCATAGAAAATGATCCTTTACGGCACTGACACCGCTGCAGTTGATTCTGTCAGCGTTCGTCCATCGATCACCGTCGGGCTTGGTCCAGCCATGTTAGATACGAAAGCAGTATGGGTCGCACTATCCACGGCAATTGCGTAGGGCCCGTTACCGGCCTTTATCGTCGCAACCACTGCGTCGGTCTCACCATCGACCACAGAAACAGTATTGTCGTGAGTATTCGCGACATATACCCTGTGAGCACTTGGGTCAACCGCAACAGCCTGAGGGCGTGCTCCTACTTTTATAGTTGTTATGACTGAGTCGCTGACGCCATCTATCACGGTCACGCTGTCACTTCCGTAGTTCACGGCATAGACTCGGCCCGTGGACGAATCCACAGCTAGCGCGCATGGAATGTCTCCGGTATTCACTAGCGTGGTCGCATTCGTTTTCCCACCGAGCACCGTGACGTTCGAGCTGCCCGTATTGCTGAGATAAACTTTGTTGCCTACGGAATTCACCGCAATTCCCCAGAGATGGTTGCCCGCATCTACGGTTGTTGTGCTGTCGTTCGCGCCATCGATTACGGTCACCTTATTACTCTCATAGCTTGTCAGGTAGAGTCGGTTTGCCGCCGGATTTACGGCGATCGCGTCTGCCTGCACGCCAACCTTCAGAGCGCTCGCCACGTTAGTTGCTCCGTCGATGACCGTCATACTATTGCTGAAGGTTCTTGAGATATACACCTTGTTGGTGACTGGATTCACCGCAATCACATAAGGGAGATCTCCTACGTTTACGGTAGCAACGACCCGGTCGATTGCTCCATCAATCACGCTAACGTTGCCCCCGCCAGAATTTGCCACATAGACCCGGTTCGTCGTTGGATTCACCGCGATGGCTTCGGGTTCCATGCCCACCTTTATCTGGGTGGCGGAGCGGCCATCGTTGGCCAGCACAGTCACAGTGCCGGCAGCGGTATTCACCGCATACACTTTGTGGGTTCGTGGATTTAACACGATTCCGCGAGGACTGATTTCCGTCCCGCTCGGTGGCGGAGATTGTGCATTGCCGGCTCCCATGCCGAGCCAGTTTGCTGCATTTTCTATGAGCTTATTCTGAATGGGACTCGTGAAGATCTTGTCTCCATGCCCCATGTTCATATAAATCATTTTGTATTTCGTGTTTGTCCACACGACGGGGAGGTCGCCACCGGTGAGAACATCCTTCAATCCGATTGGATAATTTGAAGGATCGAATGTAACGAGCACACGCACATCTTTATTAAGGCGGGGGCTCGGTTTCCAAACATACCATTCATTGGCCGGCGATTCGTAGGCGTCAGGGATTCCCCTGGCAACTGGATGAGTAGGGTCATCGATAACGAGCTTTGCAGGTAATGGCGGCCAGCTGTTGATATGGAATACCCCACCCCCTAAAAAATCGACAAACCAGGGCCAGTTCGTATCCTTGTCGTTATATCCAGAGACATGAAAACCCAACCATGCGCCTCCATTTTCCATGTAGCGCTGAAAGCTAAGCCTTTGTTCTCCATTCGTCGGCGAGTCGTCAAGCCAAACAATCACTTGGTACGCTTTTAAATACGCATCATTCATTCGTTCCCAGTCGGTTGTCGAGTCAAATGTAAAGTTGTCGCTGGCGGCGCGCGCGGCAAAGAACTTCAGCGCGGCCTCCGCGAACTGTACGTGGTCGGGTTCGACGCTCGTAGAATAAAAGGCAAGCACCTTGAACCGTGGTTGTTGAGCGCCGCACGGAATAGCACTACACAGAACTGCCAAGAGCAAGAGCGGAAGAATTGAGTTACTCTTCATTGCCGGGCGGCCCAGAAGATGGAATTTCTGAAAATCGTTGTAAAAGCGGGATTCTGGAACAGTTCGGGATGGTGACCCATGAAAATATAAACATTCCGAGCCCGATAGTGCTCGTTTGTCCAGATCACAGGATGATCTCCCATCTTAATGCGGGTGTCTGGCGAATACGTCGTCTCATCGACTCTTGCCAAGACCTGAACGTTCGGACGTGGCGATTTGTCCCATGTGTACCACTCCTCCTGATCCACTACAAAGGACGCTGGCACATTCTTCATCACCGGATGCGAAGGACCTTCCACGATAACGGTCGCGTTGGCGAACTTCGCAATGTAGTCAGTGAATCTGATTCCGCCCATGAACTCGGAAAACCAGGGCCATATCCCGTATCCGTCGAATTCTCCAAGCAAGGTGGCGTGATGGAATCCAATCCACCCGCCTCGGCCTTCTGTGATGTATTTTGTGAATGCGGCTACCGCCGTCGGTGTCCAGCCGTAGGGGGGGTAGTTCAGTTGGATGAATACCTGGTACTGAGCCAGGAATGCATCGTCTATCTTGTCAGTATTCTCGATGTAGTCGACCGAAAAATTGTTCTCAACGGCCAGCTTTTGCAACCATACTTTGGCAGCATCGACAAACGGCCGGTGGATGCCGCCGGCTTCCGCCAGAGCAATGATCCTGAATTTAGGCTTGGAGCTCTGGGCCATGCCCGCGCTGGGGAAAATGAGCGCGAGGACCACTACGCCCCATAAGCAAGGGCCAGAGCGGAAACCTGAAATCAGTCTCGAAAGCGACATCAGCCCTCCATTTCCGGTTTATGGGTCGCCCGTCCAATGTGCTGGGCGGGCTCGGGCCGCCGGAGCCATTCGTGCACATTGTACGTCAAAGATAGTTATTAAGCATTACAATGTATGAATGTTTTGATTTAACCACGTCAGGCTCCCCGGTATTTTGCCTTTTAAGGACCAACGTTGCCAAAGCCTTGATTTGCGCCGCAAAATGCAGAATTGCCTTAAGATGATGCACATCAGATCCAGCCCATGGATTAAAGGGGCGCAGGTGATCTCACAGTGACGAAAGAACCCGTACGGATCGGAAGGCCGCCGCTGCTGCGCCAAACTAACGCTCAAATCCTGTTGAGGCTTCTTCGCGAGGCGGGTCCGTGTTCCAAGGCGGATCTTGTTCGAGCTTCCGGATTGAGCGCTCCGTCGGTGACGAATGTGGTAGCGCACCTGGCGCTTGCGGGCCTGGTCGAGCCCATTGGTGAGGGAGATTCGACCGGCGGCAGACCGCCTGACATATTGCGATTCAGGGCTGAGCGAGGCTGCGTGGCGGGGGTCGAAATCGGGCCTGACTCTCTTGGCTTCCTTCTTGCCGACTTAGACGGACGGGAAATCGGAAAAACCAGAGTTTCACTGGAGAGGCAGTCATCGTCTCCACCTTTAGTCTGCAAGCGGATCGGCGAGGAAGTGCGCGACTTGTTGCGTAAACTGAGCCAGCCCGAGGATCAACTATTGGAACTTGTCGTGGGAGTGCCCGCGATCGTCAATGTGCAAGACGGAATCGTGATGGCGCTGAGTGCTCTAAACGATTGGAGCAATGTACCTCTGGGAGCCATGCTGGCCAGGGAGTTTAAATGCAATGTAACGATAGAAAACGATACCAACCTTGCGGCCCAAGGCGAACATTATCGGGGCGCGGCACAAGGGGAAAAGAATTTTGTTTTTATTACCATTGGCGAGGGGGTTGGTGCCGGTATTTTTGTGAACGGCAGCATTTATCGAGGATCGCAGTGGACGGCGGGAGAGATTGGATATCTCCGGGTACCGAACATTTCAAGGGAGCATCCGACCATCCACAATTATGGGAAGCTTGAAAAGTTACTGGGCGCTCCAGGAATTCTGAAAAGCTGGCAGGCCAATCGGCGGGGATCACACAAACATCCCAAGGTGACCTGCGCTGCCGACGTTTTCGATCTGGCTGCGGCGGGAAATGCTGAAGCTAAACGACTCCTAAAGCAACGCGCCACCCTTTTGGCTGACATTGTGCTGGACTTAGCTCTCATTCTCAATCCGAGCGTGATCCTGCTTGGAGGAGAAGTGGGTAATCATCCGCGTCTATTGCAAGAGGTGGAAGCCCTCCTGAAGGGGAGTGAATTCGCGATCGTGCGCGTGGGATTGGGCGCGCTGGGTTCTTCCGCTGTGTTGTGGGGCTCGATCTGTTCTGCGCTTGAGCCCGCCGTTCTGGGCTTGCTGCGGCCATCCGATTCAACAAGTTCATCATCGCACACTGGAATTATACTTCCCTCACAGTTGGGAATGCCGGTTTGACTGACTTCATAAAGAAAGATAAGTTAGTGATGTGCGCAATGCGCGCTAGATATGCCCAAAACGCCCACAGCCATCTCAGTCCCGAGAGGAGCCCGGCAGCCGCATTTGCTGAAACAAGCAGACGCTCGGAAAGTGCTGCTCCACCTGCGGGAGCATGATTTCGCTTCCCTCGACAAATTAGAAAGACACACGGGACTATCTTCTTCCCGGCTCTCAGCAGCTGTTTCAATCCTGGTAAAGGCACGGTTGGTTGAAAGGGCGTCCAGTGGCAAATCCAACGCCGGTCGACGAAATAATGCCTTTCGCATTAATGCGGGCTACGGGTACGTGGTCGGCGTGGATATAGGCGGAAGCAATTTACGAATCGCATTGGCTGACATGAACGGAACCGTATTGGGCAAATGGTCCACCTCCACCAAAAGAACGTCTTCTCCCGGCATGGTGATCAAACAAATCGCCGAAGGCGTTACGTTTCTGCTCGAGCATGCCTCCGTGTCCCGCCGTTCGCTGCTGGCCGTCGCTGCTGGAGCACCCGGCATTACCGACGGAGACGCAGGTGTCGTGGTCACAACATCCTATCTAAAAGGTTGGAAAGACGTCCCGCTTCGTAGGTTGTTGGAGTCCGCCTTGCGCATTCCCGCGGCAGTGGAGAACGATGTGAGAATGGCAGCCATCGGCGAAAACTGGAAGGGAGCCGCGCGGGCCGTCGGTAATTTTGTGTTTCTTGCCATTGGAACGGGGATTGCCGCGGGTGTATTTGCCAACGGCAGGTTGATCCATGGCACCGATTGGACTGCAGGAGAGGTTGGCTACATGCATGTTCCGGGAGCCCCGGAAGAGGCTGCCAGGTGTGGCGCGCCGGGATCGCTTGAAAGCGTAATCGGCGGCGACGGCATTCGAAAACAATGGCTGCGCTCTCGGAACGGAACCGGTACTGAAGCAACCCGCAACCTTACCGCGACGGAAATCTTCGAACAGGCGCGCGCAGGAGATTTGGTCGCCAAGGGCGTCCTGAATCGTTCGGCGAAACTATTGGCTTACGCGGTATACAACATTTCACTGGTTCTAAACTGCAGGCTCTTTATATTGGGAGGAGGCGTAGGGATGAGCACTCCTCTACGGGATGCCACGCAGCGCTTTCTCGAGAAATACCGCGAGCCCGTACAGGCAAAACTGATGGTCAGTAGCCTAGGGCAAGACGCGCAATTGGTGGGAGCGATTCGATTAGCGCTCAGCAAAGCGGATCACGAAGCGGTGTAACAAACGAGCAAACTTCAGGCAATCCGACTCAGCCTTTCCTGGGAACGCTGATACTCTCCAAATCGCGTCCGCGCGTCTCGGGTACGGCAAATCGCA
>DATHOK010000227.1:0-5798 GCA_035484995.1 Verrucomicrobiia bacterium | reverse complement strand
CTCCCGTGCTTCCGACGGACGGTAGTAGATGGTCTCGATGACCCGCCGAACCTGATCCACTTTGATCATCATCTGCGGAGGGTCGGGCGGGATAATCAGTACATCTGGGTGCGTCTGCACGAATAGCCGAGTATCTTTCTTATCGGCCTCCCGCAGGCCCTCGCGCGTCTCCACTGCTTCGGCAAACCGCGCATCAAGATCAGCGGCCTGGGCGATGCGACGGCAGTTCGCGCATTGCCCGCAGAAGTCAGGCAGGCCATCCGTTTGAATCGGCGCCAGACAATTCAGTGCCTGCGCCAGCATTAGCGCCAGTGTGTATTTGCCCGACCCCCGCGCTCCCGAAAGGATCACCGCATGCGGAAAGCGCTTCCGCGCCAGCATGTCGCGCAGGCGATGAACGGTTTCAGCGTTGCCGTGAAAATCAGAGAATGGCATCCATCACCTCGCCGCCACCTTCAACCTTCGCCCTACAGCGTCCACAATTCTTCGATGCGTCTGCGCTGGCGTGCCGCTGGCATCCACCACTGCGACGCGCTGCAGCTCTCTTGCCGCAATCGCCAGATAGCCTTCGTGTACGCGGGCGAAGAAAGCTCGGTTCAGCTGCTCGAAGCGGTTTTCATCGGAATGATGTTTGTGCGAATTCTTACCAGCGCCATGCGAAGCTCGCCGATTTCGGCGCCGCGCCCGCCCCACACTCATCGTCGGATCGGAGTCGAGCAGGATCGTCATGTCGGGTTGCAAATCTCCACAAAGCACGCGATGCAACTCAAGCACCGCCTCGCTGCCAAGCTTCCGGCCGCTGCCCTGGTACGCTTCCGTGGAATCAGTGAAGCGATCGCAAAGCACAATCTGCCCGTGCTCGAGCGCCGGCTCAATCACCTCTGCAATGTGCTGCGCCCGCGAAGCGAACATCAAAGCCATTTCCGCGAACGGCGACAGTCCCTCGGTCGCCGAGTCGAGCAAGATGCGGCGAATCTTCTCGCCAGTCGGCGTTCCTCCGGGCTCGCGCGTTTCTATCACCTTATGCCCTGCCGCGCGCAGAGCGGCCGCCAGCTTGCGCATTTGCGTGCTCTTGCCGGTTCCGTCCAGCCCTTCGAACGTGATGAATTTCCCGCGCCGCGACATCGTGGAGATGATAGCAGCGCTGGTGCACTCTTGTACGTCCACTCTTGTACGTCCACTCCTGTACCGCTTCTCCCACTCCCTGCTAGAATCTAAAATTCTGCAGCGCGCAATGCGATCCGGTTCATCGAACAAACGGGGGCCCTTAATAATGAAACTCTCAAGAATCTTGGGAGTAGTCTGTGTTCTTTTCTTCTCAGTTGCCAGCTGGTCAGCCACGCCGCCAACCGTCGCCCTCTTCGTGGACGCCACTTCCACACCCCGCAAAATCTTCCACGCTAAGCTGAAGATCCCCGCCAGCGTGGGAGATCTCACCCTCTATTATCCAAAGTGGATTCCCGGCGAGCACGCTCCCGATGGCCCCGTGATTGACCTTGCCGGACTCAAGTTCACCGCCGGCGGCAAGACTCTGAAATGGCGGCGCGATCTGCTCGACGGCTTCACGATTCACGTCGAAGTCCCCGCCGGCGAGAATGAAGTGAACGCCGAACTGGATTTCCTTTCTCCCGCGACCTTCGAAGGCGGCTTTTCTGCGGGTTCTTCCGCGACCGACAAAATGGCCGTTATTAGCTGGAATCAGGTTTTGCTCTACCCCAAAGGCTGGAAGTCGGATGATCTCACCTACGTGGCCACTCTGAAACTCCCCGCAGGTTGGAAATATGGAACGCCATTGCCCATCGCATCGACGTCGCTCACCGGACAGAATGGCGATACCCAGATCATCTTTCAGCCGACTTCCCTGACCACGCTGATCGATTCTCCGGTGATCACCGGCGAGTTCCTCAAGGTCGTCAAGCTGGCTGACGATCCACTCGTCGAGATGGACGTTGCCGCCGACAGCGCCGCCGCTCTTGAACCTCCACAAGAAGTCTGGGACCATTACAAGAATCTGGTCGAGCAGACCAACAAGCTTTTCGGCGCACATCACTATCGCGATTACCATTTCCTGTTCAGCCTGAGCGATCACGTGGCCCACTTCGGACTGGAGCACCACGAATCCGACGACAGCCGCGTTGATGAGCGCGGCTTAGTCGATGAAGGCGCGCGCAAGATGGAAGCCAGCCTGCTCCCCCACGAGTACGTGCATTCGTGGAACGGAAAATACCGCAGGCCCGCCGACCTGGCCACGCCTGACTATGAACAACCCATGCAGGACGATCTCTTGTGGGTCTACGAGGGTCTGACGAATTATCTCGGCACGGTGCTCACCGCTCGCAGCGGACTGCTCACTCCGGAGCAGGCTCGGGACGACTTGTCGATGACCGCGGCCGCCCTAGATCACACTCCGGGCCGCGACTGGCGTAACTTGCAAGACACGGCCGACGCCGCTCCGGAGCTTTATTTTTCTCCCCAAGCCTGGGAGTCGTGGCGTCGCTCAACCGATTTCTACGACGAAGGCACTTTGGACTGGCTGTGGGCCGACGTCATCATCCGTCAGCAAAGCAAGGGCAAGAAATCTTTGGATGACTTCTGCAAGCTCTTCCACGGCGCTCCCAGCACGGGGCCCATGGTGAAGACTTATACCTTCGACGATGTCGTCAATGCTCTGAATCAGGTCGCCTCTTACGACTGGCGGGGCTTCTGGACTGAACGGCTGACAAATCACGGACCGGGTGCGCCACTCGGGGGCATTGAGGGCAGCGGATGGAAAGTGGTCTACGACGAATTTCCTTCCGAAATGGATCGCGGCGGTGAGGGTGGCATGCACTTCATCGACGTTGCATATTCGATCGGGATTGATCTACGCGAAGATGGCACCATCACAGACACCGTCGAGGGTATGCCCGCGGCGCTGGCTGGAATCGGCCCGGGCATGAAACTGATCGCGGTGAACGGCCGCCATTACTCGCCGGAAGTGCTGCGCGACGCGCTCAGGACGGGCAAGACCAGCACCGCTCCCCTGGAACTTCTGGTCGAGAATACAGACTACTTCAAGACCTACGCGCTCGACTACCACGGCGGGGAACGCTACCCTCACCTGGTGCGCGATGACTCGAAGCCGGACTTGCTGTCGGAGATCTACAAAGCGAAGTAGTTAGATGGATTTGTCATCCGGAGCAAGCGCTTTTTGCGCAGCGAAGGATTCGGTCAAGCCGCGCGAAGCGTCGCGCCTTTTGCGACGCAATAATCGCTCGTTTGGCTCGCTTCCTTAACACTCGTTCCACGAGGAGATGCCGATCATGAGCTTGCGCCGGCCCATGCAGCTTTCCGTTAGCGCCCTGTGTTATCTGGCGCTAGCGTTTTATTCACCGCTGTTTTCCCAAACCCAAACGTCCATCCTGGGCTTCACTCCGTCTGCCGCCGCGCACGAGGCCGAGATCGAAAATAAGTTCAAAGCCATCCCCTCACCGGATGAAGAGCGCCGCCAGCATCACATCTTCACCGCCGAGCCGCACGTTGCAGGATCCGCTCGCAACAACGAACTGGCTCGCTACATCGCCGACGAATGGCGCAACGAAGGCCTGGAAGACGTCATCATCCGCCGCTACGACGTCTACGGCAGCAATCCCAAGTTCACCTCGCTCGAGATGGTTGCACCCGTGCATTACCGTGCTGGCCTCCGTGAGTTGCCCGTCCCCGGCGACCCCGACATGAAGAACAAAAGCATAAGTTCGGCGTGGAGCGGCATGTCCGCGTCCGGCGAGGTGACTGCCCCGCTCGTCTACGCTCACAGCGGCAATCCCGAAGATTACGAACTTCTGCGCAAGCAGGGCATCGACGTCAAAGGGAAAGTTGTTCTCGTCCGCTACTCGAACCCCTACAGCTATCGCGGCTTCAAAGCGCTCACGGCGGAGCGCGAAGGCGCGGCCGCGATTCTCATCTACAGCGATCCCGCTGAAGACGGATACAAGAAAGGTCAGGTCGTCCCCAAAGGCCCCTGGGGCCCGGAATATCACATCCAGCGCGGCGCCATCACTTACGATTTCATGGTGCCCGGCGATCCACTTACGCCGGGCTGGGCCTCGGTGCCCGGCGCCAAACGCATTCCCGTCGAGCAAGCAGTGTCGATCCCAAAGATCATGGCGTTGCCGCTTTCCTGGCACGACGCCAAACCACTGCTCGCAAATATGGACGGCCCGGTCGCTCCGGACGATTGGCAGGGTGGACTGCCGATCAAATATCACCTCGGCGGCGAGCGCGTTCGCGTGCATGTAAAGATCGAGATGGATAACTCGACGCAACCCTACTACGTGGTCGACGGCCGCATTCGCGGCGCGCAGTTGCCCGATGAATGGATCGTGCTCGGCAATCACCGCGATGCCTGGGTTTTCGGCGGCGTCGACCCCAGCAGTGGCACCGCATCGATGATGGAACTGACCCGCGCCCTGGGAAAGCTGGCGAAAGCCGGAACGCGTCCGCGTCGGACCCTTGTTTTCTGCAGTTGGGATGGAGAAGAGGTCGGCCTCACCGGCTCCACTGAGTGGGGAGAGCAGTTCGCCGACGAACTGCGCAAAAAGGCAATCGCCTACATCAACGTCGATTCCTCAACCTCAGGACCAAACTTCCACGGCCAGGCAGTGGCATCGCTTGCGCCCATGCTGGTCGAGACCAGCCGCACGCTAAGAGATCCTTCGGGCAAGACGCTTTACGAAGCATGGAAGGCATCATCCACGCGCGAACGCAGCGGAGCCAAACCCTCAGAAGCAGCCTCCGATCTCAACGTTACTGATTCAAATCTGGCCGACACTCGCATCGGCAGTGGCTCCGACCACACCGTGTTCCTCAACTTTGTTGGGATGCCCGTCCTCGGACTGCAGTTCGACGGACCCTACGGCGTGTACCACTCCGCTTACGACGACTTTTTCTGGATGAACCACTTCGGCGATCCCGGCTATCGCTATCACACTCTGATGTCGCAGTTGTGGGGAGTACTCGCGCTGCGCCTCGCCAACGCTGACCTGCTCCCCTTCGATTTCGCCAGCTACGCCAGCAACATCCGCCAGTTCGTGAACGAATTGACGAAAGGCATGGCGACGAGAAACGACACCAGCCAACTGGATCTCAAGCCGGCACTCAATGCCATCGACGACTTTGAAGCGGCCGGCAAACGACTCGATGAATCTGCAAACCGTGCGCTAGCGTCCGGCGCAATCGACCCCAAACTAGCCGACACCATCAACCACGGCACCATGCAGGTCGAACGAAACTGGCTCAACCCCGACGGCATCCCCGGCAGGCCGTGGTTCAAACACATTCTCTACGGCGCGCGGTTCACCTACGCTCACCTGGAGTTGCCGGGGCTGACCGAAGCAGTCGAAAAACAGGATTGGACAACCGCGAAACAGCAAGCCGAGATTCTGCGGCAGGCGCTGATCAACAATACGAAACTGGTCAACCAACTGAGTTCGAGCCTCCAATCCGAGACAGCCGACGCGGGAAAGTAGAACCGCGGTGGAGCCGGCAAGAGTAAGCGAAGGCGCTATCGCCTGATGGCTATCTCGCCATGTGGTGATGCCAGTGGCGCATGACCGCGCAACTGAGGTGACCCAGAACGAACCAAAGAACCGCCCAGAGAACTGCCTTGAGTGTTGAATTCATCAGGAAAGATTAATTGAGAGGAGATAGGTGTCAAGCAAAAATCGCCGGTCGTCGCTGCCACTGTCAAGTCGGTCGAATGTGTCAGTCGAACTCGAAAATCACTTGCTCCACCGGACTACTCCAAACCGGAGCGAACG
>DATHOK010000226.1:0-9062 GCA_035484995.1 Verrucomicrobiia bacterium | reverse complement strand
GATGGTGCATCCCGCCAGCCGCGCCATTTCTCCCGGATGTGGAGTGATCACCAGCGTCCGACCCTCGCCACTCAATTTCGCCGCGCGGCCCTCAAACGCATTCAGGCCGTCGGCATCGACGACCATCGGGGGTTGGAGTTTCGCCACCAGCGCCCGCACCAGCTCGCCAGTCTGCGGATCCCGCGAAATCCCCGGCCCGATCGCGAGCACGGTCACGCTTTTTACTAATTCCTCGATTCGATCCTGCGCCCTGGTTGAGATCGCACCCGCATCCGTCTCGGGCAAAGGCTCAGTCATCAACTCAGGATGAAATCCAGCAACGGTTCCCAGCACGGACTTCGCGGTCGCCACGGTTGAAAGACCGCCTCCCGTGCGCAGAACAGCCATCCCGGCCATCGCAGCCGCACCAGCTTTACCGAGCGATCCTCCGACGACCAGCACGTGACCGTAGTTGCCTTTGTTTGACTCTGCCGGACGCGGCCCAATCAGCGGCGCAACATCGCGCGCGGTGATCACATTCAGCTGCAGCGCCGAAACAATCGCCTCTTCCGGCGAACCGATGTCAGCCACAACAGTCGGCCCCCCGGTCAACACGCTGAATACGTGCGCTGGACGCGGAGCCGTAAACGTAACGATGGCATCGGCGCGGGCAATCGTCCCGCCTTGTTGGCCCATCGCGTCGGCATCCGCGCCGGAAGGAATATCCACCGCAACTACAGGAACCTGGCTTGCATTCATGATTGCAATCGCGCCCGCGTAGAGTCCACTCACCGGAGGCTTGAAGCCGGTGCCCAGCACCGCATCGAGATAAAGATCGGCCTGCACTGCCAGCCGCACATGCTCACTTTTTAACTCCGAGCTGGATTGAACCACAGTTGCCGCAGACGGAAGCTTGCCAAACATTGCAACCGCTTCGCCTCGCAGATCGGCGGGGTCGGCCAACAAAATCACCTGAACTTTCTTCCCGCTCTCCTGCAGCCTACGCGCCGCCACGAAGCCATCGCCGCCGTTATTCCCCTTCCCACAAAAAACCACGACACGCCGCGCAGCTGCGTAGTGCGAGAGCACATAATGAGCCACGGCCACACCCGCGTTCTCCATCAGCGTGAGCGAAGGCACGCCAAAGCGCTCGCTCGTGGCGCGGTCAATGCCTCGCATCTCTTCGGTGGAAACAATTTTCATAAAAGCAGTGGCCAGTGTTCAGTGCCCAGTGGCCAGTAAAACAAGCGTGACTTAACGTTTCGCTGGCCACTGACCACTCGCTCCCCGACTATAAAACAAAACGGCTCCCCGCGCGCCGCGGAGAGCCAGTTAAACTTACCGAGTCAAACCTGTCAGTTGAACTTACTGGGTACTGGCCACTGACAACTGATCACTGACCACTGCCCTTCTGCAACGCCTGCACCCGGCTGTGCTTCACGCTGTAAGTGAAGTAAACGATCAAGCCGATGCCAAGCCAAGCCACCAACCGGATCCAGTTCCACTTCCCGAGGTTCAGCATCATGTATCCATTCGCCAGCACCCCCAGGATCGGCACCAAAGGCACCCACGGCGTACGAAACGGCCGCGGCTGAGTGGGATTGGTGTAGCGCAACACCATCACCGAAATCGACACAATCACAAAGGCCAGCAGCGTTCCGATGTTCACCATCTTCCCGATCTCGTCGATTGGCGTGATACTGCCTACGACCGCGGCCAGCAAGCCCACGAGGATCGTATTTTTCCAGGGCGTTCGAAACCTGGGATGAATGTCAGCGAAGAACTTCTTAGGCAACAGTCCATCATTCGCCATTGAATAAAGCACGCGCGTTTGCCCCAGAAGCATCACCAACATAACGCTCGTCAGCCCAGCCAGCGCCCCCAGCGTTATGATGTTCGCGGCGATGGGCAGGCCCCGGTCCAGGAATGCAACTGCGACCGGCGCTTCGATATTGATCTGTTGCCAGTGCACCATTCCCGTCAGCACGCCCGCAACGGCGATGTACAAGACGGTACAGATCGCTAGCGAGGCGATCATGCCAATCGGCAAGTCGCGCTGAGGATTCTTCGCCTCCTGCGCGGTGGTCGAAACCGCATCGAAACCAATGTAGGCGAAGAATATGTAGGCCGCGCCCTGCCAGATCCCGTTCATGCCGTGCGGCGCATAGGCGTGCCAGTCCATTCCCCAATTGGCGCGGTTGATGTAGTGAGCGCCCAACCCGATCACGAAGAGTACGACCGACACCTTGATCACGACGATTCCAGCGTTAAACCGCGCGCTCTCCTTGATGCCGACGACGAGAATCGCTGTGATCACGAGCGCAATCAGGAAAGCCGGAAGGTTGAAACCGATCTCAGCTCCGAACAGATGTGGCGCTCCCAGGAGTTCGTGCGCTCGCTGCAACAATTCGGGAGATTGACTACTGATGATCGCAGTCACTTTATCGAGGAACATTTGCGTGGTTGTTCCCAGCGTCGGATCCGCAGCCTGTGCCATCTGCCGGGCAACGACCTTTTCGGCGGTCTTCAAGGCCGTCCAGTGATCGTAGGCCAGCCATAGCGGCATTTTGATGTGAAAGATATTCAGCAGTTCGATGAAATGGTTCGACCAGCCCGAAGACACAGTGCTCGCACCCATCGCATATTCGAGCGTTAGGTCCCAGCCGATGATCCAGGCCAACAGCTCGCCCAGCGTGGCATAAGCATAGGTGTAGGCGCTGCCCGCTAGCGGGATCATGGCCGCGAACTCCGCATAGCACAATCCAGCAAACGCGCATCCCAATCCGGAAAGAACGAATGACAAGGTGAGCCCCGGACCGGCATACTGCGCTCCCAGCCCTACCATCACGAAGATGCCCGCTCCGATGATCGCCCCCACGCCCAGAGCGGTGAGCTGGAAGACTCCCAGCGTTCGTTTCAGGCTGTGTTCGCCCGTCTCGCGAGCTTCCTCCATCAGCAGGTTCAGCGGCTTGGTTGCGAACAGATTGGCCATTCGTTTGGTTTCTCCTTAAGGCTGCGCCGATGCGCGCTTCGCGTCCGCGCTCCTCGACCACGCGTAATATACCGGGATGCCCAGCAGCACCACAATCAGACCCGGCCACGTGAATTGCGGTTTGTAAAGCAATAGCACGACATCGACAAACAAAGCCATCACAATATAGATCGCCGGCAACACGGGATACCCTACCGCCCGGTAAGGTCGCGGAGCGTCCGGACGCGTTCGCCGCAGCACAAATAATCCCACAATCGTCAAAATGTAGAAGACAAGCACCGCGAAGATAATGTAGTCGAGAAGCTGCCCGTAGCTTCCTGAAACGCAGAGCAGGCACGCCCACACCATCTGCACCATCAGCGAAACCGCCGGCGTCTTGTATGTCGGATGCAGTTTGGCGACGCTGCGGAAAAAGAGCCCGTCCTTGGCCATCGCGTAGTAGACACGCGCCCCGGAAAGAATCAGCCCATTGTTACAGCCGAAACTCGAAATCAGAATGGCCGCCGCCATCAGCAATCCGCCGGCAGCCCCAAACATCTGAGTCATGACAGCGGTTCCGACCCGGTCCTCCGCAGCGTATTTAATTCCCCGCTCCAGAATCGTTGCTGCACCGGGCGTTCCGTCGAGCGGCAGCGCCATCAGATAAATAAAGTTGCACGCAATGTAGAGCGCGATCACCACCCCCGTGCCTATCGCCAAAGACAAAGGCAGGTTGCGGCTGGGATTCTTTACTTCGCCCGCGGTGAACGTCACGTTATTCCAGGCGTCCGCCGAAAACAGCGAACCCACCTGCGCCACAGCCAGTATCGTCAACGTGCCGACCATCACAATTGGCCCGCCCACTCCCACTTGTACTGCGTGCTGAGCGCCCAGGCCCGCATTCCGCCAGAAATGTCCGCCGAAGTTCATGGCCAGCGCTTGCGCGTTCCGGCCCAATGCCAGACCGAACAACGCCAGTCCCAGCAGAGCCGAGACCTTAGCTACGGTGAACACATTCTGGATCAGCGCTCCCGTCTTCAATCCAAAGATATTCACCACCGAAAGAAAAACCACAAGCAGGATCGCGACCAGGTTCTGCGTGTTGATTCCCACATCCATGTTGCCCAGAACCATGGGTCCCACATGAATCGGCGGAACTTTCCAGATATGCAGAATCCAGTGGGAGGAAGAAATCGCAGGAAAGAAAACTCCGAGGAACTTGCCAAAAGCCACGCCTACGGCCGCAATCGTCCCGGTCTGAATCACTAGAAAAAGTGTCCAGCCATAGAGAAAACCCCACAACGGCCCCAGGGCTTCGCGAAGATAAACGTACTGCCCGCCGGCCCGCGGCATCATCGCGGCCAGTTCGCCATAGCTGAGCGCGGCAACGATGGTCATGAACCCCGCGACCGCCCACGCGCCAATCAGCAACGCCGGAGAATCCACCTCGCGGGCAATCTCCGCGGAAACAATAAAGATGCCGGAGCCGATCATCGACCCCATGACAAGCATGGTGGCGCTGGTCAGGCCCAGACCCTTGACCAGTTCCTTATCTTGAGAGCTATGAATTTCCCAATCGCTGCCCGCAGCCGTTGTCGGTGTGTTCAGGATTCCTCCGTAGAGTCTTGTAGCGCCGGCGTCCCACCGGCTGTCGCGAGGGCTTCCCGCCCTCGCCGCAGACGCCAATCCCAGGTCAAATGACTTTACCTCAATATGCGGAAAAATTCCTCTGCTGATTTCCCGGGATCCCGTAACAGATCAGATATCACCGCCACCGAATCCGCCCCAGCCTCAATCACAGAAGCTGCATTGGCACGCGTAATCCCCCCAATGGCCACCAGGGGCTTTCGGGTCAACTGCCGCGTACGGCGCATCCCTTCGAGCCCCACCACGGGATCAGGCCGGTCTTTGCTGAAAGTCGAAAACACGGGTCCGATGGCAAGATAGTCCGCGGAGGTCTGATCCGCTTCCAACAACTGCTCTGGATTGTGCGTCGAAACCCCAAGCCAGCGGTCGGGGCCGATAATGCGGCGAACCGATTCCGGCGAAAGGTCATCCTGGCCAACATGCACCCCGTCGAAGTCCGCGAGGATGCACAAATCCGCCCGATCATTCATGATGAGCCGCACGTGTGGTGCGGGCGCCTGCGCCCGCAACTGCCGGCGCAATTCGCGAGCCTGCTCCAGCATCGCTCGCGCATCACCTGATTTATTGCGGTATTGAATCAGGGTCGCACCGGCAGACACAAGTTCCTCCGCCGCAGTAATCAAACCTAGAGTGTTGGGAAAACAACCGGCATCGAGGATCGGATATAGGCGGGGAAGAACGATCATGCGTTGTTCGATGCAGGTGTCTTATCGCGAAAGCTCGCAAATCCAGTTGACCTCCCAGGTCTTGCCGCCATCCGGCGAGTAAGACTGCTCCATGCGCGCAGACTTGGGGGAAATATCAAGCCAGACGTAGCGCACAAGAATGGTGCGGCCTTTGAGCTGTTCCTGATGGAAAAACTCACCGCGATTCCCGGTAAAGCCGCCAACTACAGGGGGCGCGTCAAGCGTCCCATTATCGAGATCGACCAGATAGATGCTCCACTGACGAGATGTGGGATTGTAAAGGCGCAGCGTCTGCGCTTTGATGCGAAGCTTCTTATCCGTACTGGTCACGTCGAACTCTTCGAAGTTTGCGTTGCTGTCGAGAAGCTTCTTGTGGTTCGAGATGCCGTCATACTCAACCCAGAAGTTGGATTTGTTGAGACGATCGGGAAGGCGGCGGACGTGCGCCTTCCAGTCGCCGATAAGAAAGTCAAAGTCGTGAGCGCCATCACGCTTCGGCAGGTCTGCTGGATCCGCAGGCGTTTGCGCGTGGAGCGAAACTGCGAGTGGCATGCCGAGAGCCAGACCGAGAGTCAGATTGAGAATGAGCGGCACCACGGTCCTGAGTTTGCGGGCGTTCATGGCTTCATCCTTTCGAGGCTATTGTAGTGCGCCGATAGGCCGCTCAGCCTGAGGCACACGGCTCGCGAGCTCTCTCATTTTCCCTTCGCCAGGAACCGTTCAATGAACCCCGTATCAAACTTCCCCGCCCGAAAATCCGGATCGGCAAGAATTCTCCGATGCAGTGGAATCGTCGTATGCACGCCTTCGACGATAAACATCTCCAGCGCCCGCGACATGCGCGAGACTGCCTCGTTGCGGTCCTTGCCGCGTACGATCAGTTTCGCGATCAGCGAATCATAATAAGGAGGGATCACACCCTCTGCATACGCCGCGGTATCGACGCGCACTCCAGTGCCTCCGGGCGGATTGAACGAAGTAATCTTTCCTGCCGATGGCGTGAATTTTTCAGGATGCTCCGCATTAATGCGGCACTCAATCGCGTGCCCGCGGTGCACAATCGGCCCCTGCAGTACGTCCCGCATGTGAGCCCCAGCCGCGATCATGATCTGGCTCTTCACCAGATCCACATCCGTCACCATCTCGGTGACCGGATGCTCCACCTGGATGCGCGTGTTCATTTCGATGAAGTGCAACCGGCGGTCCTGGTCCATCAGGAACTCAATCGTCCCCGCATTGGTATAACCGATTTCCGTCAGCGACTTGCACAGAACCCCGCCAATCTGGTCGCGCAGTTCCGGCGTAACCTGCGTCGAGGGTGATTCTTCCAGCAGTTTCTGGTGCCGCCGCTGGATCGAGCATTCCCGCTCGCCCAGGCTCACCACATTGCCATGCTCATCGGCCAGCACCTGGAACTCGATGTGCCGCGGATGTTCGACATACTTCTCCATATACAGGTCGCCATTGCCGAACGCACCCGCCGCCTCCGACTGCGCCGCCTTGAACAGCCCTGGAAGTTCTTCTTCGTTGCGAACGATGCGCATGCCGCGTCCGCCGCCGCCCGCCGATGCCTTCACGATCACCGGAAAGCCCACCTGCCGCGCCCACTCCACAGCTTCGACTTCAGACGCGATGATTCCATCCGAGCCCGGCAGAATCGGCACGCCCGCCTGTTTCATGGCAGAGCGCGCTTTCTCTTTTTCCCCCATCAGCCGCATTACCTCGGGCCGCGGACCGATGAACTTGATCCCACTGGTCTCGCACACCTCGGCAAAGTTGGCGTTCTCCGCCAGCAATCCGTATCCCGGGTGAATCGCGTCCACGTTGGCAATCTCGGCCGCGCTGATCACCGCCGGAATGTTCAGATAGCTCAGCCCCAGTTGCGGCGGCCCGATGCAGATGGCTTCGTCGGCGAAGCGCACCGGCAGAGAATGCCGGTCCGCCTCGCTGTAGATGGCGACAGTGTGGATGCCGAGTTCCTTGCACGCGCAAATCACGCGCAGCGCAATTTCTCCGCGATTCGCAATCAGGATCTTCTTGAACATTTCAGATTGAATTGGGGACAGAGGAGGGCATTTTGTAATTTGGCAATTTTGTAATTGGGTAATTTGAGGCCCCGAAGCTTTTTCAACTACAAAATTACCCAATTACCAAATTACCCCAATCTCCCTCACTTCTTCGCCCGGATGGCAAACAATTCCTGCCCGTACTCAATCGGCTGGCCGTTGCTCCCCATCTTTTTCACAATTTCGCCGGCCGTGTCCGACTCAATCTCATTCAGCAATTTCATCGCCTCAACGATGCACAGCACCTGCCCCACTTCCACCATGTCCCCCACTTTGACAAAAGGCGGAGCGCCTGGCGAAGGCGCTTCGTAAAGCGTTCCTACGATCGGAGACTTCACAATGTGCAGGTCTTCTTCCGGCTCCGGTGCTTTCGGCGGCGCGGCCGGAGCAACTGCGCCTGAAGTCTGCGTCGGTTCCGGGACGGCCCCGCCCGCCGGCCTCGGCATCTCCCCGTGCGTGTAAACCACGGTGTGCTCGCCAGCCCGCTTGATTTTCACCTTGACATCGCCGCGCTCCAACTCGAACTCGGCAATGTCTTTTTCAATTAAGAACTCGATGAGTTCTTTCAGCTCTTTTTGATTCATTCGTGTACGGTGGGACCGCTTGCTTCTGGTCTTGGGTCTCAGGCGTTAGGTATCAGGCCTCTCAGTCGGTGCAAAAGTCTGTAGCCTAAGACCCAAGACCTGGGACCCGAGAACTAAGACCCTTCCCTAGACTGCCAGAAAATCCTTGCTGGTCGGAGTCAGCACCTCGCAGCCGTCTTCGCTGACGGCCACCATGTCCTCGATCCTCACGCCCCATTTTCCGGGGAAGTATACTCCCGGCTCAATGGTGATGACCATGCCGGGCTTGAGCACTTCCATTTGCCCGGCCGCAACCCTGGGCGCTTCGTGGATCTCCAAACCTACTCCGTGGCCCGTGGAGTGCGTAAAATAACGCCCTATCCCAGCCTTGCGCAATACCTTCCGCGCCGCCGCATCCACTTCCCCGGCGCTGACGCCCGGCCGCACCGCCGCAATTGCGGCTTCCTGCGCCTCACGCACCGACTCGTATGCGTGACGCGCTTCCTCCGGAACTCTGCTCAGGCCCACCCACACAGTGCGGGTCTGGTCCGAGCAATAACCTGCGAGTATAACACCGAAATCGCAGACCACGAATCCTCCCGGCGCGATGGCTTGCTCCGAAGCTCTGCCGTGGGGCAGCGCCGACCTCGCCCCCGAAGCGATGATGGTAGGAAACGACATCTCCTCCGCTCCACTTCGCCGCGCTGCGTATTCCATCTCCGCCGCTAACTCGCACTCTTTGACCCCCGGTCGCAATACTTCGAGCGCCCGGTCGAACAAAGTCGCTCCTAATTTCACGGCCTCACGGATCAAGCCAAGCTCCTCCTCGTCCTTAACCTTTCGAGCTTTCTCCACCAGAGCGGGAGCGTTCCTTAACCGTATGCCCAAAGGCAGCAGATCAACCAGTTGCTTTCTCTCCGCGACAGTGAGGTGCTCGGCTTCAATCCCGATCGTCCATCCCTTGGCCCTAGACCTCTTGCGGCGCGCTGCAATCCACTCTCCGAGGGCGTTCAGCAGCGCCTTGTGCGCGATAACCACTTTCGCGCCTTTCACCTCCTCGCGCGCCTGCGTGTCATAGCGGACGTCGGTAAAGAAGGTGCTCCCGGCTTCCTCCACCAGCAGCAGCCCTGCGCTCCCGGTGAAGCCGCAA
>DATHOK010000225.1:0-18384 GCA_035484995.1 Verrucomicrobiia bacterium | reverse complement strand
GCTATGCCGGAAGGGTCCGGCTTGACGCCATCGTCTGCGAAGCAAGGCGTGGCCAGCCCGGTAAGGAATCCCGCGACTAAAAAAACGACGGCAGTGGCCGACGCCGTCGCCCACAATCTCGCCCATAGTATCGAAAGGCGCAGGGAGTACCTGCCCGCTCGCTTTCTCATGTCTGGTTGCTCCTGTTTCTGAAGGGTGGGCAATTCTCTGGCGATCGTACTTGCGCTGGAACGGCGTCTGCAACTGCCGATACGGCCGAGCTTTCATATACCTGGCATGTACCTGGAAGCAAAGGTTGATCCGGGAAAGTGAGCCGACGCGATGAGCGCCAGTCCGCTCAATCGACAGTCTTCTCCCTAATCCGCAGACGATAACGGTACGCATCTACTGAGTCCAATTCATATTTCTTATGGCGTCGATCAGATGCTCCAATAACTCGTTCAACACTTTCGATTACGCCGCGACATCGGCGAGCGCCAGCGGAATGGAGAGGAGTCGCTCAACGCCTGCGATGCAAGTCGCAGTCGATTTAATTGAATTGAGGAGAGGAACTACGGCCTTAGTCGCGTTTGAAGAGCAGTTTTGCTTGGGAGGTATCCGAGCGGATGCAAGCTTGAGTTGCGAAGGTGCGCGCCGGGCCTGAATATCCAATGGCCCCCGTGAATCAGTTAGAAACGCTCTAACATGCAATGATTTGCACACCGGGGAGTCACTTCAGTAACCATTCGTCATACACAAAGTAATCATTTTAAAGGGCTTAGTGGCACATTGGGGCCATACCGCCTCGGCCCGGCATTTGCGATAGTACAAGTACCGGTGGCCAGTACTGGGCCCCCACTAAAGTCATGCGGACAAACTGGCTTCGCGCGATCCTCAAATACAGGGTAGTCATTCTCCTGGCAGCCGTTGGTTTGTGCCGGCCCGCCCTGTCACAAGAAGTCTCTGCCGCGTTGCTTCGGCCGGACGCGATACAACCGGTCCCGATGGCAGCAGCTCCAATGGTGACGACGTTCCAGCCGACCACGTTGCCCGAAGCTCCCAGCCATCGATTTTGGGACCGTGAGAATTGCGTTCTGTTTGCGGCAAATGCCGTCTTCAGCGCTGCCGATTTCGTCGTTACTAAGGACAACCTTCACGGTGGCGGACAGGAACTGAACCCGGTGACCCGCGTATTCACCGGCAGCACGCCACGGCTTGCAGTGAATTTCGCCGGTGAAACCGCTGGCGTGGTCGGGCTCAGCTACATCTTCCACAAGACGGGACATCACAAACTGGAGCGCGCGGTTTCCATGCTGAATATGAGCGCCTCAGGGGCAGCTGTAACCTACGACCTCGCTCATCGATAGGCTAGGTCTGCGTTGAAACGGCTCTCTTCGCCCTGACTCCGGGGCTCACCTCTTCGCCCCTCCGTAGAATCCAAAGAAGCAGGAATGTCGCCGCCAAGGCGATCAGAAAGAAGATGATCCCACCCTTGCGGTGCACTCTTCCCGTCAAGAAGCTGGGATCGACACGGGTTGTGAGCATTGCGATGACAAATATACGCAGCCCGTTCTTGGCAACAGAGAGAGGGAACGCCACCAAAATAATCAAGACCTTTCGCCAGGGTGAGCGCAAGAGGAGTTGCGCCAGAACCATGGTGGTGACGATCAACATGGAGCTGGAACGGATGCTGCTGCATTCCCGGGCAACCTCAACCGTCAACCCGGGGATGTGCACGAACACGCCACGTTGCTCGACTGGAACACCTGCGGCGGCGAAAAGCAGATGAGCGGCTGCGGCGGAGGTTTGCTGCAGCAGGTTCACGATGGCGTTCAACGCGAAGTCGGGGAAAGGAATCAACCAGAACAAGAAACAAAGAGGAAAAAGCGCACGTCGGGAAGCGGGCAAGCCGAAACAGAGAATAAAAGCAGCAATCCACCATACGACAAGTGCCAGCATGTTCGCGGAAAGCTGCTCATCGGGGGAGAGTGCTACTGCATTCCATCTGATAAGGAAAGTCAGCGAAGCGGCCATGACCAGCAAGATTGAACCAAGGACCACGCTGAGTCCACCGTGAGGCTCGGGCGGTTTCCAATCCATGAAGATCAGCGCCGCGCTAACGGGGAGGATCAGCAGAATATGCGTGTACTGTTCGTCGTGGAGAGCGAGAGCCAACGAGGCTGAGAGTGGAGACCACCAGATCACCAGGGAGATTGCGGTGAGAATAGAAAAAACTGGCAGGGATAACGATTCGAAAGTGGATTCGCGGTCCGGGGCACTCGGCACGATGTAATTCTAACCCTCTGGTTGTGCGATGACGCCGCCGAAACGCGAGAAGGTTGGCGAAAAACTCATTTCCGGCGCGGCGGCCCGCACCCGCAAGGGCATCATCACCAGAATCGCCAGCGCCACTGACGGAATGGCTGTCGCAGACAAGAATCGAGCTATCGACCGGCGGGGTCGCATAAGCTAGACGGCTTGGCAGCCTTTGGGCAGCCACGCCTAGATGCCAAAAGGACATTCAGGGCAAGCGGTCGCTGAAGTGTCACCGGCGGCGGCATAGCCCGACGATCACGCAGTCCGCAGAACCGGCTATGCGGCTGCCTGCCTCTTTACCACACTGGGGAGCACTTTTTCAGTAGGGACGAGGGCCCGAACCTCTGACGCCACGCAGATGATGAAGCAGACCACGCTGATTTCGAAGAGATTCCGCTTGGTCAGGCTCATCGCGATGAATAGGGATTTGGCAACGTTCAGCTGCACCAGCCCTCCGCATAACAACGAAATCCAGCCGATGTAGTACGTAGTCTTCCCGACCAAATGCAGCCGCACAGATCGATCCATGGTTCTACCCTCCTGGTTTGCCAACTTGGCCGTCAAAATGCACCAAAACAGGTGCATTTGATAGGCAGCCGAAATTGTACACCCGGCTGTCAAGTCTGGAGGTCGAATACTGCGCCCAAGCGTGGTGCCGCCCGATCTGCGCCGTCATAAGGCCGACTGCCCGGTTTTGGCCCCCTTCCCGAGCCGCAGGGGGCTATTTCAAGGCGGCGGGGACGCGGCATAGAGGTGCCAGCGGTGCCGAGGCAGAAGGATTGCTCTGCTTCGGAATTTTGGCCGATACTTCGTTGGAGACTATGCTAGGAACGCCTTGGGCACTGATCGCTCGCACCACATAATAGTACTTCTTATCGTTGATCACCGAGTCATCCACGCAGCTGGTGCCTGGAAATGGGGTATTGTTGAGCAGGGCGGGCGACGGGTCCTTTTCTTTCACGCCGCGATAGATGCAATAACCGGCGGCCGCGGCATGCTTCGGGTCAGCCGGGGCGCTGGCATTCCACGAGAGAATCACCTTATGCCCTTCCGGGGGTGCTGTTGGCGCCGCGGCGGAGCCGAAGGTGGGGCAGGCTAGAGGGGCAACTAGAAGAGGAGTGGGATCACTGGACATCTCGGCTTTCCGAAGCGCTTCCTGCCGGAGTGCTTCTTCCAGTCGCTGGGTTGGTGTTGGTCTGGGAGCACTCCGGCAGCTTGTGCATCCGACCTGTAGTGTGCCGGCGATGCCAAGAACCACCGCAAGGACTTGATGATTTGACCTCACGCCGCCGAGCCTATCGAGCATAGGATTTCATCTCTAGTTATACAACCTGCGCGAGACGACGATCAGTGCCATTGTGATTGGCGGATTCGATCCCACCTAACCAAGCGGAATGCCCGATACTCCTGGCAGCAACGAGTAGGCGAGCTGTCTCGACGTCACCAGAGTATCCAATAGCGAACTTTGATTTCAGGGTTGAGTGTGAAATCCTGAATTGCTTAAGGTGCACCTTCTGAGAAATTGAACGGGCCATGACTCAAAGTGAACAGGACTCCACCGCGTCACCACTATTCAGCATTGTCATCCCGGTTTACAACGATTGGATACCGCTCGATCAATGTCTGCAATCCCTGGCACGGCAAAGGAATGCGCCGCCTTTCGAAGTTATCCTCGTGGACGACGGCAGCTTAGAGGGCGCTCCAGAATTCATTCGCAGCTCGGCCCATAGTTACCCATTAACCGTGATTCGACAATCTCACTCCGGGATTCCCTCTGCTAGAAATGAAGGAATTCGGGCTTCCAAGGGCGGAGTGTTGCTCTTCATAGATGCCGACTGCAGACTTCAAATAAACTGCCTGGCCGCCCTGAATTCAACGATCGGGCACTCGCCCCAGCACGATTGCTTCCAACTGCGGCTGGTGGGGAATTGCTCGAATCTGGTCGGCAGAGCAGAACAATTGCGCCTGATTACGATTCAAGACCACATGCTTCAGACAGACGGCCGCATTCAATACTTGAATACGGCTGGATTCGCTATGCAGCGCACCCGGGCGGATATCGACGCGGGAGTGTTTGACCCAGTCGCGCTCAGAGCTGAGGACACTCTTTTATTGGCCAACCTGATGCAGAATGGAAAGCTCCCTCTCTTCGTTCCCGAGGCAATCGTCGAACATGCCATCCCGCTGTCTTTGATGGAGTGCTTCTGGAAAGATGTTCGGACGGTTTATCTGGAGGGAAAGGCGTACGACATCATCGCTTCCAAGGGAGTAAGAATTCGAGTGAGCCATCGGGAACGGCTGCGATTGCTTTCGTCGATGTGGAAAACTGCCGGCCGCCCGTCGATCGGAAGGTCAGCCTGGTTTGTGCTGGTAGCCCGGCAGGCGCTTCAGCGGATCGCTTCATTTTGTTTGCAAGGTCTGCGAGTCGGATCTGTCTCTCCGACGTAGCGGCTAGCCTTGCTCAGCCCTAACTGACTTGTTTCTATCGGAGCACAATCTCAAAACTCCTGCGAATTTCAGCGCCGAAACCGGGGACGCGCAGGGCCGGAGATTGCGGGGATTCTTGTATAATACAGCTAGGTTTCGAGGGTCGGTGCCTTTCCCGGCCATCGCTTACTTCCCTCCATTTTCTTCGGTCAGTGGTTAGATCATCGCTCGAACGGTATGGAGACGCGATCCCGATGAAAGCTGCCTTGCGAGAAATTGGAGCCTTATTGACGTGCCTGGCAGCCGCGGGGATGATAGCCTGCTCGCCCCCCGCCGCGAAAGTCTCCAACTCATGGGATCCCAAGGCTGCTGCCGCTTACCTTGACTACCGTGAAGGTTGGTGGATGGGATGGACGGGATCCGGTCGCGACCATGGTACCTTCTGCGTATCTTGTCATACGGCTTTGCCGTATGCGCTCTCGCGGCCTGCGCTGCGCGCCGCTCTCGCAGAGCAAGCTCCGTCAATCAATGAGCGCAAACTGGTCGAGAATGTCACCAAGCGTGTTCGTCTTTGGAAAGAAGTTGGGCCCTACTACAGCGATCAGGGATACGACCACAAAACCGCCGAGTCCCGGGGAACGGAGTCGGTTCTCAACGCTCTGATTCTCGCCGGCCACGATGCCCAGACCGGACAACTCACTGACGATACCCGTGCCGCATTCAACAACATGTGGGCTTTACAACAGACCACGGGAGAAAATAAGGGCTCATGGCCCTGGCTTCAGTTCGACCAGGAGCCTTGGGAAGCGGACGATTCCGCTTACTACGGGGCGACGCTGGCCGCAATGGCGGTTGGAACGGCCCCTGGGAATTATGCCGCGGCCCCTGAAATTCAGGGCAATCTCGCAACCTTGCGCGAATACCTGAAGCGGGAACGCGCAGGGCAATCCACAATCAATCGTGTTTTCCTGCTCTGGGCTTCCACGAAATTGCCTGGGATTCTCGCGCCGGAAGAACAAAAAGCGATCATCCAGGAAATACTGAACAAGCAACAGGCAGATGGAGGATGGAGGCTGGCTTCCATCGCCTGGAGGTGGAGCGGTTGGACTGCTAAGTCACTCGTGAACATGTGGCTCCGAGAGGATGGAACCCCCATGGAAGGGAAAAGCGATGGTTTGGCCACCAGCCTGATGATCCTTGCCCTGCAGGAGGCGGGCCTACCCCGCGACAATGCGCAACTCAAGCATGGAGTCTCCTGGCTGATGAGCAACCAGAGCGCAATTGACGGTTCCTGGCCAGCTTCGTCGGTGAACAAACGGCGGCACAAATCCTCCGAGACGGGGCGCTTTATGAGCGATGCCGCCACCGCCTTTGCCGTGATCGCCCTGACTGACAACCAGCGGACGGCGAGCCAGGTCGCGTCGGCGTCCAAGCACTGAGGAATGTTTCTTCGTGAACTACACAGGAGCGCATGAAAGACTGCAGAAAATTCTACATTGATGGGAAGTGGGTCGATCCGGCCAAGGCCCATGACTTCCCAGTCATCAACCCAGCCAACGAGCAGCCCATCGCTACCATCTCGCTCGGAAGCGCTGTGGATGTTGACCGGGCCGTGGCCGCGGCCAAGCGTGCTTTTGAGTCGTACTCAGAAACAAGTGTGCGGGAGCGCCTGGACCTTTTGCGCCAGATCATTGCAGTGTACCAGTCGAAAATAGAGGACATGGCCGCGGCGATTTTGCAAGAGATGGGCGCACCCAGCTCGCTATCCAAAAAAGCGCAGGCGCCCGCCGGACTCGCACATCTGCTCGAAACCGCGAAAGTGCTGGAGCACTTCAAATTTGAAGAGCTCAAGGGTTCAACCCTTATGCGGAAAGAGCCCATCGGGGTCTGCGGACTCATCACGCCGTGGAATTGGCCCATGAACCAGATCGTCTGCAAAGTGGCTCCTGCCCTCGCTGCAGGGTGCACTATGGTTCTCAAGCCTAGTGAATTTGCTCCGCTCTCCGCTTATTTATTTGCGCAGATTCTGCATGAGGCTGCTGTTCCTGCAGGAGTTTTTAATCTGGTGAACGGCGACGGGCCCACGGTCGGCGCCGCTATCTCGTCGCATCCTGACATAGCCATGGTCTCCTTCACCGGATCCACGCGAGCCGGAGTCGCTGTGGCTGTGGCCGCAGCTCCGACAGTGAAGCGAGTGACGCAGGAACTCGGCGGCAAATCGGCTAACATCCTTCTGGATGACGCCGACTTCGAGAAGGCGGTCAGGCAAGGCGTGCAGGAATGCTTCCGCAACACTGGACAGTCCTGCAACGCTCCGACGCGCATGCTGGTTCCACGGGCCAAGATGGCGGAGGTGACCGTGGCAGCGAGGCAGGCCAGTGAGACCACCAAGGTCGGGGATCCACTTGCAGAAGACACGGGTCTCGGTCCGCTTGCAAGTAAGGCCCAGTTCGACAAAGTGCAGCGCCTGATCAACAAGGGTGTCGAGGAAGGCGCAAAGTTGATTGCCGGTGGTCCCGGCCGTCCTGAGGGGATCAACAGGGGCTACTTCGTGAAGCCCACCGTCTTTGCGGACGTCAAAAACGACATGACCATCGCTCGCGAGGAGATCTTTGGCCCTGTTCTTTGCATCATCCCTTATGACGACGAGGACGATGCGATCCGAATAGCGAATGACACTCCCTATGGCTTGTCGGGTTTTGTAACATCGGGAAACAGGGAGCGGGCCGTACGAGTCGCGAAGCGCCTTCGATCAGGCAACGTTCACATTAACGGAGCCAGAATCGACTTCGGCGGTTGTTTTGGCGGGTATAAACAGTCGGGCAACGGCCGAGAATGGGGTGAAGCTGGCCTCGAGGAATTCCTCGAGTTAAAAGCGATTTTTGGCTACGAGAGTCGTTCGAAATGAAATAACGGTACAGCCTGAATTTGAAATGAATTCAGAGACCACAAAGCCGAACAAATCAGGTGGGAGGAGTTGATGGCGGTTGGAGCCGGCTGGTCCAAGACCTGGACTTATTTCGAAGGAGACTGGCGCGAGGGCAACATCGGAATCATGGGCCCGCGCACTCATGCCGCCTGGCTGTGCTCCGTAGTATTCGACGGCGCTCGAGCATTTGAAGGGGTTGCGCCCGATCTCGACCTCCACTGCGCGCGCGTCAATGACTCCGCCAGGAAACTTTTCTTGAAGCCGACAGTCTCAAATGAAGACTGGGTCAGGCTTGCGCGGGAGGGAATACAACGCTTCGATAAGGATGCCGCACTCTACATTCGCCCCATGTATTGGGCAGAGAAGGAAGGACCATGGGTTCAGGCGCATGATCCCGAATCTACCCAGTGGTGTCTTTCGATTTACGAGGCACCGATGCGGGCGCCCAAGGGTTTCTCGATCACGCTGTCTCCTTATCGCCGGCCAACGATTGAGTCGATGCCCGTTGATTCCAAGGCTGGCTGTCTTTATCCGAACAATTCGCGTTCACTGTTTGAAGCGCACTCGCGCGGCTTCGACAATGCCATTGTTTGCGACATGTTGGGCAATGTCGCCGAACTCGCTACGTCGAATATTTTCATGGCGAAAGATGGCGTGGTGTTCACGCCCATTCCGAACGGAACTTTCCTGGCGGGCATTACCCGCCAGAGAGTGATCGGCCTGCTGCGGCAGAATGCAGTGAAAGTCGTCGAGAAAACACTCGTTTACCAGGATTTCGAAAAGGCAGACGAGATTTTCGCGAGCGGGAACTATTCCAAGGTAGTTCCGGTCACTCGCATCGGCGATCGCGTTCTTCCCTTCGGACCGATCTACACCAAGGCTCGGGAACTCTATTGGGCGTTCGCGCACTCGTGATTCGTTGTGAAGCCTGAAGCTACATCCTCGATGGTCGAAGCTCTTACCCCGATTTGGCAGCGCGTGCTGCAGCTTGAGTCGGTTAGTGTCAACGATAACTTCTTCGATCTTGGCGGCGATTCTTCGCTAGCCCTTCAGCTGTTCAACGAAATTGCGCAGGTGTGCGATCGAGAACTGCCCCCGGTCACGATTTATCAGGCGCCAACCATCGCCGCTCTGGCCGCGTTGCTCGATGAACCCACCACACCCCGCTTCCCCACTCTTGTACTCCTGAAGCCGGGCGCAGAGGGGCCGCCGGTTTTTGTTGCCCATGGCCTGGGTGGCAGCGTTATGGATTTCTTTCAACCCGTTAAGCACATCGAAACAGACCATCCCATCTACGGGATGCAAGCGAGAGGAATCGATGGGCTGGACGAACCCTTGGCGCGCATCGAGGAGATGGCCGAATTCTATCTTCATGAGATCAGGAATTTGCAACCCCGCGGTCCTTACGTCCTCGCAGGCTACTCTCTCGGGGGCCTAGTCGTGCTGGAAATGGCCCAACGCCTGTCGGCGAACGGGGAAAAGGTCGCTTTGCTGGCCATGCTGGACGCGTACCCGCACATCCGCTATTTGTCGTTGGGACAACGAGTGCGCCTCATCGCGCATCAGGCAAGAAGAGGGCTGCGCTCTGTTGCCAATCTTCGCGGAGGCGCGCCGTATCAACCGCCGGCCGGGGTCTCGTTCACTCCGGCGACCCAACGCGTGCGGGACAGCGCGTATCTGGCCCTGACCTGTTACCGGCCGCGATTTTATCCCGGCAAAATAAAGTTCGTGAGGGCCGAGACCAGTTCGGCTTTCCCTGATGATGCTGCGGCAGTCTGGGCACCCTTGGCCGAAAAGTTTGAGGTCGAAACTGTACCTGGGGACCATCTGGGAATAATCGCAACTCACTATGAAACACTGGCCGCCGTGCTTTCCCGGTACCTCGCAGAGGCTTTCTCGGAGAATTTTACAGCGCGATAAACCAGACTAGATAAATCAGGCTAGTTGGCTGCTCTCTACACGCAGTGATGATTTCTTACGGCTGAATTCGTAGAGAGTTTTCGGCCAAGCTTGCTAACAAGTCTTGGAACTCCTCCAACGGCAGAGGACCGCTGAACAGGAAGCCCTGGAACGAATGGCATCCGAGTCGGGCGAGAAAGTCTCGTTGTCCTTCCGTTTCTACGCCCTCGGCAATTACCGACAAGCCCATTGCCTTGCTCAACGAAATGATGCTTTGCGCAATGGCGCCGCTGCTTGCGTCGACAAGAATGTCCCGGACGAACTCCTGGTCGATCTTCAATTGGTCCAGGGGCAAGCGACGCAGGTACGCCAGGGAAGAATAGCCCATGCCAAAATCGTCCAAAGAGAACCGTATTCCGTGAGACTTGAGCGCCGTCATTTTAGCGATAACGTCCTCGAGATCATCCACAAACATGCTTTCGGTGAGCTCCAACTTCAGGCTGCGCGGATTGGCTCCGGTTCGCTCGAGCGTCCTCAACACATTGGGCACGAAGTCTGGGTTGAGCAACTGTCGAGCGCTGATGTTCACGGCAACCGTCAGATGGGCTGTCTCGTTTCGAGCCGTCCATGCCGAAATCTGCCGACAAGCGGTTTCCAACACCCAGTCTCCCAACGACAGTATCAGCCCGGTTTGCTCGGCCAGGGGAATGAAGTCGTCGGGCGGTAAAAGGCCGCGCTTCGGGTGCTTCCAGCGCAGCAGCGCCTCGGCCCCGATCAGGACGCCGCGATCCACTTGCGCCTGATAGTAGAGGTGGAAATCATTCGTTCTTATCGACTGGCGGAGGTCTTCCTCCATCGCGGCGCGGGCGTTGACGGCAGCCTGCAAGGCTGGAGCGAAGAAATGCAAGGTGTTGCGGCCTGCCGCCTTGGCCTGATACATCGCGATATCCGCCTGTTGCAAGACTTCGTTTGTGCTGTCTTCTGGATTTCCAAAGACTGTAATTCCTACGCTGGAACTGCTGCGGCACTCGCGGCCATCTAAAAGGTATGGCTGGTGAATGGTGGAGAGAATCTTCTCGGCGACCGTTTTGGCTTGAGCGGCTGCATCCTCGGGTGCTTCGCTAAGCTCCTGGAGCAAAACGACAAACTCATCGCCGCCCAATCGTGCTACCGTGTCGGTTTCGCGGATGCTGGCGATAATGCGCCGAGCAACCTCCTGCAGCAGGAGATCGCCGATGTGATGGCCGAGCGTGTCGTTCAACGTCTTGAAATCATCGAGGTCGACGAAGAGCAGCGCTCGTTTGCGTTTGCTTCGAATACTGGCGGCTAGCGTCTGCCGCAAGCGATCAAGCAGCAGGCGACGGTTGGGCAGGCCGGTCAACGGATCAAAGAACGCGAGATTCGTGATCTCGTCATGTGCCGCCTTCAGCTGCTGAAGTTCGCGCTCCCTTCTTCGCCCGCTTAATATCCGCAATCGAGTCACGCCTCCCGCGATCAGCAGGGGCGTGAGTCCGCAGATGCCTATAAACCACCACGACCAGTACCACGGAGTCAGGATTCTGAAGGCGAACTCAGCCTCGTGCCCGCCCCAAACGCCGTCACCGTCTTGTGCTTCTACATCCAGGCGATAGGCTCCGGGTGCGAGTTCTGCTAGTTGCAGTTCTCTTTGCGTCGTCTCGGTCCAGGCTGAATTGGCGCCCTTGAGCCGATAGCGAAATAAAATGCGATGGTCGTTGGAAACATTCAACGCCGAGTATCGCGCGATCAGAGAATTTGCATGGATGCTGAAGGACGGATTGTTCTGCCCGGAAACATCCTTACCTCCCACCACCAGCTTGGTGAAAACAACCTGGATCGGTAATTCGGGCAAGAGACGCGGATGGGGCTTGAATTGAGATAGTCCCCCGCTGGTTCCGATCCAGATGGTGCCGTCAGATTCCTCGGCGAAACCGTTGAGGTCGCAGTCGTTCCAGGCCAAGCCGTCGCTCGTGTCGTAGTGGCTCCAGCGGGAACCATTCCACATGTCCACGCCGCGCTCGGTACCGGCCCATAGGCGACTCGAGGCATCGAATTCAAGGAAGTACACGAGTCCATCGGTGCCAGGTCTCTGAACGGCCTTCTCAACTACCAAACCGCTGGGCTTCAGATGAACGCGGTCGATGCCGCCTCCGAAACGATACCCGATCCAGATTGTCCCGTTCGCGCCCGCACCCAGCGCGAGCACTTCCTGATTGCTCAGACCGTCGTTGCGCGTGAAATTCTTCCAGCGCCCGTTTGCCAACGCGAAAAGTCCATCGGCGCCGCCGGCCCACAGGCTGCCGTCGCTTCCCTCCGCGATCGCCCAAATTCGTGTGGCTGGCAATTGCGAAACTCGAGAAAACTTTTGATACGGGGCCGTGGACACAAATAGCCCAGCCTCGGTGGCTGCCCAGAGCCTTCGGAGATGATCGAAGCGCAAAGTGTAAGCGGATTTGCCCATGAGACCCTGGGCGTCACCAAACCATTGCAGGGCGCCAGTTTTTACATAAAGGCGAGCTGCGCCATGCGCTTCGGTGCCGATCCACAGATCCCCGTTGGGGCCGTTGCGCACGCTATGTACGGGGAACCCGTCCAGCCCTTTGATCTTCTCCCACCCAATTCCAGATGGTCCGCGATCACCTCGCAGCAGCCCTCCCTCGGTGCCAACCCACAGTGTTCCATCGGCCCGGGGTTGGATTTCATACACGATATCGCTCGCCAGACCGCTGGCAGTGGAGTAGCTTTCCCACTCCTGATACCCACGCCACTGGACCAGACCCCGGCCCGCCAAACCGATCCACAGAGAGTGCCGCCGGTCCTCGAAAACCGAATACACGGCTCCGCGGAGACCGAGAGCGCGGTCGATTTTTTGCCAGTGTTTCCCCTCCCGAATCAGCAGCCCAGCTGGGGACGGCAACAGGATGCGCCCAGAGGAATCAATCCCAGGTATGCCGACCACGGTACTGGGAGTCGGCACATCGGGCCTGCGAAATTTGGTCTGGCCCCAAGGCAACACAAACACGCCGGCATTCCTCGCTCGCACCCACAGATTGCCGTCACTGTCTTTGCGAATCACCATCACAGCAGAATCCGGAAGTCCGCTTTCGGGTCCAAAGACTCGAGTAAAATCCAGTTCCCTGCGGCAGAGTTTCCGTGCGCATCCATACCAGAGGATGTCGCCATCCACTAAAACAGCGTCGACACTTGGGCCCGGGGTTGCTGGGGATTGGGGAAACCCGTGAATCGCAAATCCATCCTGTCCAGGCTTCGAATAGAGTTCCTTCAGTCCAGATTCAGTGCCGAGGTAAGTGTGTCCCTTCCCATCCGACTGAATGCCTTGTGCCCAACTAACTGTCTTGAAAGGGACTGCAAGTTTTTCGAAGCTGTTGCCGTGCAGGTGGTAGAGCCCAAAGCTTCCGCCGGCCAGCAGAGAGCCGTCGGGGGCTTCGCCAAACGCGACCGCGGAGGTGACCGGAATTCCCTGCGCTGGCCCGAATCCCTCGAAACGATCGCCATCGTAACGGAAGACGCCGTTTTCCGTGCTCACCCAAACGAAGCCGTCGCGGTCTTCGTAAATTTGCCTCACCGCAAGGTTTGCCAGCCCGTCGGCGTTCCCGAAGGCACGGAAACTGTACTCCTGGGCGAAAAGAGTCCCTGCGGTGAGCAGCAGGACGGCCAGCGAACGCGCGATTTTTGGACAGCCCACAAACCGATAATATCTTCTATCTTGTTCAATCCCTTAGCTCAATTCCGTCTGGGATGGAACTGAAGTAACCGGAGGGGAGGTATCAAGATCCCAGGAAATTAGCCACTCCTAAAATCTTCAACCGCCAGCGGGAGAGTCGCCTGTTCTCTTGCAGTTTGTCCAACTTCTTGGACTCCCGGAGTGGCGACTGCATGACACCCGCAAGAGCAATAAGGACGCGTTGCTGTGGTAATCTGCCTCGGGAATGAGGTGCAAAAGCATGCACGCTGGCACTCGAGCCTTCACATTTGCGTTGGCAGCCGCCCTGCTTTCTAGCGGGGCTACGTCGTGGGCGCAGCAGCCAAGTCAGTCGTCCGCACAGACCTCAGCTTCACCGCGCCCCATAATAATTGCCGCGAGCGTCGTGATCGATGGTAAGGGTCAGACGCTCCATGATGTTCGGCTCGCGATCCAAGGGTCAAAGATCATTGCGATTGATCCTGCGATCGAAGGGCCGGTGGACTATGATCTGCGCGGTCTGACGGTGCTGCCCGGCTGGATTGACGCTCACGTGCACATCACATGGATCTTCGGCAAGGATGGGAAAAACGCAGGCACGGACGGGACAGCCCAAGGGGACTCCTATAAAGCGGCGTCGAATGCATGGGTGACGCTAATGGCAGGCTTCACGACGGTGCAAAGTGTGGGCGCGCCGAACGATATTGCATTGCGCGACGCCATCGCGAAAGGAATCATCCCGGGCCCACGTATCCTGACGGCCAACGATCCGCTCGAAGGCAGAGGCGAGGCGACCGGCACACCCGATGAAATCCGCGATTATGTGAGGAAGCAAAAGCAGGCGGGCGCGGACTTGATCAAAATCTTCGCTTCCAAGTCCATTCGCCAGGGCGGAGGAATGACGCTTTCGCAGGAGCAATTGAACGCTGCCTGTGATGAAGCAAAGAAGCAGGGATTGCGCACACTTGTGCACGCTTACAAAGAGGCGGTGCGCGCAGCGACTCTCGCGGGCTGCACCGAGATTGAGCACGGCACTCTTGCCCCAGACGAGGACTTGAAATTGATGGCCGAGAAGGGCACTTATTTCGATCCGCAATGCGGGCTCGTGATTGAAAACTACTTGCAGAACAGAGAAAAGTATCTCGGCACGCAAGGCTACACTGCCGAGGGATTCGCCGCGATGGAGAAGATCCTGCCGATGGATCACGAAATCGTGGAACACGCAGTAAAAACTCCGGGACTGAAAGTTGTTTTTGGCACGGACGCCGTGGCCGGCGCTCACGGGCGCAATGCCGAAGAGTTCATCGATCGCGTGCGTGACTGCGGCGTGGACCCGATGGCAGCGATGGTCTCTGCCAACTCGCTGGGCGCGGAGGCGCTAGGCATGGGCGATCAGATTGGCTCGATCGCCTCCGGCTTTCAAGCAGATATCATTGCGCTCGACGGAGACCCGTTGAAAGACATCACCGCCGTTCGGCGCGTTGTATTTGTGATGAAGGGCGGCGTGGTTTACAAAAACGCCGCGCGCGGCGCGATCCCTGCCTATGCAGGCGTCCAGCCTTGACGGCCGTTGAGTCTCACTCTGCTCTAAGCCAAGGCGTAGAGATATTCGACGAATGAACCCACAGCCGTGTCAATTCCCCCAACCTTCGCATTCGTGGAGTCGATCAGATAATACTCATTCGGAGCGTGTGCCCCGGTCCCGTGCCCCAGTCCAAAATGTCCAGCCGGAAGATTGAGAGGTTCGGAAGTGAAGATGTATCCCGGCCAGGATCCTGCGGATCGGGGCCACAGCACGGGATCCATCCCCAGCCTGCGGTAAGTCGCAATTTGCGCCTTGATGAGCTTCGAATCTTGCGAGGTCTGGGTCGGATCGTAGCCGCCAGTCATATTGACCTCGATATCGCCGAAGCCGTGCTTGGCGAGATGCTCCTTCAGAAGCGCGAGCGTACCGGCAGCCGTCATGTCCGGCACCAGCCGCATGTCAATCTTCGCGACAGCGCGATGCGGCAGAATGGTCTTGCCGCCAGGACCTGTGTATCCACCAACCAAGCCTTCGATGTTGATCGTGGGTTTGGATTCGAGTAGCACGAGTGAATCAAGCCAATTTGCGTCATGCACCCAATGCTCAACGCCTAGCTGCTTCTTAACCGTGTCTTCATTGCGGCGAGCGGCGACATCCTGAATCATCTTCATTTGTCCGGGAGTGAGCGGCTTGGCCTTGTCAAAAAAGCCCGCCACTGCTGGCGTGTGTCCATCGGACTCGACGAGCGTGTTGAGCGCTTGTACCAGGTGCCACGCAGGGCTATCCACCTGCGCCTCGAGGCTCGAGTGAACATCGTGCTTGGGCCCTCGTCCCCATCGCTCTCCGCTGGAAACCAGTTCGAGCTCAACCACTCCCTTGGCGCCCAGTGATATCTGAATGCCTCCATCGGCGTCCTGGCCCGCTTCTGGCATGAACACTCCCATGCATTTCTTCAGCGCATCGGTGACCCTCGGTTGGTGGATCACCTCGGGAAAGTGAGTCGAGCCAATCTCTTCTTCACCTTCACAGACGAGCACGAGATTTACCGGCAGCTTTTTCCCCGCTGCCTTGAAGGCATGAAGCGCGCCTAGGAAAGCCGTTTCAGGGCCTTTCTGGTTCACAGCGCCGCGACCGACGCAAATCCTGCCCAACCCTTCTTTCTCCACGATCTTCCCTTCGAGCGGCGGCGAAGACCACTCCGAAGGATCAAACTGTTTTACGTCGTACATGAAATAGATGCCGACGGTGGTTGCAGCACCAGCATCCAGAATGCCGAAGACCCCCGGCTTGCCCGATGTCGGCACAATCTCAACGTTCGCGAACCCCGCATCGCGAGCCAGTTGCGCCATATACTCAGGCCCCTGCGGATAGTTGCGATTCTCGGCCGCAATCGAGGGCAAAGCGATCCAGGCCTGCAGTCGCTTCACGTTCTCATCATGCATCTTCTGTATTTGGCTGAGCACCGATTGGATGCCGGGATCATCCGCTAATGAACCAGCCGAAGAGAAAGCAGAGATTGGCAATGCGGCGAAGGCGGCTCCAGCAAGCGCGCCGTGGATGAACTCGCGACGATTGAAAGCGTTATGGCTCGAGTCAGTCAATGCGTCCTCCATGTTGAACGAACCGCGATGGCTATCCTTGGTTCGCCTCACTCAATTCCAGAAACAAAACCATCGGCCTTTTGTCGAACGTCATCATACCAGTTGGTTCCCTACAGATCAGCGACCTTTTCTGGTGGAGGCCTGAGACTTTTTTGGAAGTGGAACTTACCGTCCAAATCTGCCGTTCGTGAGTGATGAACCTCACCCCGGCGTCGTGGCCTGCAGGCTTCTGGACGCAGGTGCCATTACTGAGGTGCGTCACGCCCCTATTTTTCTAATACCTTGCATGAGTCGAGGTACGTAAAATAGGAGACACCGTGATCGAACAAAAGATCAACGAATTCTTTGGTGACGCCGAATCCACTGGCTTTGGAACCGGTTGGTGGAGTGGGATATTGTCCGCCTTCTTCGGATTTCTTTCATTCGGAGGAGTTCTGTGCCTGCATTTTCCCGAGCTGCTGAGCTCGCCCGAACTGCGCCCCCATTATCCAATGCATACGATGCGCCTTTTAATCCAAGGCCTCATCGTGTTCGCAATTGTATTCGGAATCATTTCTTCGATTAGGCGCAAGAAAAAGACCTTGGCAATGACCGGGATGTTGCTTGCCATTGCGGCAACGGCTTTGGGCGGATCAAGCGTACAGATTAACGGTACTTTGCACAGCGGGCCAGCCATCGGCCTGGACTGGTTCTTGCTTGATTTGCTTTTAATGGCGCTCATCTACGTGCCGCTCGAAAGACTCTGGCCGCAGTATCCAAATCAGGGAACATTCAGGAACGAGTGGACTTTGGATGTGGTTTATTTCATGTCCACGCATCTCCCGATACAAATTTTGTCTTTTCTGGTTTTATTGCCCGCCACCCAGGCCACCAAATATCTCGGCGTTCCAGTTCTTCAGCACCTTATCGCTCGAATGCCTTGGCTTTTGCAATTTTTCTTTGCCGTTGTGGTTGCGGATCTTGCGGAATATTTCATTCACTTGGCTTTGCATAAAGTGCCGTTTCTATGGCGCTTTCATGCGGTACACCATTCTTCGAAGGCGCTGGATTGGATCGCGGGCTCACGCTCCCACTTCGTCGACGACACACTCGTGCGCGGATTTATCCTTGTCCCCCTCATGTTTGGATTTTCGCAATCGATCATCCTGGCGTACTTGATTTTTGTCACTCTGCACGCTACCTGGACCCATTGCAATTTCGGCCCCAACGCAAAATGGATTGAAAAGTTTCTGGTTATGCCCAGATATCACCATTGGCACCATACTTCTCAAAAAGAGGGCATCGATAAGAACTTCGCTATTCATTTTCCGTGGATCGATAAGCTTTTTGGGACCTACTACTATCCCGAAGAGTGGCCGGAACGTTACGGTCTGGACGGCGAGGAAATTGCGAAGGATTTTTTCAGGCAAACTGTTGAACCATTCACAAAAAGAAAAAGAACATCCTAAAAATCTAATGCGACCAATCGAACGTCCGCAGGTACCTGTTCGCCCCTCGCCGTCGCCTTCACCAGCCCGAGACGCTTCATGAATTTAACGGTCAAGAATCCAAAATCATATTCAGATTCGTCGTGGCTGAGCCGCAAGAGAGTTTGATAGTGGTGATGGTTATTCTGCAGGCAGGCGCTGAAGGTTGCCGTTACTGGCAGCCATTCGCCAATGTTCATCGCGTTGTCACGTTCATCGTCATAGCGCCGGTATCCAAAGTTTCGAGTGTGGGTCCAGTAGTTTTGAATCATATTGATCCACCAACCGAAAATTCGGACGCCGATCCACATCACGAGCGTGAACTTCAAGCTTCCAACCAGCTTCCATAACAGCCAGAAATTAGCGGTTTGTGCAACCACTGCAAACACCGGACTGCCCACCACGCGAAAGGTTCGCGACTTCAAGATGTCGTCGGTGGCCAGATTCTCCTGACACTGATAAGGCAAGAGACACAGATATAAGGTCCGCCAAAGACCATCTTCCCCAACTTTATTGGGGTC